>CAZDUI010000026.1:0-51819 GCA_964508605.1 uncultured Weeksellaceae bacterium | reverse complement strand
CACATTCTCCGATGCGTGTTTTAGGATGTGTTTCGTTGGGGTACAGTGTCAGCGCCTCCTGATATTTCGTTTTTGCATCGGCCCATTTGCTTTGTCCGAAAAGTCCGTCAGCTTCCGTTATTAATTTGTCGTATTTTGCTTTTTTCTCTTTTTCGGCATTGGCGGCATCCTGTTCCGACTTAATTTTTGCATCACATTCTCCGATGCGTGTTTTAGGATGTGTTTCGTTGGGGTACAGTGTCAGCGCTTCCTGATATTTGGTTTTGGCATCTGCCCATTTGCTTTGCCCGAACAGTGCGTCGGCATCGGCAATCAGTTTGTCGTATTTTGCTTTTTTCTCCTGTTCGGCGGCCTGATCTTTTAACAATTTTTCGGCGTCAGCAATTCGCTTTGGTGGAGTGGGGTCATCCTTCTTAATGGATTGAGCCTGTTTAAATAACGCAATTGCCTCCTGATAACTTTTGGCAGTCATTTTAGTTTCAGCATCTGCCATTAATTTTTTGAAATCAGCTTCTGCCTGTTGCTGTTGCTTCTGTTCTTCGGCTTTTTTCTGGGCATCTTCGTATTTCTTTCTAACAGCTGCATCTTCCATAATGGCCAAAGCATCCTTATAGTTATTGGCGGCATCAATAAATTTGGAACCGGAAACATTTTGGTCGCCCTGCTTGACAAGTTTTTCGAATTCAGCTTTCTTTAGATTCTCTTCATCTTGTTTTTTCTTCAGCAGAGAAAGAATTTTATCAATTTCCTTTCGCTGAGCATTATTGTATCTTTCATCCGGTAATAATCCTCCGGTACTGACATCGAATTTCATTCTTCCGACTGGTTTAGAGGTAACAGGGGTAAAGTCAATATCCGGTGCCTGATTAAATAGCGTAACGTCAAGTTCTAGTTCAAAGCCCTTTCCAATAAGCTCAGGGTCGGCTGCCTGTAAGCCTGCCACTTCAATTTCTTTGGTTACCATGCCTCCCTGCGAAAACCGAATGCTATAGGTTGCCTGTTCCAGTGGGGCCTGCACTTTGTATTTTCCGTTAGAACCTGCAGTTGCATTGGCAACCACAGAACCATTCTTTAAAAGCTGAACAGTGGCTCCTGAGATGGGTTTTTGAGTGAACTCGTCAGAAAGGAACCCGTCGAATTTGATAACCTGAGAATTAACGACAGAGACAGTCAATACGAAAAGTACCGACAAGAGCAGACGCATTTTCGATAAGGTCAACAACATAATGCGCTGTACGCAATTCATAGGGTGAGGGTTCACTATAATACTGCAAATATCGTGAAAATCATTTAAAAATACAGAAACCCTCCTCAGTAACTTTGGGTATGAATGTATTTTTGATTAGTTTATTGTAAAACAACCGATTATTTTGAATTGAAGAAAGTCTTAATGTTTCTTCTCTTAAGATAATACAGGTAGTATCCCAGAGTAAATACTGAAAGAGCACTTACAACATGCCATAGCCAGTGAGTACCCATAGGAAGTAGGGGGTGAGTTCTGTCGTCAAGATTTCGGAACATCAACGATAAGCTGAGCAGCACAATACTTGCGAATATGAGATACCATTTATACCAGCCTGTTTTAAGATTGATAATCATAGTAGGCAGGAAAAACATAAGTCCGGAAAAAAAGTAGCTGAAGTTTACAACATCCTGTCGTGTAAGCCCCCATTCATCAAGATACCTGAATAGAAAGAAACGGGGCACAAATGAAAGTACGATTATGGCTACAGATACCCAGGGTTTTCCAATAATCAGATTCCAGAAGTAGTATGTTAAAATTAACATTAAGACGGCAGCCGGAGCGAAGTCGAGAAACAGAAAAAAATTGCTGGCCCTGAGTGCATGAAAGAAGGTACTTCCTAAACCGTTAAGAAACAGTAACGGGAGCATCATTACAATTGCGTTGTTCTCGCGGTATTCGCCTTTTAGCCGCCACAGCCAATAAAAAACGGGTACCAGGAAGAATACGGATGAGGCTGCATTCCACGGTTCTCTTATCAGCCAAGAATCATTGAATTCGTAATAGTGAGGCCCACGGTCGTGAATATGTGGGCTGTGGTCGTGCAACAAGATTGAAAACAAATCGGCTACCATACTTCAGCGTATAGGTCAAACATATCTGCTTTTGTAATGCGTGCTGTAACGAAGTCTCCTATACGCAAATAAGTATCAGCTTTTTTAATAAGGACTTCGTTATCAACTTCGGGGGAATCAAATTCAGTACGGCCAACATAGAAGTCTCCTTCAATGCGGTCAATAAGAACTTTAAATTGCTTTCCAATTTTTTTCTCGTTTAATTCTAAACTAATTCCGCTTTGTATATCCATGATCTCATCAGCGCGGGATTTTTTTACGTCTTCAGGAACGTCGTCTTTTAATGAATAGGCTGAGGTATTTTCTTCATGGCTGTAAGTAAAAATTCCGAGCCTGTCAAACTTCATATTTGCAACCCAAATTTTCATTTCCTGAAAATCATCATCTGTTTCCCCCGGAAACCCTGAAATTAAAGTTGTTCTGATGGCAATCTGAGGAATTTCGCTTCTTATTGATTGAATCAGTTCATCTGTTTTTTCACGGGTTATTCCTCTTTTCATGGCCTGTAACATTCTGGTAGTTGCATGTTGCAGCGGCATGTCAAGGTATTTGCAAATGTTGTCACGTTCTTTCATTACTTGCAGAACATCAGACGGAAAACCGGCAGGAAATGCATAATGAAGACGAATCCATTCAATTCCGGTTACATCGCTTAACCTTTTCAGCAAATCGGCAAGCATTCTTTTTTTGTACAAATCAAGACCATAGAAAGTTAAATCCTGTGCAATTAAAATCAGTTCTTTAACGCCCTGAGCAGCCAGTCCCTGTGCCTGTTTCACCAGTTCTTCCATAGGAGTACTGCGGTGATTTCCTCTCATTAAAGGAATGGCACAAAACGAACAAGGCCTGTCACACCCTTCGGCAATTTTTAAATAAGCATAATGTGCCGGGGTTGTCAAGAGTTTTTCACCAACCAGTTCGTGTTTATAGTCTGCTTTCAGCGTTTTCAAGAGTTTTGGCAGGTCGCGTGTGCCAAACCACCCGTCAATATTTGTAATTTCCTTTTCAAGCTCGGGCTGGTAGCGTTGACTAAGACACCCTGTAACATAAACTTTTTCAATGAGCCCTTCATCTTTGGCTCTGCTCCAGTCCAGAATGGTGTCAATACTTTCTTGCTTGGCATTTTCAATAAATCCGCAGGTGTTTATTATTACTACATCTGCATCAGGTGTTTCACTTTCGTGCGTTACTTTAAATTTATTAGCCTTTAATTGGTTCATTAATAGTTCGCTGTCGAACAAATTCTTAGAGCACCCCAGAGTAATTACGTTTACTTTATTTTGTTTTCTGGTCTTGGTTTTCACGTGGCAAAGATAGACTGTTCTTGAAACACTTTGTTACTGGTAAGGTTCATATAGGTTCAAAAAAAAACTGCCCCCCAAGGGGGACAGTTTTTCAGAATTGCAAATATGATTATTCCTGAGTGAAAGTAATCGTATATTCAGTGGTTTCTGAATCGCCATCATCACCATCTGTGTGCTTATATGTTCCTTTAAGAATCATTTCTTTGTTTTTAAGCTGGTCGATGGTCCAGATTTCAACAGAACCCCAGCCATCTTCAGTGTAATTGCTTGAAGAAGTGGTTCCGCCAAAAGTGAATGAACTTGAAGACGAAGTGGTATTTAAAGCAATCGCTTCTTTATTTTTCAATTCAGCTGTTTTGTTTTTACCCAAAAATACCCACTCACCTTCAGTGATGTCGGTGTTTGTCCAGTTGCTGCCATCAGCTAAGGTTTGGGTCATTTTATATGTGCCCGCTTTGTCGATATTAAACGACCATTCCGTGATGGTAACGGTTGACGTTGTAGGGGTACCGCCATTTACAGTAGTGGATTCAGTCATTTGAGTATCGGTAAGGGTGGTAGTGGTTATTGTTGTGGTTGTTGTACCTCCGGTTATGTCAATACTTGTTGTTTTGATCTCACCTGAAACCATTTTCCATTCACCGGCAAGACGAGCTTTGCGCGAACGAAATGTTAATCCCGGATCATTTTCACCTTTTTTACAGCTTGTAATAGAACTTGCAACCAACAGGGCAGCAAAAGCGAAGAACAAAGTCTTTTTCATTTTAAAATATTTGATTGTTATTATGATTTGTGATGAAATGCACAGTTTTTTGGTTGCACGGATCTGAAAAAATATAAAAAAATGTTAAAACCCAAATGTGTCCTATGCCAAATCATTACATTTACACGTGCTGAAAAAACAGGTTCGAACCGTAATTATTGCCGGCTGTCTGGCTATTGCCGGCATTCTTGCCCTTCAGGTATTTTGGGTACAGAATAATTTAAGAATTCAGGAGCAGGAGCAAAGAAGACAGAAAGATCAGCAGGCGATGGTAGAGGATGAATTTAACGAGCGCGTCAGAACTGCATTAAGCCATGTTGCCCGTCAAATTAGCAGGATTTATAATAATCCGGAAGAAACGTATAAGACTGTGGAACAATTGCACAGTAATTATTTTGTGGTGCGAATCAATGATACACTACACCCTTACCTACTTGAGAATTTACTGAAGCGGGCTTTTGATGAATATAACATTAATGAAGATTTTCAATATGGTATTTACGATTGTTTTACTGATAGTGTTGTTTACAGTGATTATGTCTCGCTTGATTCCTCAGCAAGTATTATAGAGGATAAGGATATACCTGAAATTGAATGGCAAAATGACGGTCATTATTTCAGCGTTCGTTTTCCATCGCGAAAGAGTCTTTTAATTCAGCCACCTATTGAGATGCCAAATGCCTGGTTGATAGCTTCTGCAGCAGTTTTTCTTGCATTTCTTTTCTTTGGATACGCCATTAATACTATCATCAGACAAAAGCGTATTTCGGAAATGCGAAATGACTTTATTAGTAATATGACACATGAATTGAAAACACCTATTTCAACAATCGGTTTGAGTGCAGAGATGCTACTGCGCAATAATTCTGAGGTCAGCCGCGAGAAAATTAACAGGTATGCATCCATTATAAGTGCTGAAAATAAGCGATTGGAAAGGCAGGTTGAGCGTGTACTTCAAATTTCACGGCTTGAGAAGGGGAAAGTGGTTTTGCAATTGGAAATGATTGATATTAAAGTAATGATAGAGGAATGTGTCAATAATTTTTCTCTATCACTTATTGAAAGCGGAGGTAAAATTACAGTTCAGATTGATGAAACATTTGGAAAATTAAAAGCAGATAAGCTACATTTTACAACCATTATTAATAATCTTATAGACAATGCCATAAAGTATAGTGATAAAGTGCCTGAAATACTTATTACCGCAGTTAGAAGTCCTTTGGAAGCGCAAATAACAGTCAGGGATAGTGGAATAGGAATGGATTCTTCTCAGCTAAAGCAGATTTTTGAAAAATTTTACAGAGCACAGACCGGAAATATCCATAATAGCTCTGGTTATGGGCTTGGACTCTATTATGTTAAGCTGCTTATAGATGCCCATGGATGGGGCATTATGGTAGATAGTAACTTAAGAGAGGGTTCGGAGTTTAAAATTAAAATACCTCTGCATGACAAATAACGACAAACTAATTTTATTAGCTGAAG
Organism: uncultured Weeksellaceae bacterium; assembly: GCA_964508605.1. GTDB lineage: Bacteria > Bacteroidota > Bacteroidia > Flavobacteriales_D > CAZDUI01 > CAZDUI01. Next base: position 46,170 of record CAZDUI010000026.1, on the reverse strand, counting down.
ATGACCTTCACCTTGGGATGGTAATACAGGATGCTTTGCTTGCGGAAGGTTATAAAACACATTTAGCGACAAACGGATTGGATGCACTTGAGTTGTTCAATAAAAATACATATCAGTTATGCATACTCGATGTAATGATGCCAAAGATGGATGGAATAACTTTGTCCAGGAGTATTAAAAAAATACAGCCAGCCATACCTGTGTTTTTTCTTACAGCCAAAAACCAGACAGATGATAAAATTGCCGGTTTCAAAGCCGGGGCCGATGATTACCTTACAAAACCTTTTAGTACAGAAGAGTTTCTACTGAGAGTATCGGTGCTGCTTAGAAGAACGGGAAATCCGGTTGCGCAGAGTACGATTGACAAAGTAGCAGTGAAAGTGGGCGATTGTGTATTAGATACTTCAAAAAGTCAGTTGAAGATACAGGACGAAACAATACGGTTATCGCCCAAAGAATGTAAAGTATTGAAAATTCTTGCCGAGAATTCGAACCGACTTGTAGAACGTGATGTTTTATTAACCCGAATCTGGGGTAATACCAGTTATTTTAATGGCAGGAGCCTGGATGTTTATATTGCAAAGTTAAGGAAACATTTAAGCAACGCATCAGGAATTCAAATCATTAATGTACATGGTTCAGGATTTATGCTGGAGATTTCTGAATAGGGAAGGTGGATTAAAATAGGAATAAGTGAAAACATCAAAGGCTGCCATAGGGCAGCCTTTGATGATAATAAACAGGTACAAATTACATCATTCCACCCATTCCGCCGCCCATTCCACCGGCGGGCATTGCAGGTTCTTCCTCTGGGATTTCGCTGATAACACACTCGGTGGTCAACAGCATAGAGGCAATGGAAGCTGCATTTTCTATGGCGATACGAGTTACCTTGGTCGGATCGATAACACCTGTAGAGAATAAGTTCTCATAGGTTTCAGTTCGTGCATTGAAACCGAAGTCGTCTTTACCTTCTTTCACCTTTTGAACTATAACTGCACCTTCGCCTCCGGCATTGGCAATAATTTGACGAAGAGGCTCTTCAATTGCACGCTTAACAATTGCAATACCTGTATTTTCGTCTTCGTTAGCACCTGACAGAGATTCCAGACGTGAGATGGCACGGATGTAAGCCACACCTCCACCAGGAACAATGCCTTCTTCAACGGCAGCACGGGTTGCAGCAAGAGCATCATCAACACGGTCTTTCTTTTCTTTCATTTCCACTTCAGTAGCAGCACCCACGTAGAGTACGGCAACACCACCAGCTAGTTTGGCAAGACGTTCCTGAAGTTTTTCGCGATCGTAATCAGAGGTTGTTGATTCAATTTGAACCTTTATTTCGTTAACGCGCTTAACAATTTCCTCCTTCGCTCCAGCGCCGTTGATGATGGTAGTATTGTCCTTGTCGATTTCAACCTTTTCAGCGCGGCCAAGCATTGCAATGGTAGCATTTTCGAGCTTGAAGCCACGTTCTTCGCTAATTACCGTACCGCCGGTAAGGATGGCAATATCTTCAAGCATCGCCTTTCTGCGGTCTCCGAAACCGGGAGCTTTTACAGCAGCAATTTTAAGGGCACCACGGATTTTATTTACCACAAGAGTTGCAAGAGCTTCTCCTTCAACTTCTTCAGAAATTATAAGTAGAGTACTGCTGCTTTGTGCAATGGGTTCAAGAACAGGTAGTAATTCTTTCATGTTCGAGATTTTTTTCTCTACAATCAGAATGTACGGGTTTTCCAGGTCAGCAATCATCTTTTCAGCATTGGTTACGAAGTATGGAGACTGGTAACCACGGTCGAATTGCATACCTTCAACAGTTTTTACTTCTGTTTCGGTTCCTTTGGCTTCTTCAACAGTAATGACACCATCTTTACCTACTACTTTCATAGCTTCAGCTATCAAGCTACCGATGGTTTCGTCGTTATTTGCGGAAATTGAGGCAACTTGTTTGATTTTTTCAATGTCGTCTCCTACGGTACGGCTATTCTTGCGAAGTTCTTCTACAACTGCTAAAACAGCCTTATCAATTCCTCTTTTTAAATCCATTGGGTTCGCTCCGGCAGCTACGTTTTTCATACCGGCGCCAATTATGGCCTGAGCAAGTACTGTGGCTGTGGTTGTTCCGTCACCGGCAATATCAGCTGTTTTTGAAGCAACTTCCTTTACCATTTGTGCACCCATATTTTCTACCGGATCTTTCAGTTCAATTTCCTTTGCAACTGAAACACCATCTTTAGTAACCGACGGGGCACCGAATTTTTTGTCGATAACCACGTTTCTTCCCTTAGGTCCCAAAGTTACCTTTACAGCGTTTGCCAAAGCGTCTACGCCTCTTTTCAGTGCATCGCGTGCATCTGAGTTAAATTGAATGTCTTTTGCCATTGTTTTTAGTTTTAAAGTTATTAATTAAGAATTCCAAAAATGTCTGAATTACGCATGATCATATATGTCTTGCCGTCAATTTTCAGCTCACTGCCGGCATACTGACCATACAGAACGGTATCTCCTGCTTTAAGCAGCATGGGTTCATCTTTTTTACCGGGTCCAACTGCAATCACAGTTCCACGGTGAGGACGTTCTTTAGCTGTATCGGGAATAATGATTCCGCTTGCTGTTTTTTCTTCAGCCGCTGCGGGTTCAACCAGCACGCGGTCTTCGTTGGGTTTAAATGCTACTGACATATTTATTTGAATTTTTAAATTGACGAATGCCCGTAATCATATTCTGTGCCATTCCGTTTTCAGATCAATACCTGTGACAAAATTTCAGTGAGTGTGTATGAATGAAAATAAAAATGTCAGGCTGTTATGACAACCTGACATTTTTTGAATGGTTTTTTAAAATTACTGCGGAAGACCAGCACTGTTATCTAAACCTCCCGTTCCCGGATCGTTGTATATTTCAGCATCATCTTCTTCAATTACGGTAGTTGTGGTATTGAAGGGGGCGGTCATAATGCTTATTGATAAAATGATGATAGCAAGTCCCCAGGTGGCTTTTTCAAGCATGTCGGTAGTTTTACGTACACCGCCAAATTGGGTAGCAGAACCAAAAGTAGAAGATAAGCCACCACCTTTAGGATTCTGAATGAGAACAATTAAAACCATCAGCACACTGGCTATAATAATAAGTATAGTAAGAAGCGTCGCCATTTTATAAGTTTAAAGTTTTATAATCAGTTTTTTAGATCTTTTTGCTTGCCCAAAAGTTGAATTTGGGTCGCAAAGTAACCGCTTTTTTCCGGATATTTCAAAATCAATTTTTCATAAACTTCAATTGCTTTTTGAAAATGTTTCTGGCTAACAAAGATTTTTGCAAGCGTTTCAGACACTAATTCGCTCTCGTCCAGTACACTTTTTCGCGCCAGGTCTAACGGGTTTATTTGTGTGGTTTCCTCTTCGAATATTTTATTTTCGGGAATAGAACCAATTCTATCTGATAGTTCTGAAACCTGATCGGACGCTAAACTGATTATGAACGTGGAGTCATTTTTCGGATGAATTGCTGATTCTTGCTTAAGAATTGTAAGCCAGGAAGTGAATGAACGGGGTGGGAGTTCGGTGATGTCGGGTTTATGGCTAACGTCGCTTGTAGTTGCTTGATGCGGAGTTGCTTCTGTGGGGGTAGTCATTACAGATGGTTTGTCAGAGGGAGAAATCGGTAATTCATTTGCTTTTGAAGGTTCCGATAATGATTCTGGTTTGTAGCCTCCGGCCATTGCTGCCATCATATATTGTTTCTCAAGGTCAGCCTGATCAATTACTTCGGTGTTGTCAATCTGATTCCTCAGATTCTTGAGGGTGTCATGTAATTGTAGTAAGGTTTGATTATGAACGTTTTCCCTGTGTTCTTCAGTAGATTCTTCATCTGGAACTGTGCTAATATCGGAAGACTGAATGGAAGATATGGACCTTTTGTCTTCGCGGGTACTCTCCTTTTCCTCATTGTAAATGGGAAATTCTGGTTTCGCGTTCAGATAATTAAAAAGCGATTCTCTGCTAGACAGATAAACAGCGGCTTCCTGTATAATTTGTTCGGAGTGCAGTAATCGCTGGTCTTGCGCAATACGCGCCCTGACAAGATATAACAGAGAAAACCATGGAAATTTATGTATCTGAGATTCCAGGTCAGCTACATTGAGTTCTACTGCTAGCCAGGGTTTTTCCAGTATTTTTATAAGATCTGAGGTTAGCATTACCAATTACTTAAAGCTCTATTGAATATATCCTGATTAATTTGTTCAAAGATATCTTCTAAAAGCGTTGCTTCTACATCAGATAATTGCTGGGAACTCTCATAATCGGAAAAACGCGTAAAGTTTTGGGTAAAATTTTTGGTTTCTTCCAGTTGATTAATATATTCAACTTTAACGGTAATGGTAAGCCTGTTCAATGCGGCCTGATCTGTGTTTTGAATGCCAACCGGAGAAACTGCATAACCAATGATACTGCCTGAAAATTTTAAATCTGCTCCCGAAGAGATTAAGTCTAGTTTGGTTTGTGACTGAAATATATCGCGCAGGCCCTCAGTAAGTTGTTGTGCTGCGGCAGGAGGGGCCTGGGCAGATTCATTGTTAAATAAATCTACACTGATGGTTTTCGCTTCTCCTGTGTCGGAGTCGTTAAATTTATATTGTACTGTGCACTGTGTGCAAAGCAGGATGGCTACGAAAGCAATGCGGCTAATCATTCTTTGATATTAAATTCTTTGATTTTGCGATAAAGCGTTCGTTCAGATATACCTAATTCAGAAGCTGCATTTCGTCTTTTTCCCCTGTGTTTTTGTAATGCTTTTTTAATCATTTCTACTTCTTTATCTTCCAGCGAGAGAGATTCCTCAATTTCGATGGTATGAGAAATGTCGTGGTCGTGTGAAACAATTGTTAATTCGTCGTCACTGAATTTTACAGGTTGGTTTGCCGATCTGACCGGCATTGTTTGTGTTGCGCCGGGATTGTCTCCGTAAAAAGTACTTATAAATTCTTGCTGTTCATTTGAAAAATTTTCTTTTCCTCCCTTAAGCAGGGTACCCACTATTTTCTTCATTTCGTTCATATCTTTCTTTAGGTCGAATAGAACCTTATAAAGTAATTCCCTTTCTGAGAAATCTGTGGATTGTCCGGGCTGTGCAACGGGCATTGGCAGGTTAACGCCGTGTTCAGATGGTAAATAATTCTGGAGAATAAAAGCATCAATATTTCTTTGTTGTTCAATTACACTAATTTGTTCAGTAACATTTTTTAACTGACGAATATTGCCCGGCCAACGATAATTAATAAGAACCTGCACGGCATCTTCTTCGAGTTTAAGAACCGGCATACGGTATTTTTCTGCGAAATCGGAAGCAAATTTACGGAATAACAAATGAATATCCTCTTTTCGTTCTCGCAGTGCCGGTATTTGGATTGGTACCGTGTTAAGGCGATAGTATAAATCTTCCCGAAACCTGCCTTTTTTAATGGCTTCAGGTATATTAACATTTGTGGCAGCGACGATGCGTACATCAGTTTTTTGAACTTTTGAAGAACCGACTCTTATAAATTCACCTGTTTCAAGCACACGCAGTAATCTAACCTGAGTTTGTAATGGCAGTTCTGCAACCTCATCCAGAAAAATAGTCCCTCCATCTGCAACTTCAAAATATCCCTTTCTGCTTTCTGTTGCACCTGTAAAAGAGCCTTTTTCGTGGCCAAACAGTTCACTGTCTATAGTACCTTCCGGAATGGCGCCACAGTTTACGGCAATATAATTGCCGTGTTTACGGGCACTATAGTTATGTATAACCTGCGGCATAATTTCTTTACCTACGCCACTTTCGCCTGTTATAAGAACTGACAACTCGGTAGGGGCCACTTGTAATGCTACTTCAATCGCCCTGTTTAAGCGGGAATTACTGCCAATAATTCCGAATCGTTGTTTAATTTGCTGAATATCGGTTGTCATTGTAGTCTCCTATTAGAAATTTCCAGCACAGAGCCTTTTAGCGTTGCAGAGTTGCATTCATCAATGCGAACCATTACGTAATCACCGGGATTCAGGTCTCCACGGTCAAAAATTACTACGGCATTCTGACTGTTTCGTCCCATTAACTGGGCGTCACTTCGTTTACTTTCGCCTTCAATAAGTACCTGTTGAACCGTATTCAGGTATTTTCGATTTTGAATGGCTGAATGTTCATTTTGAAGAGCAATAATCTGGTTGAGACGCTCGGTTTTAATATTTTCAGGAATATCATCTTTATATTTTCGTTCTGCCAGAGTGCTTGGACGTTCCGAGTATTTAAACATATATGCAAAATCATATTGCACCTGCTTCATTAGATTTATTGTATCTGTATGATTTTCATCAGTTTCTCCGCAAAATCCTGATATGATATCAGTGCTGATTGCACAATCCGGCATAAATTTTCTTATAGAATCTATTCTGGAAAGATACCATTCGCGTGTATAACCGCGATTCATTCTTTCCAATACCGGGTTGCTGCCACTTTGAACCGGCAGGTGTATATACTTGCATATGTTTGGATAAGCGGCCATTGTTGATAGAACGTCGTCGGTCATATCTTTTGGATGAGATGTGGAAAACCGGATGCGGAGCAGAGGGTTTACCTCCGCAATCATTTTTAATAAATTTGCAAAGTTTACAACCGGTTTGGTGAGGTCTTCAATCTCTCCTTTTTTTGTGATGTTCCAACGGTATGAGTCTACGTTTTGTCCCAAGAGTGTAACCTCACGATATCCCTTAGAGAAGAGGTATCGGGCTTCATGTAATATGCTTTCGGGATCTCGGCTTCTTTCTCTGCCACGAGTGAAAGGCACGACACAAAAACTACACATATTGTCGCAGCCACGCATTATCGAAATAAATGCAGTAACACCATTGCTGTTTAGTCGCAAAGGCGTAATCTCGGCGTATGTTTCTTCCCTGCTTAACAGTACGTTCACTGCTTTTTGCCCTTCGCCAACATCTGATAGAAGTTGTGGTAATTCCCTGTAGCTGTCAGGACCGGCTACCAGGTCTACCAGTTTTTCTTCCTCAAGCAAATTTTTCTTCAGACGTTCAGCCATACATCCTAATATTCCCACTGATAATTCGGGTTTTTGTCTTTTTAAGCCCTGAAATTGCATCAGCCGATTGCGTATTTTTTGTTCAGCATTGTCCCTTATTGAACAAGTATTCAAAAAAATTACATCTGCCGATTCCATCTCCCGTGTCGTAGAGTAACCATTTTCAGATAAAATAGAGGCTACAATTTCACTGTCAGAAAAATTCATCTGACAACCGTAACTCTCGATATATAATTTTTTACCAGATTGAGGATGGTTTGAAATATATGTAGCTTCGCCTTGTCTTTCTTCATCAATTATTTTATTGCCTTCACGCATAGTGTTTTCTGATATTTAGAGTTCGCAAATGTACAGGTAAATCGCGAATATGACAAATTGACAGCTATAAAGTAGCTCTGTTTGTTCAGGTATTTATTTCAATTATATGCTTGAAAAGAAGCGAGAACTAAGTAAGTGATAATATAAAGTTGGATAAACCGGAGTTGTCGGATGCAGGGGATGGGATATTTGAATGTGGTGAAGAGTGTTGGTGCGATTTATTTGGAAATTTAAAATTAAATGTATATATATGGCTGGATTGCTTTTTCTTATGATATATTATAACTTAGGTTATTGAATATATCATTCTTTATTATTTGAAAAGACTCACGCATATGTCTGCACGTGCGCACCCCTGTGGGCACACCCCGCGCGTCTTTGGGAGGCCCAACAGGGGGGGCAAATTTTGTTTTTTTGTGAATTTTAAGTTATATGATAGAAAATCAAGGTACAACACCTTGTGCATGGAGGTAATGTCTCAGCCGGTTTAGTATTGGGAGGCCCAACAGGGGGGCAAATTTTGTTTTTTGTGGATTTTAAGTTATATGATAGAAAATCAAGGTACAACACCTTGTGGATGGAGTTAATTTCTCAACCGGCTTAGTATTGGGAGGCCCAACAGAAGGCAAATTTTGTTTTTTGTGGATTTTAAGTTATATGATAGAAAATCAAGGTACAACGCCTTGTGCATGGAGGTAATGTCTCAACCGGCTTAGTATTGGGAGGCCCAACAGGGGGCAAATTTTGTTTTTTTGCCAGATTGAATGTTATTGCAATTAAGCTCAGATCAAGAGTAATGCAGATGGACTTGGAGGTATAAAAAGAGTCGGAACTTTTATAATGCCAATTACGAAGGAGTTGCCAGGAAACTTTGATGAAATGAAACGCAAATTCCTTGGTTAGCTCAGAGGGAATGAAGAGTCCGCTAAATTTCGTCGAATGTGGACCTAAGGTGCCATGGGAAGTCTGGCTGGGTAGCAAAGAGGAGTGTGTCTTAAGATTATAATGGAAACCCGTGACCCGCTTTTATCATTCTCTCCGGTGCTTTCAAAGAATAATATATATTTGCTGAAAATTATTTTAACATGAGTCTTCTTACTGTAGGTACTGTTGCTTTTGATGCCATTGAAACCCCATTTGGCAAAACTGATAAGATTGTTGGAGGTGCCGCCACTTATATCGCATACGCTTCTTCATACTTTGTAAAAAGGATGAATCTTATTTCCGTTATTGGTGATGATTTTAGTGAAGAAACCCTGGCTGATTTAAAAAGCAGAGGTGTTAATCTGGATGGTTTACAGGTGAAAAAAGGGGAGAAATCCTTCTTTTGGAGCGGGAAATATCATTATGATCTTAATTCTCGTGATACTCTGGATACCCAATTAAATGTACTTGCAACATTTAAACCTGTTGTGCCCGAGTCATATCAGGATTGCAGGTTTTTAATGCTGGGTAATCTTGCTCCTGCAATTCAGTTTGATGTAATAAAGCAATTAAGAAAACGTCCGGATTTTATTGCTTTAGATACCATGAATTTCTGGATGGATACAGCAATGGATGATGTAAAAGCAGTCTTGAAAGAAATTGATTTGTTGACCATAAACGATGAGGAGGCAAGACAGTTGTCAGGACAATATTCATTGGTAAAGGCCGCTCATAAAATTCTTGAAATGGGGCCAAAGTTTGTGGTTATAAAAAAGGGTGAACACGGTGCGTTACTTTTTGATAATCGCGATATGTTTTTTGCGCCGGCTATGCCGCTGGAAGAAGTTGTAGATCCTACGGGCGCTGGAGATACATTTGCCGGCGGCCTGATGGGCTTTCTGGCTTATACGGGTGACGTCACTTTTAATAATCTGAAGCGCGCTATCATTATTGGTTCTGCTATGGCATCCTTTACCTGCGAAAAATTTGGAACAGAAAGATTAAAGAGCCTTACCACAGAAGAAATTGACAGAAGAATTCAGCAATTTGTAAGTCTTGTTGATTTTAATATTGAATTGGTGGAAGACTGATATTCAATGTTTATTAGGAATCTGACATTTTCGTTCACAAAGATTTGTTAATTCAAAAGCAAATACGTACATTGCCAAATTAACAATAGATTATGAAACATATTTTTCTGATGCTGTTTATGTTAAATGGCATTATGTCGTTGTCACAACAGGTAACTGTTAGTCTGGAAAAACTTAAAAAAGAGGACCCGAGAAATTCAGGTATCTTTACGTTTACAGTAACTGATATATCTGAAGCGACGCTTAAGGAGAAAGCGGGACTCTACAGTAGTTATTTTACTATTGCGGAATTACAATCAAAAGGTAAGGGCTTTGAAGTAGTATTAATTGCTTCACCAAATAATATTATGAATCGCAGGGTGATGATGCGATATTTTATTAGCTTAGGTATTCAGGACGTTTATTGCAATAAACAGAAATATTCTGTTGAGTCCTTCTTCGAAAAGTTTGTTATCTAAATCATCTTCATAGTTTTTTATGAAAAAAATAATTACCGGATTCTTCCTCTTTGCGGGAATCAGTGCAACGGCACAATGGAATATAACCAATGGTTATAATGCAACGCAACTTGGCAGCAGCCTTGCCGGGAATAATGTAAATGTTACCAATGCAACCATTTCGGGTACTGCAAACCAATATGGTCAGTTTACATATTCCGGAGCAGGTTTCCCGTTTACAGATGGTGTTATCTTAAGCACTGGAAGTATATTTACGGCTCCTGGTCCCAATACAAGTGGCTCTACAACAGGAGGTATGGGTGGCCCCGGAGACCCGGACTTAAGTGCAATTGCCGGGACGACCACAAACGACGCAGTCTCTTTTCAATTCGATTTTGAGGTACAGAGTGACAGGATTGAATTTCAGTATATTTTTGCATCTGAGGAGTATAATGAGTTTGTAGGCTCTGGTTTCAATGATGTCTTTGCATTCTTTATCAGCGGTCCGGGTATCACGGGCTGGGAGAATATTGCGCTTGTGCCAGGTACAACAGTTCCGGTAGCCATCAATAATATTAATAACGGAAGCTACTGGCAATTTTATAATGACAACGAATTGGGAGGTTTTGATATTGAGTTCGATGGTTTTACAACCCCATTGACAGCATATCGCGAGAATCTTACTCCATGTGGTGTATATACACTTCGTTTAGTAATTGCCGATGCGGGTGATGCAGCATACGACGCTGCAGTTTTTTTGCAGGCAAATTCTTTGGTTCAGGGAAGTGTTACGGCACAAACCAATACTGCAAATGCTGATGGAATAGCGCTTGAAGGCTGTATTCAGGCCAGTTTTACATTTGCCATCGATTCTGTTTTATCTACAAGTACTACCGTTCCGTTTACTATTGGCGGTACTGCTACAAATGGGGTAGATTATCAGTTTCTTGATAATTTTCTTGTTATTCCGGCAGGAGATTCCACAGCTACCATTATTATTAATGCTTATGGTGATGGTATTACTGAAGGTCAAGAGTATATAGAACTTTACTTTAAAACATCGCTTTGCGGACCTGTTGATACGGTTACATTATATATAGATGATGCGGACCCAATAGAATTTCAGATTACGGGCACCGACCTGCTGTGTGCTGATGACGGAAGCGGTGTGGTAGATGTTGCAATAACGGGGGGCTTCCCGCCATACACGGTTACCTTAACCGATACCACAACCGGGGTGTCTACATCCTATTCTTCTGTGCCTATTTCAGGTTTGGATGCTTCTACGTATTTAGTTGAAATTGAAGACTCTTATGGCTGTACGGCCGAAGCCATTATTGTGGGCGGCGATTTTAACGCAGGTACAACATTTCTGCCCGACGGAACCGGTGTTTCTTATACCAGCGCAATAAACATCAGTGGTTTTAACGCAGGACAAACCATGACATCAGCCGCTCAGATTAATAATATCTGTGCAACGATGGAACACTCGTATGCCAATGACCTTACTATTGTGCTTGAGGCACCTAATGGGGTCCAGGTTCAGCTGAAAAATGTTGGTCCAACAGGTGGTGCCGTCAATGCTTGTAACCTGGGCGAACCGGTTGCTTCAGCTCCGGTTGACGGTTGGAATAACAGTAATGTTACTCCGGGTGTGGGGTATCAATACTGCTGGAATAATACTCCGGTTTATGCAACCATGAATGCCATCATTTCAACAACGCCTCCCGGGCCACCACCACAATATACTTATGTTTCAACTTTTGGTAATACACTTTCTGATTATTACCTTCCTCCGGGCTCTTATACTCCGACACAAAGTTTGAATGGCTTTGTAGGAGTGCCACTTAATGGAACCTGGACATTGATTGTTACTGATAATTATGCATTGGATAACGGTTATATTTTTGACTGGAGCATTAGCCTGTCGTCTGATTTGCCCGATTCAACCGTGACCCTGAACGAACCCGACGAAATAATAATTACAGGTGGAATGGTAAGTCCTGCCTGTGGTGCCAGCGATGGACAACTGGATATCACAGTGGCCGGAGATTTTCCTCCTTTTACCTATTTATGGAATACCGGTGCAACCACTGAAGATTTGAACGGTATTCCTGCCGGAGCATATACAGTAACAGTAACCGATGCCAATGGATGTACCAATCAGGCGTCGTTTAATGTCAGCAATTCAACTCCGGCTACGGTTACGTCGGTTGTTACCATGCCTTCATGTAACGGTAGTAACAATGGAGGTATTAACCTTACGGTTACCGGAGGTACTTCACCATATTCTTATAATTGGAGTACCGGTGCAACTACTGAAGACATTACCGGTCTTATCGCAGGTGCGTATACCGTTACTATTGAAGACGCAGCAGGTTGCTCAAGTGTAGAAAGTATAACTGTAACTCAACCATTAGCCATTACTTTATCGGGTTCCGTTACTAATGAAAATTGTAATGATGATGAAGGAATGATTGATCTTACTCCTGCAGGTGGTACCTCCCCTTACACATATTTATGGAGCAATGGTGCAACAATTCAGGATATTACAGATTTGACTGCGGCAACGTATTCTGTCACTGTTACCGATGATAACGGTTGTAATGCATCCGCTTCATATTCCGTTATTAATTTGGTGGGAGGGTGTACTCCGGTATGTGATTTGGCTATCTCCTCAAGTACCATAAATGACGAAACCTGCGGAAATGGAAACGGAAGTATCTATCTTTCTGTTTTCACCACCAACGGACCTTATTCAATTTTATGGAACACCGGTGCAACCACAACTTCTCTGACCGGGCTCTCGGCAGGAGTATATTCTGTTACTATTACCGACAACAATACATGTTCCATCATTCAGGATTTTACCATTATCAATCAGGCAGGGACTTTGAGTATTTCCGGGGCGTCAACCACCAATGAAAACTGTGGAACAGGAAACGGAGCCATTGATATCACGGTTGCAGGAGGCGCATTGCCATACAGCTATTCATGGTCTAATGGCGCTACCAATCAGGATCTGACATCAATTTCTGCTGGAAATTATAATGTTATTGTAACTGATGCTTCTGGTTGTTCGGTTAATCAATCTTTTACCGTTTCAAATCAAACTGGTACACTTACTCAAACCTGGGGCAATGCAGCAGATGAAGTTTGCGGTAACGGTGCAGGGTCGGTGGATATCGCAATTTCAGGTGGAAACACACCATACTCTTATGCATGGAGTAATGGAGCAACTACTCAGGATTTGGTTGGCATTTCAGCCGGTACCTATTCTTGTGTTATAACGGACGATGACGGTTGTCAGTTAACTACTCCGGTGTATACAGTCAATAATCTTTCAGGAACATTAGCATTAAGTAATGTGGATGTGGATGATGAAGATTGCGGAAATGGTCAGGGAGAAATTGTATTAACGGTAACCGGTGGCACAGCCCCGGTAACTTATGCATGGAATACGGGTGCCACAACACCAGCTTTGGCAGGTTTAAGTGCGGGAACTTATTCTTGTCTTATTACAGATGCGTCAGGTTGCAGCGTAAATACCGGAACCTTGAACGTATTGAATCAATCAGGAACTCTGGCTCTAACCGGAGTAAGTACTACCGACGAAATTTGCGGCAACGGACTGGGAGCCGTGAATATTAGTATTTCAGGAGGTGTGGCCCCTATAAGTTACTTGTGGAATAATGGTTCAACTTCTCAGGATTTAACTGCTGTAGGTTCTGGTAATTACGACTGCGTAGTTACTTCTTCAAACGGTTGTCAGGTTTTTGCGTCTGCATTTGTGTCAAACGACCCGGGCGCGTTGGCTGTTGTTAACGCAGTTGTTACAGATGAAGTTTGTGGTGACGCAACGGGTGCTATTGATCTTATGATTACCGGTGCCTCTGCTCCTGTGAATTACTTGTGGAGTAATGGCGCAACTACTGAAGATCAGGCAATGTTGACGGCGGGTAGTTATTCGGTTACGATTACTGATAATGCAGGCTGTACCACTAGTTCAACAGCGGTGGTTAACAATCAGTCAGGTACTTTGAGCGTTTTAACGGGTACTGTAACAGCTGAAATATGCGGAAATAGTCAGGGATCTATTGATATCACTGCTTCAGGTGGTACAGCGCCATATACATATTCATGGAGTAACGGAGCAACCACTGAGGATGTTACCGGCCTGTCCACGGGAAATTACAGTTGCGATATCACCGATGCCACTGGTTGTGTTATTTCTACAGGGAACATCTCTGTAGCGAACAGTTCAGGCGGTGTTGTTATCACTCCAAACACCATAACCGATGAGTATTGCGGCAATGGAAATGGTCTGATAGATATCAATGTTTCAGGAGGTTCATCTCCTTATACCTATTTATGGAATACCGGTGCTTCTACACAGGATATTGGTGCGCTAAGTGCAGGCGTTTACAACGTTACAGTAACCGATAATAATGGGTGCTCAAACAATAATTCTTTTACAGTACAAAATGTAACGGGTACTTTTGCAATTAATTCCGTTGCAATAACTGATGAGAATTGTGGGAATAGTGCAGGAAATATTGATCTTGAAGTAACTGGCGGCACGGCACCCTATTCATATGCCTGGACCAACGGTGCCACAACTCAGGATATTTCTTCACTTAGTGATGGTGGTTATCAGGTGTTGATTTTAGATGCAGCAGGATGTCAGATTATTTCGCCGGTTTATTTTGTGAATAATGCGGCAGGAACTTTTGCTCTATCTTCAGCAACGGTTACCGATGAAGTATGTAATAATGGTTTTGGTGCCATCAACGTGGTGGTAACCGGTGGACAGGTTCCTTTGACATTCCTTTGGAATAACGGTGCTACAACGCAGAATTTATCGGGACTAAGTGCCGGAGTATATACATGCGTTGCTACCGATGCCAACGGTTGCTCATTCTCTTTTGCTTCAACAGTTCTTAACAGCGCAGGAACACTACAGGTAACGAATATTATTGTTTCAGATGCTACATGTGGTGGTTCTAATGGTGCTGTTGATGTCTCAGTAATTGGAGGTACATCGCCATATTCAATCCTTTGGAATAATGGATCTGCTATCGAAGATTTAACAGGATTATCGGCAGGGAATTATATGGTTTCTGTTACTGATGCATCAGGTTGCATGGTTTCTCAGTCTGTTGTCGTGGGTAACGGTGGAGGGCAACCTGTAATATCAGGTGTAACCATTACCAATGAAATTTGTGGTAACGGAGAAGGTGCAATCACTGCTAACGCTTCAGGGGGCACTGCACCATATACTTATTCATGGGGTACCGGTACCAATTGCTGTTCATATGTTCTTGAAATGACAGATGCCAATAACAATGGCTGGGGCGCAGGGGCAGGTGTTAAGGTGTACGTCAATAGTGTATTAATCGGTACATATCTGGTTCCTGTTGGTCCAGGAAATTCATTTGCTTCTCAGGTAATACCGGTTTGTAACGGAGATCAGGTTCAGTTGGAGTATGTTATGCCGACTGGCGGAAATAACAACAACAGCTACGTGCTGAAAGACGCTTTTGGAAATGTTTTATTATCCACTGGTTTCGGACCTACTGCAGGTATTAGCTATAATGGAATAGCCAACTGTAATAGCACTGGTTCAGGTACACTTTCTTCATTAAGTGCAGGCAATTATAGTCTCACGGTAACTGATGCTAACGGTTGTACTGCATCAGGTACTTATACTGTAGTGAATGATGCCGGAACACTTCAGATTAATAACCCGGTAATTACTGACGATTTTTGCGGTCAGGGTACTGGTGCTGTTGATATTACAGTAACCGGTGGAACACCTCCGGTTGATATTCTATGGAATACAGGGGCTACTACTGCAGATATTTCCGGGTTAAACGCAGGAACATTTTCTGTCACTGTTACCGATGACAATGGTTGTTCAACTTCGCAACTGTATGTTGTGAATACCAATACAGGAGGTTTTGGAATTTCATCTGTGGTGGTTACCGACGATTTCTGTAATGCCGGAACTGGTGCTTTGGATATTGAAATTACCGGTGGCGCCGCTCCATACTCTTACAGTTGGTCAACCGGTGCAACAACACAAGATCTTTCTGCGTTGGTACAAGGAAATTATGCAGTTACGGTTACAGACGCTGCCGGATGTGCTATAGATTCAACCATAGCAGTTTATAATGCAGGTAACGGGATGTCTGTTACAGGTGTGGTAAATACCGAGAATTGCGGTGCTGCTGACGGAAGTATTGATGTATCAGTTACAGGTGGTACTTCTCCATATTCTTATTCATGGAATACCGGCGATGTAACTGAAGATTTGGTCGGTCTCTCTTTTGGTACTTATACTATCGCTGTGACCGATGCCACTGGATGTATAGAAAACGGTACCTTTAATATGACAAACACAGGTGTTAGCGTAGTTAGTGTTACAACTGTTGATGAAAATTGTGGTGATGGTAATGGAAGTGCTACCATTATCGTAACTGGTGGTACTACTCCATACAATTATTCATGGAGTTCGTCTGCACCCTGTTGTACATATACCCTTGATATGGTGGATAGTTATGGAGATAGCTGGAATGGTGGCTTTATTGAAGTTTTGATAGATGGCGTTTCTGCAGGTAATTTCTCGGCAGTAGGTTCCGGTAATCTGGCTAATTTCAGTGTATGTACTGGTCAAACCATCGAGTTGAATTACACGCCGGGTTCATGGGAAAATGAAAATTCATACAGTTTGCTTGATCCTTCAGGCAATATTCTTTTCTCAGATGGTCCAACTCCGGCAACAGGTTCGGTGTTTACTACTGCAGCAAATTGTAACTCTGTTTCAGGCGGTACTTCTACAAATACTACATACACGTATTCTGGACTTTCATCGGGAACCTACTCCTTTGGTATAACTGATGCGGGAACTTGTAATAGCACAGTTTCAGTAACCATCAATAATAATGTAGGTACATTAAGTGTTGGCCTGAATGGAATTACCTCTGCCGACTGTAATCTTACCAACGGAGGAATTGATATTGCAGTTACCGGCGGACAATCGCCATATACATATAGCTGGAATAACGGTGTCAATACCGAAGATAATATGAATGTAGCTTCCGGTAATTATAGTGTAACGGTTACTGACGTCACGGGCTGCTCAATTATTACAAACTATACTGTGAATTCCAACAGTACATTGTCTTCTGGTGGTGTAATGGTAACTGATGATTATTGTGGTGGAAATGTTGGGGCAATTGACATTACTGTTTCAGGAGGTATTGCTCCTTATAGTTTTGCATGGAGTAATGGTGCTGTTACTGAGGATTTGTCTGCGCTTTCTGCCGGAAATTATAGTGTTACTGTAACAGATGCAGTTGGTTGTTCATACACTGAAACAGCTACTTTAGTAAATACTACTAACGGATTGGCAGCAAATGCTATCTTGAACAATGCAACCTGCGGTTATCCTAACGGGAGCATTGACGTTACTACAACGGGAGGAACATCGCCATATACATATTTGTGGAATACCGGTGCTGTAACAGAGGATATAAATGCAATTGCTGATGGCACCTATGATGTAATGATTACAGATGCAGGAGGCTGCTCGGCAACCTATTCTTTTGTATTAACAAATACGGGCGCTACCATTTCTGCATTTAATGTTGTTGACGAAGTTTGTGGACAGGGGAACGGGGCAATTTTTGCTACTATTACAAGTGCAGTGAATCCTGTTAGTTATACCTGGACCATGACTGCCGGGGCGAATAATTGTTGCTCTTACACCTTAGAAATGTTTGATAGCTATGGTGATGGATGGAATGGTGGACAAATAGAGGCTTTTGTAAATGGAAATTCCATGGGTACATTTGCAGCAGCAGGCAATGGTTCAAATGCTTCAATATCTGTGTGTACCGGAGACCTTCTGGAATTAGTATACACTGCCGGAACATGGGAGGAGGAGAATACTTATAACCTGTTAGATGCTTCCGGTAATATTATTTTCTCGGATGGTATTAATCCTGCTACCGGAACTGTGTACAACGGTACTACCAATTGCGCCTTCTCGGCAACCGGATCACCCAATATTAATGGTTTATCTGCCGGTACATATACTTTGAGTATTGTTGATAATATTGGTTGCGTTGATACGGCTACAATAGTGGTGAACAATACTTCAGGTTCGCTGGGTATCTCGGCTATAACTACTGACGAGAATTGTGGTGACTCCGCTGGTGGAATTGATATTACAACTACTGGTGGTACAACGCCTTATACTTATACTTGGAGTAATGGCGCTACAATAGAGGATTTAACGATGGTGCCGGCTGGAACTTATCAATTCAGTGTTACGGACGATTTGGGCTGCACAATCGATTCATTATTTACTATAGCCAATATTACAGGTGGTTTGACTGTCACAGTATTTGATTCAACAGGTACATATTGTGGAAATAATAACGGTTCAATTGATATTCTTGTATCCGGTGGAACAGCACCCTACTCATATTTGTGGAATACCGGTGCGATTACTGAAGATCTTACAGGGTTGTTGGCTGGCATTTATTCCGTTGCAGTTACTGATGGAGTAAATTGTACCGTGTCTTTAGATGTAGCCATTATTAATGCTACCAACGGGCTATCAATAAGTGGAATAGTAACTGATGCAGTATGTACAGCAATCAATGGAGCGGTAGACCTGACAATCAGCGGCGGCACTACACCATATTCCATTTCGTGGACCAACGGTGCAACCACTGACGATATTACCGGACTTGCCGGTGGTAGCTATACCGCCACTGTTACCGACGCAACAGGATGTATTGATTACTTTAATGCAACAGTGTTAACGGATGCAGGCGACCTGGCCATAACCAGCGCAAACGTATCTGATGTGTGGTGTGGTTTCCCTAATGGCGCCGTTGATATTACCATTGGCGGAGGTACTGCTCCTTACAATTACAATTGGTCAAGTGGTGCCACTACACAGGATATTAATGGAATAACTACCGGTAATTACACCGTAATCCTGACTGATGCCAACGGTTGTACAGATTCTGATACCTATACAGTGGGTGCGTCAGCCTTGTTTGATGTTACCGATACCTTGATTACACAGGCCTCTTGCGGTACATGTGCAGACGGTGCCATCAATATTACGGTGCCAGCCGGTACTTACACATACTCATGGAGTAATGGCGCTATTTCTCAGGATATCTCGGGTGTGCTGCCCGGAACTTATACCGTTACTATTACCGATGATAACGGATGTTCACTTACTGAGACGTATGAAATTCCGTTTAGCAACGGAGTGGATGAGTTTGAAAATATACAGGTTACTGTATTCCCTAATCCTTCTTCGGGTCTGTTCGAAATTAAGTACTCTGGTAACTTGTCTCATATACCCGAGATTAAAGTGTACGACATGGTAGGAAAGCTATTGATAAGTAAGACGCTTCAGGAGAAGAGTAATCATCAAATCAATCTCTCGGTATATGAAGATGGAATGTATATTTTAGAATTTATATCAGGAGAATTCAAGACAACGCACCGACTGGTGATGACGAGATAACAAAAAACGGGATAGTTTTTATCCCGGTTTTTAAACTCAATTATTTGGTGGTTGTTTACGTTGCAAGTACAAACAACGTATCTTTGCAATATGAATACAATTGTTCCGGTGAATGTGTATGCCGAGATGACCCCGAATCCTTCTGCAATGAAGTTTGTTGCGGATATGGAGATTTTACCCAAGGGCATGTATGCTGAATTTGAAAGTGAATCGCAGGCGAGAGGTTATTCATCTCTGGCGAGTGCGTTGTTTCAATTTCCTTTTGTGAAACAAGTGTTTATCTCGCCCAATTTTGTAACGGTAATAAGAACGGAGAATATAGAGTGGGATTTTATTACCATGGAATTGCGCGAATTTATCAGGGATTATTTGAGGTCGGGTAAGCCTGTGGTTGAAAATCTTCCGGGTGAAGCGTCAGGCAATGACGATGTAAAATCAGAAACGGAAAATTCATTTGAGTCGAGTGATTTGGATGAACAGATTCAACAGTTGCTGGATGAATACGTTCGTCCAGCCGTTGAAGGTGATGGAGGCAGTATTCAATATCGCGGATATAAAGATGGTGTGGTTTCGGTGGCGCTCAGTGGTGCATGTGCCGGCTGTCCTTCCTCTACTGCTACCTTAAAAGGAGGCATAGAAAATTTAATAAGAATGCACATTCCTGAGGTAAAGGAAGTAGTTGCGGCAACCCTGAGATAATAAAAAATATGAAAGCAAGAAAGGCTTCAGAATCGCAATCAATACAAACTAACATTGTATTGCCTCATCAAACCAATACCCTGGGAAACCTGATGGGCGGGGTGTTGTTGCACTGGATGGACATTGTTTGTGCCATTTCAGCTCAGAGGCATTGCAAGAGGGTTGTGGTTACAGCCTCAGTAAATAATGTCAGTTTTGGACACCCTATTAAACTGGGTGATGTGGTAACACTTAAGGCGCATGTATCTCGGGCTTTTAATACGAGTATGGAAATATGTGTTGATGTTTTTGTTGAAGACCATCATACCGGCGAAATGACCAAGTGTAATGAAGCCATTTATACGTTTGTAGCTGTTGACCAAATAGGTCGTCCTATTGAGGTGCCACAGGTAATTCCTGAAAGCGAACTTGAAGTTCAGCGCTATGAATCAGCCATGCGGCGGCGTCAGTTGAGTCTGATTCTTGCCGGAAAAATGAAACCTCAGGAAGCAACTGAACTCAAGGCGATTTTTAATATTCAATAATAGAAGGGGTTTAAATTCTTTTCTTCACTCTGGAAGGAATTTGTTTCGTTTTTCCCGACTTCTTCATTACATTCTGATACTTTTTATAGATTTCCGATGCTTCTTTTTTCATGCCCTTGTCAAATAAAGCATCAGCATGTTGAAGGAATGGACCGTGCAAATCGGGAAAGAGAACGTTCAGGGTTTTGTTCGTTTCAATACTTCTGTCTAATTGGCCCGCTTTATATTGAAATAATCCGTAATCTGCCAACGTATTGGCAAGAACCTCCAGGTCCACCTCCATATACAGCGTTTCCATCTCGGTTTTTAGTGCATCCAAAGATTCAAAGTCAAGCCAGTTAGGGCAAAAGTAAGATTCAAAAACTGAGTCCATCAGTGAGGGAGCTTCCTTAAATTTTCCGGCTTTAAAGTAAGAAAGTCCCATCTGATGTGCTTTGTCCAGCAGTTCAAGGCAAACAGTACTGGAATTGATGTATGCATGTGGGTAGAAAACATTATTGTAAGCTTCAATTGCGCCGGAAACGTCTCCTGAACTTAATAATTCCTCTGCTTTAGCCACCATTTCATGGCTGGGGTCCTCATACCATCCCTCATGAAAATTGAATTGCTTTCCGTCCCAGATAAAGGAATAATGCAGTTGCGTTGCCCTGAATGGCATTTCAGATGCAAATTTCAGTGTGTCTCCCAACATTTCAACCGGCCAGTATGCTTTTACACTGTTATAATACAACGGTTCGGTATTTTCCGGTTCATTCAGGGTCTGAAAGAAAATCAGGTTTACAGAGTCTTTACTATACCAAACTTCAGGACTACCATCTGAGTGGTTTTGAACCAAAGCAATTCCAATGGCACCTTTTTGTTTGAAAAGAAAGGGCATCTCACCGCTTTCCAACCAATGAACATCAGCATCCGAAGTTCTAAGAGTATCCTGCGAATGAAGCGATACTATGTGACTAAACATAAGCAATGCGGTTGTGAATAGAAATTTCATAAATTATTTTTCCTTTTTATCAGCAGTAAATGTGCCATTGGGTTGAATGCTTGACAGAGAAGTAATTTCACCTTTTTTATTTCGGTTAAAAGCAATGCTGTATCCATTTAACTCTACAATCGTAAATACATCTTTTTCTTTCGGTAAAAGTTGAAATCGTCCCTGAGCTGTTATAGTAGCCATTAATTTTCCTGCTTCTGCCGAAATTTCCACCACGGTTTCTTTATCAAAAGAAAAGGTACCCGAAAATTCCTTTAAATAAGATTCTGTTTGTAATGAGGCATCCGGAAGTTTTTGAAATATAAATGGAGGTAATTCCGGTTCCATGGCAATTTCGCATTCTCTTAAATAGCCATCAGTACCGGTAATAAAATTCACGGCAATATTTTCATCCACTTCATCAATTTGTGCCTGAAAGGTCTCAAAATGAAGATGGGTTAAAATCCCATTAAAGTTATGGTAATCAAAATTTAAATTATTGTCTTTTAGTGATACTCGAAAAGAACCATAAGCAGGGTGGAAGTACTCTCCACAATACTTTTCAAGGGAATGATGAGGTTTTGATTGTGCCTTATTGCTTCTTTGTTTTGTTTCTTCATTGCCTTCTTCGGTAGGAATTTGAAGGATTGAAGCAGGTTTTTCAAGCCAGACGTCTGTTAAATACAAAGCCAGTTGAGCTGGTAATGGCGATTCGTTTTGATTCGTAAGAACCACAAATCCGATATTATCTTCAGGTAAAAATTGGATGAGGGCTGAAAATCCGTCAATATTACCACCATGCTGATAAAAATCGTGGCCATGATACTTTGTATAAATCCAGCCTAAACTATAAAGTAAAGGGGCGGTAATAGCATTTGCCGGAACACCCATCACCATGCGTGGAGTTAATACGTCACTTACAGCGGATAATGGTAAGATTTGCTCGGAATCAACCATGCCCCCATTTAATAGGCTTTGGCCCCATAGGGTCATATCTGATATTGTACTGTTGATACTTCCTGCCGGCCCAATGGCTTCAATATTTTTATAAGGAATTAATTTTGGTGGTTCTGAAGCAGATAGAATTTTATAGCCCTTTGCAGCGTTATTATTGTTTTCTAGCATTGAAAATGCAGTTCCGGTGTTTTTCATTTTCAACGGAACGAAAATTCTTTTTGCAATCAATTCTTCCCAGCTGGTTTGATCAATTTTTTCACTTACAATTCCTGCAACCATGTACATCAAATTTTGATATTGCCACCTTTCTCTTAATTCTGCGGTGGGTTCAAGGTGTTTAATAGTTTTAAGCAACTCATCGCGGGAAAGGGTTGCACCATACCAAACCATGTCGTGCCGGGGAAGTCCGCTGCGGTGACATAATAAATCTTCTATGGTGATTTTAGCCGTTGTATATGAATCAAACATGGTAAACTCTCTAATATAATCTGTTACTTTGTCGGATAACTTTAGT
The DNA here is from genome assembly GCA_964508605.1 of uncultured Weeksellaceae bacterium. GTDB lineage: Bacteria > Bacteroidota > Bacteroidia > Flavobacteriales_D > CAZDUI01 > CAZDUI01. Next base: position 23,111 of record CAZDUI010000026.1, on the reverse strand, counting down.
TTTCCTTCCTCCTGCTGCAGAGCCAAAGCCATAGCCGTAAAGGCTTTAGTGCACGAACCAATGGCAAACACTGTATTTGTGGAAACCGGAGTTTTGTTTTCAATGTCACTCATGCCTAACCCGTTCATGTAAAGAATGGTATCTTTTTGAAATATAGCTATTGCTACTCCGGGCGTACCGTTCATTTTCATCAAACTATCTGCAATCTCTCCGGTCAGGGTAATGAACTTGCTTATTTTTTCCAGCTCTTTTTTGTGAGTATCTCCGATGTTTCCATACAGTTTCATTGGAAAGGGGTAACCACCCTGTGTAAATGTTCCAATAATGCTGTCGCCTCTATGTATGCCGGCAAAGGTTGCATCACCAGGTGCATCCGCAATTTTAAATTCCAGAGATTTTGCAGATGTATCATAGGAAATCGGACTCAATTTAAGATTTGTAGCCATTTGTACGGGAATGTCCATTGTGGCGTTAAAGGAAGCACCTTCGCCGTTAAAATGAACAATTACTTCTAAGGGGCTTGAGGGAATTTCTATGGTTCCTTGCCACTTTCCATTTGGTGTCTGGGCAAGTAAATTTACAGTAATCGATACAAGGTATAAAAAAATGAAAACGATTAATTTACTCATTTTGCTTTATTATGTTCATAGCTACAGGACCTCTTTTGGCTTCACCCATTGTAAAAGTAACTCTGTCGCCTTCTTTTAGTTGAATTCCACCTGTAGATTTTTGGTTGAAGTAGATTTCTTTTCCCGTATCAGCGAGAATTACAAAACCGAAATTGCTTTTCGGATTGAAAAACTTGATGGTTCCTTTAAATCTGCTTTCGGACATAATTCAAAATTAAGCAAAGTAATGATAATTCCAATATTCAGGCAAACGGGCCTGATTGTTGCTTCCAAAATTGAACCTTTGTTTATGAAGGATGTACCGCACGTAAATATGATTCAAATGAAAAATTTTTGCTTCTCCTTTTTGACACTTACTTTGGTGAATGTTGCAGGTGCTCAAAATTACATTCAAACAGCTGTTAACCCGTCAGCTTTAACCGCATCTAACACAAATGTTGAACGCCAGTCGATGCTAGAACCCGTTTTTAATCAGAGTCAAAACAGGAATAATTTAATAAATATCAATCCGGTACAAAGTGTTTCAAATGATTATGAATTGAATAATGTATATGTTTCCCTGTCAAATAATAGTGTTAATCGTCCGGATATTCCGGAAGAAACAAACGTTGAACCTGAACAGATGGTATTAAATGAAGATCAACAGATTCAGAACAAGAGTTTTGAATATAATCAGTTTGAGTTAAATGAAATTGAGAATCAGGTTAATTTGCAGTCGGTGAATAAAGAAATGGTTCGTGTTTCGAAAGAGAAAGCCATAATAGAGAATAATCGTAATGAAGCCGATGTTCTGTTGTCATTTAATAAAACAGATCGGAATCCGGGAAAGTCATCAGTAGTTTCATCCGAATCGTCAGGAAGTAAACATCATAATGCTGATTATACATCAAATCATCCTTTAAAATGGTGGCAGTTTAAAAGGTCTCCACGCAAAAGAAAGAGTCATTACGGCTGTACCTATTAATAGTTCTTATTGAATCTTCGCAGGGAATAGGTATTATTGTACCCTTCATTTTTATGTAATGTTGGGTTATTCAGCTAAATCCACTTCCCGTAATTTTATCAGCAATGGTACTCTGTTGTGGGTAATTCTAGTGTTTAGCGCAGTCCTTAAATTGATATGGGCTGAACCAGATTATCTCTTTGAAGCACATGATATTGCAGTGGAAATGCAACGCTCCGGAGAAATGCGGATGTTACAACATGGTCAATGGCACTACCATTTTCAATTTCCCGTATATCCTGCTTTGGTTTACAGTCTGTATACAATGGGTATTGGTGCTTATGGCGTATTAATTTTTAATATTATACTGGGTACATTAACTGCATTTTTGGTGTATCATCTTACATTGTTATTGACAGGGCATGCTCAGAAAAGAAAACTATCTCTATCCAGGGAATGGCCTGCAATTATAGCGGCAACAGTAATTGCATTTAATCCATATTTAGCTTATTATCAAGTTAAAATGGTACATCCTTTTGCATTGGATGTTTTCTTTGCAATACTTATTTCTTATCTGGGATTCAAACTTAAGTTATTTACAAATAAAGGACTTGTGTGGTGGGCATTAGCCTGTGGTTTAGCTATTCTTAATCGACCTACATTGGTTGTGTTTTGTTTGTTTGCATTGCCGTTTCTTATTAAGCAATTAAAATTATTGAAAATTAAGACGATTGTATTTTCAGCGGCGCTTATTTTACTGCCGGTTTCTGCTTGGGTAGTTCGTAACGGTAGCATTGCAAACGATTATTCCCTGAGTTCGGCCTCAGGGCAGAATTTGTGGATAGGCATTCAAAGAGAAACTCAGGGTACTGCCATTACTTCAACAGGTGAAAATTATATGTCGCTGCTAACAGAGGACGAAAGACAGGAAATTTACGGATTATCAGCTTCACATCAATCGGATTGGTTTATAGCGAAATATCAAAAAGAACTGGCAGCAAATTCTAATTTGTTCCTTGAAATGTTTTTACTTAAACTTCAAAATTTTTGGTTTGGACGGGCTGATGCCGGGGTATACCACAGCAGCGGTTATGTGGGTGTGGCTGCAGTTATTTACAGATACTTCTCTGCAATATTATTCCTCTCGCTTATTGGGTTAATAATTATTCGATTCCGTGAATCTATTTGGCCGCTATTTGTATTATTGCTTTTTTCGGTGCTTCAATCTTTTTATTATGTTGAAACCAGGCACAGATTATTATTAGACCCTCTGCTAATCGTTTTTATGGTTGTTTTTATTGTCAGTTTGTTGAAATTAAGAAAAGCCTATAATTAATGACCAGCCTAAAAAAATATGCTGGTTTCCTTTTGGTTTCCTTTTGGTTGCTGTGTGTCACGCTAATTGCACCATGGGCTGATATTCCTATGAATGATGACTGGGCTTATGCCCATGCAACCTTGAATTTTAGTAAAGGATATTGGCATTACTCCGATTGGCAGGGAATGACATTGTTTTCGCAGGCAGTTTATGGCGCGTTGTGGATTAAAGTCTTTGGTTTTAGTTATACAATCCTTAGAGTTTCCATGCTAATTCCAGCTCTGCTTTGTTCCAGGTATTTCTTTTTACTTATTAATAAGTTTAGCGGTCGCAGAATGGCTCTCCTTGGAACAGCTTCTGTGCTGTTTAACCCTGTTTTTTTGCATCTTTCTCTTAGCTTTATGACGGATGTTTTTGCGCTTTGTTGTGCTCTGGCAGGTAGCTGGTATCTGGTTTTATACGGAGATTCAGCTAAGAATAAGTGGTTTTTCTATGCCTTGCTAAGCCTGTTAATTGGAGTTCTTTGTCGTCAAATCGTGTTGATAATTCCTATCGCGTTTCTTATATCAGCATTGGTACCGTATTTAAGTTTTAAGTGGGCTGGTCAAACCAAAACTTCCATAGTGCCATATATTGTAATTACAGGGTTGACTTTAATTTCCTTATGGCTGCACGATTATTTTTACTCCGTATCCGGTGCATTGCCTGCGAACTATGTATTTCAGGGAAGACTTTGGATGAATGAATGGCTCCGGAATCCGGTGCAAGCTACTGAGTCGGCATTTTATTATGGAACAGGGCTTTTGGCTTTTACCGGAATTATGATGTTGCCTGTTAGGATTTCTATTCCTTTTAATGTTAAACAATTATACGTGTTCTTTCTTGTGCTTTTACTTGTAATTTCACGATATGTTTTTACGGATTTTTGGTGGCCGTTTACCGGAGATGTCTGGCATTCACAGGGGGTTGGCCCCGTTTTATTGCCCGATGCCAATAGCAATGAGTATCAGGGAAATTACATTTTGGCCGTTTTTCTTGCATTATTTACGGCCTATTCATGGTCTGCAGTTTCTTATAAAAGTTTCAGGAATAAAGGATTTGTGTGGTTGATGGTTGGTGTGTTCATGGTATTACCTATGGTAGGGTATTATGTCTCTGACAGGTATTTTTTACCGGCAGCTGTATTTCTTTTTATTTGGTATATAAGAGCAAACTCAGTCTATATTGGAAACAAAAGGTTTTTTCGCGCCGTTGCCGCATGGGGCGTTGCTATGTCGTTCTCAGTGTATAGTAATTTCTTCTATCATCGATTTTTGGACGCAAACCATTCATTATTTCTAACTGCAAAAAATAAGGGAATAGAAGATGAATTGAATGCTGGTTTTGCATTGAATGCTGCAGCAAGATTTTCTTTTGCAGGCTACGATGCTAAATCTCCGGGTAATTCGTGGAAGGGTAAGAATCAATATAAATTTTTGTTGTCACCTCAATCTACCGATAGCATCATTTACAGTGTAAGCTACAGTGATGTATTCGGTTGTAACATACACAAAATTTACCTTGTGAAGTAGGGCACAAAAGAAGAATTCCCTAAAATGCCGGTATTTAAAATACCTCTACCGGAATTGTAATTTTGGTCATATCCCACATCATTACCAGGTCGAATTTTTTACCGTTTTCTTTATTGGCAAACTCAATGGTAAAGGGTTCGTACATAACCTCTGTTTTTCCTACCGGAACCTTGAACCGGAAAACATCTTTGACTTCCTGGTAGTCTCCGCTGCCCCAGTGCCCCAGGTCTGAATTGATGATGATAGTCCATTCTTTTTCGCCGGGAATGGTATAAATGGAATAACTACCGGCTAACAACTTGTTGCCCGCAAGTTTAATATCCCTGGTAGTTGTAATTTCTGTTGATTCATTGGCTCCGGTTCTCCACAGTTCGTTATATTTAACCAGACCCTCCGCACCAAAAATCACACGGTCTCTTTTATGAGGTCTTCCATAGGTTATTTTAATGTAGGTGTCTTCAACAGTATGAGTTGTGCTCCAGAAGGGACTTTTACGCTGGGCTACTTCGTCCTGGCTGAATGATATAACTGAAATAATTACAAAAAGAATAGAGGTAAAAAATGCTTTCATGCCAATTAATTTTTTTTAGGTTGCTATCAAAAACCACGCAAAAATACAATTGTTTAATGAGAAAGCTCAGTTTGTTGATATTCACGAAAAAAAAGAATCCGGCAACAGACCGGATTCTTTTAATTGATTACTGAATTTGAATGGTTCGGTTACCGTTGCCTTTTGTCTCAGCTTTTCTGGGTATGGTAATTTTCAAGATTCCGTCTTGATGTGCAGCCGAAATTTGATCCTTTTCAACGTCAACGGGTAAGGTGAATCTTCGACTGAACTGCGATAAACTGAACTCTCTGCGGGTATAGTTCTTTTGCTGTTCTTCCCGTTCTTCCTTTGTTGCAGAACTGATTTCAATAAATTTATCGTTCAGTTCAATATTCACATCTTCCTTTTTTACGCCGGGTAATGCCATTTCGATTATGTAACCGGTTCCATCGTCAGTAATATTCACGGCCGGAGTAGTAGCAGTAGGAACTGAAGGAAAGAAGGAATCGTGAATGTTACGATTAAAGAATTCATCCCAAATGGGACTCAATCCGTACATTGGTTTTTTAAATTTTACGAGTGTCATAATTATTAATTTTTGATTACACGGTATTTTCAAATTCCGTTCCGGTTGAATTTTTAATGTCAAAATGTCTTGTAATGAGTGTGTTTCGTGAAATTTTGTCAGTCGGATGTCCCGGAAGGTTACCAAAAATGACAGTTAAGCCGGAAGACCTGAGTTAAAAATTTATGTAATGATTCGATGTATACGCCAAAAATTGCCGGCGTTTGTTTGGAATTTTAGCATTTAGGTGCGATATTTGCGCTAGAGCGTCTCTGTTTTACAAATGATAGCATTATGAAAAAAATCACTTTACTATTTACCGTTCCTATGATGTTAGCATGGGTTGCCTTTGCAATTCAGCCTGAAATTGACAGTGAAATTATTCACACAACGAATTTGAATAAACCTGTGGATTCTTATCAGGTAATCAGGGTAGATGGAACCATACTTTTTGTTAAAAGCGGTAAAAATATGCTACGTGGTGACGTATTTGCCGAGAATGAGAAAATTGATTTTAAAACCAAGGAGTCTCGAGCAGCAGTCATTAGTAAACTGAACGGAAGGAAAATATTGGCGCCTGAAGGAAGCAGCGGAAAAGCTCAATTGTTGCCGGCAATGAATAATGTTGCATCAAGAAGCGGAGCACTCATTAACTCAATTGATCTTAGAAATTATTTCAGCGGAAAGTTCCTGTTATTCGGGGTGTTTGAAACTACCATTAATAGTGAGAGTTATCCTATGTCGACAGAAAATTTCTTTTTTGTAAGGTACGAATATGAAGGCGAAACCATTCCAAAGAAGTTGGATTTTAATCAGGAACGATTAATAATTAATACAGAGGAATTATATAAAATTGATGGTAATCCCATCGACCGCAGCAAGGTTTCTGGTATGTCATTGTATTACCGCGAAGGTACTAAGAATACTATGGTTGCTGAGTTTACTCCTATTGCCCCTTCTCAGGAAGATTTGAAGGAAGAGATAAGCATCATACTACAGCAAACCAGCGCAAAAACCGAAGCTGAAAAATTAGATGAGATTCACGCTTATCTAAATGAGTTTTATGGCAAATGCAGCAAAGATGTTGCTAAGCTGTGGTTTGCCGAAAGTTTGAAAAAGTAACTACAAAAAACGGTCAGATTCTTCTGCTGGAGGAATCATACACGTGTTTCTTTTGCCAAACCAGGTGTACCTTCTTTTTGAAATGAGATTGTAAACAGCGTTTCTAAGAATCGGTGGAATCCAGATGAAAATGTAATACGCTATTGGCCACAGGCCATCAAGGTCTTTTAGTATTTTAAGTACCGCTGTACTACGATAGTGAATTCCGGATTTGTTAATCAGTACAATACTTTTTAAGTTGCTGTTAATGTCATATTTTTTAAAACTGACGGAATCGAGAATCGTCTCATTTTGTAAAGTGGCAAATTTGAAGAGTTTCTTGCTGTCGTAACGGATAACTCTTTTTACCCATTTATTGCACAAATTGCAGTGCCCGTCAAAAAGAATTACAGCATGGTTCATTTAAATATCAAACAAAGATATTCCGTTGAGGTTTGTGTGTAAGGAAAAAAAATCGCCCCGTGAGGCCGGGGCGATTCAGCAAAGCACTGAAAAAGCAAGGATTCAGGCAAAAATCATGTAGTTAAGTACAAAAGCCAGAATGGTACACAAGCCAACTACAGCTCCGGCGTACAAGGTCGATTGAAGGTCTTTGTTCATGACAATCGGTTTTAAGGGGTTTAACATTCATTTTATTCCGGCCGGCTTACACTATTCAAAACGAATGTATCACGTGTTAAGTTGTATGTATGCCCGATCATTTGACCAAATGCACATGTCCGCTGATTAAACGGCGTAAAAGAACCCTTGAGTGGTTGATTAGAAAGTACGCAGCCAGAAATTGGACAGCGGAGATGACGTTTCTGCCTTTACAATTCTGACGTCTTTGTTGGGATCTGGCTCCATGGTTACGTCAATAGTTAAGAGCTTTCCGTCCCGGATAAGGGTAAATACCGGCTTGTCTCCAACCTTAAGAGTTGTAGTTATTGCAATGATGCCTGAAGAATTTGTAACTCTGAAGCCGTTGATGGCTATAATTTCGTCGTTTACATTTAATCCACTGTTATAGGCCGACGTATTGCGAATTACCAATGAAATTACAGGACTTCCGGATTTGTCTTCGGTCCGTATTCCCAGCAGCGGAACGTCTTCTCTAACTTTATATCTTTCAACCGACAAGCCAATGGCCTCAGCAAAATCCTCATAAGGGATAGGCTCTGTACCATTAATATATTTTTCAAAGAATTCCTTGAAGGATTCGCCCGATACTTTTTCCATTGCCATCCGTGCCTCTTCTTCTGTGAATCCTCTTTTTTGCTTTTCGTAATATTCTTTATACAAATAAATTAGCACGTCGTCCAGACTTTTGCGGCCTTTGGTAGCTGCAATTATTTTCATGTCAATCATGGCCGCGGCTACCGAGCCTTTGGTGTAATAGGAAATAGTAGTATTATATGAATTCTCGTTGGGTCGGTAAAGCTTTATCCATGCATCAAGACTGGATTCACTTAGCGAGAGTACCTCATTACCAGGTTGATTTTCAATGCTTGTAATTGCAGAGGAGATTTTTTTAAGGTATTGTTCGGGCGTGTAGTAACCAGCCCGCAATAATAAGAGCTCGTCATAGTATGTTGTGAAACCTTCCATTATCCAAAGAAGACTTGTAAACGCTTCTTTATCATAATCAAAAGGTCCAAGCTCTTTGGCACGGATACGCTTAACGTTCCACAAATGGAAATATTCATGAGCTACCAGCGAAAGAAAACCCAGGTACTGATTGCCCTGATAACCCCAACGGTCAACCTGAAGTGTGGTGCTGCTGGCATGTTCCAGACCTCCGCTACCATGCTCAAGATTATGAATAATAAATACATATTCCTTGTTAGGATTAAATCCGAAAACCTTTGTTGTGGTTTCTACTATTTTAGCCATGTCTTTCTTTAGCTTTTCAACATCATAATTTCCTTCACCAAACATAGCCACGGTGTGCTTGCAGCCGGATGCAGTGAAATCGAATTCAAAATGATTGCCTATTTCAATGGGGCTGTCTACAAGTACGTCGTAATCAGGATAAGTATACTGACCAAAACCGCCGGCTTTTGGAAGACTCGTTGAAATTGTTTTCCAGTCTTTATATGGAAGAATAGTGAGATTTCCGCTGGCATTTAGCTGGCCGTCAACATATAAAAACACACTGGTGCCGTTAATATAGCCATGACTCTGGTCTACAAAGCTGGTACGAACCGACAATTCAAAGGCGTAAACTCTATATGATACTGTGAATTCTTTGGCCTTGTTATGATATACCCTCCATGTGTTTTTATTGATTTTATCTGTGTTCAGCAACTCCGTTCCTTTCTTTGCTGATAAATTTTCAACATTGCGGCTGAACTCGCGAACCAGGTAGCTGCCCGGCGCCCATACAGGCATTTTTACATCTACGTAATTCTGTGGCATGTCTTTGATGGTCATGGTAACCTCAAAATAGTGTGTATGAGGGTCAGGCATTGAAAGTGTGTAATGTACTACAGTCGCATTCAGTACGTATCCCCACAACGTCAATAGAAGTGATATCAGAATTTTGTTCATAACAATAATGTATAATTCAATGCAAACATAATTAATGCCATCAATAAAATTGACAGAAATCATCTTACTATCTCAGTTATGGGTAAATTGCGTTTATTACCTTTGTAAAAAATTAAATTATGTTAACCAAAATCGGAATTGCTGTTCTTTTGTCATTGACAGTATTGATTACTGTGCCATCCTGCAGTGAAGAAGAAAAGGAGCAGCCGGAAGAGGTTAGCCGCGATAACGAAGAAGCAGCAAGATTAAAGCAGGAAATAGAAGTACTGAAAGGTCAGCTTGCACAACGGGATTCTAGTTTGAATGAAACTGTGGGCTTAATTAACGAGATTCAGTCTAATCTCACGTCTATTGCTTCAAGTCAGGGAAGAATTAAGAAAGTTCAGGTGGAGAATCAGGAAGACCCTAAGCAGTTCATAATGGGAGAGATTGAAGCCATTAATGCAATGCGCGAAACAAACCAGCGCAAGGTGGCACAACTAAATAAGGAATTGGAAAAGTCCGGACTTCAAAATACAGAATTACAAAAGCTGGTTGAGTCGCTTACTACCCAAATTGCTGCTCAGGAGGTTGAAATTGAAGCATTAAAGTCGGAACTTGAGAAACTTGATGCCGAATATACTGAACTGTTTGAAACCTATGTGGAGACTGCTGAACTGGCTGAAGACAGACAGAATGAGTTGAATACGGCATGGTATGCTTATGGAACAACAAAAGAACTGAAAGAGAATGGTGTTATTACCAAACAGGGTGGTTTTATTGGTTTGGGAAAAATTGAAAAACTGCGTCAGGATTTTAATAAGGATTATTTTCAACAAATTGACATAACTCAAACTCGTAAAGTTGAAGTTGCAGCCAGCAAAGTCCGTTTACTTACCACGCACCCTGCCGGTAGCTATGAACTGAAAGTTGATGGTAATAAAACCGTTGTGGATATTACAGACCCCAAGTCTTTCTGGAGCGTTAGTAAATATTTGGTGGTAATTGTAGATTAATTATTTCCTGAATTACCAAGGAGTTCTGTTCATTCGATTTTTCCAGATGGAGACAGTTTGTTGTTTTAAGGCAATATAAAGATTGCGTAATAGCAATTAATAATCATGTGATTGTCATATTTACAGATGCAACCTTTTAGGTACTTTGTGACGTCATTTTATTCTAAATCAAAATATCATGAAAAAAACACTACTTTCTTTATTAACTGTAATGTCGGTTTCGGTATATGCCCAAAACGGGCAAATTCAAAACGGCGGTTTTGAAAACTGGACTACGCTACCCATTGGAACGTTTATAGATGGCTGGACTACATCAGAAATGGAATTTCCCGGTGCGCAAACCGTAACACAATCAACAGATGCTATAGACCAGACATATAGCATGAAACTTGAAACAAAACTAATTGGTACTGATACTGCATTTGCTTATGCATTGTATGGTTCGGCCGGAGATTCAGGACCCACTTTTGGGTATTCCTATTCTACAGATGTTGATTCGGTTACCATGTATATGAAGTTTGATATTCAACCCAACGATTCGGCCTTGATTCTTGTAATGCGCAGGAACCCGATTGTTCCAATGCAGGTAGATTTCTTTTACGTGAAAGGAGTGCAGTCCTCCTGGAAAAGATTTACATTTCCTCTATCATCTATGACAGGCGCTCCTGACAGCTTAATGGTTGGGATTGCCAGTACAAATGCCTTTGTAATGCAGGGCGTGCCCGGAAGTTATGTTTATGTAGATAATGTAAGAATGATCAGCAACAGCACTACAGCTCCCGATTTGTATAATTATAGTTTTGAAGTTTGGAACACACCTACGTATGAAAATCCGGATAGCTGGTATACGTTTGATGGTCTTCTTGCTGCCAGAGGATTGCCTATGACAACCCAAAAGTCTACTGATGCATCTTCCGGCAGTTTTTCTATTCGTCTGAATCCGGTATTGAATGGTAATGATACGATTCAGGGTATAGTTTCAGTGTCACCTTTCAACCCAGCTATAAGTAACTTTGAAGGTCTGCCTTATACAGCGCAACCCGCCGCGCTGGAAGGTAAGTATAAATTTGCTCCTTCAGGTGCCGACCAGATTTCCATTCTGGTTCAATTGCAGAATTCAGGCTCAATTATTGATTATCAGGTTTTTGGTACAAATACCGCAGCGGCTTCATTTACCACATTCACCATACCTTTAAATGTTACCACTCAGCCCGATACACTGTTTTTAATTGGTTGGTCGCCTAATAATCCGGGTAGTTATGTTTGGTTAGATGATTTACAATTTACCGGAGGTAATGTAGGTGTTCTTCAGCTGGGTGATATTGCCAGCGGTTTTTATGTATTTCCAAATCCTACTGCCGATATTGTAAATGTAGTACTGCCAAAGGTTCAGGGAGAGATTGCGCTCTACGATATGAATGGTCGAATAATTTTTAACGCTACCACGCTTGATATGGGTCTGCAACGGGCAATCAGCCTGCAAGACTACCCAGCCGGTGTTTATCTATTGCGTTGGACAGATGGTACAAATGTGATGACCCGCGAGATTTTAAAACAATAAGTTTAGGTATATATTCAAACCCACTTTGCCTAAGGCAGGGTGGGTTTTTTTATTTTTGTAAAGCCCAGCTTTGATATCCCTTTTGGGTAATCAGATTCATGGCAGATTGAAGATCTTTTTTTGTACTGAATCCGCCAAGTCCAACCCGAGTTATGCCGCCTTGTACGTCAATAATATTGGCCTCCAGACCTGATTCCTGCTGTTTCTTTAAAAAATTCTTTGCATTCTCCGGATTTGAAAATACGCCGGTAACTGCAAAATAACCGGAGGTGGTGGTAGCAAGTTCAGGTGTTTTTATATTAATAACTTGTACTTCAATCGAAATTTCGTCATCTAGGGCAATCAGAACGCGTCCTTGTTCATTCGCCTGAGGTATATTGAACGATTCAGCTATCTCTTCTACTGAAAACGTACCGGCACTCCGTACAATGTAAGCAGACGGATTATAACCTGTCGAAGAGAACGGGTTCAAATCGGCAACGGTTATCCGTCCTGTTTTTAAGACGTCTGTTTTTACCGGAATATACCATGCATAAAACGATAGCGGAATCAGAATGGAAGCAGCAATGGCCACCCACCGGCGACGGCGAGCGTGTTTTTTTAACACTTTATTTTCCTTATTTGATTCTGCTATTTTTATACGGCTTTCAGGGTTTATTACGGTTGCAGCTGTAATAGGAATAACAGGGGTTTCCTTTTGTGTGCTTTCGGAATTTGATGGAAGTTCAGCAGCTTGTATTTCAACATGAGAAATCGCCACTGGTTCCGGCTGCCGCACAGGAACTTCAGCAAGGGTTGTCACCGGTTTTAAGTGAAGGGTTTTTAAGCCGTAAAAATTTGCCGATTGGGGCATCAAATCGCTAAACTCAAACCGGATTTGTCCTGTTGAGGCTTTGAATAAAAAACCAATACCGGAAATCTCAGCCCGATGCGTTTCATTTAATTGCTTTACAAGGTCATCGGTAAATGCTTTAATCTTTTGATTCGCTTGTATAAAATTAATATTCAATCGAATACATAAAGAATGTGCCAGTAATCCGTCATTGCGTAGCAGACGGGTATCAAAAATAAATTTTCTTGCAGGCGGAAAAAATACGTGTGTTTCAGCATTCCATGATGCAGGAACATTGTGTCCAACAAAACCACCCAATCCGGGCAGAACAACGCATGTTTCTGTTTGTAAAAGCGTTTTAAGACAAGAACCAATAACCTGATACTCCATCATGCCACGAAGTTAATCAAAATGCCGGAAATCTATATGTTTGTTTACAAATTCCAGATCTTCGGCAGTATCAATATTGGGTGATTCCCAATCGGTTTCAATGGTTTTAATATTATATCCGTTTTCAAGCCAGCGCAATTGCTCCAGCGATTCTGTTAGTTCCAGGGGAGTGGGAGGCAAAGATGTAAGCAGTTTTAATACCGAACGTCTGAAAGCATACATTCCTATATGCTTGAAGTAAGTAAAGTTTTGTAACCATTTCTCAGGTTCTGCTGATCTGCAATATGGTATCGGATTCCTGCTGAAATACATGGCTTCCTTCCAACGGTTCACTACAACCTTAACTTTGTTGGGATTAAATAATTCACCACTGTTTTCAATTCGTTTAATCAGTGTTGCAATATCGGTGGTGTCTTCACCAAAACAGGCTATTAGCATGTTAATCTGCTCGGGTTTTATAAAGGGTTCATCGCCCTGTATGTTTACAATAATATCGTAAGGTTCATTTACAATATCAAGAACTTCGGCACATCGGTCGGTACCCGAAATGTGTTTTGAAGAGGTCATAACCACATCGCCTCCAAAATCTCTTACCACATTAAAAATACGGCGGTCGTCGGTGGCTACTACCACCTGTGTAAGCGAAATTGCTTTTAGCCCTTGCTCATACACCCGTTGTACCATGGGTTTGCCTTTAATATCCAGTAAAGGCTTGCCTTCCAGACGTGAAGATGCATATCGCGCAGGTATCACGCCCAATACTCTTGGCTGCTTTGGTGTTTCTTCGTTCATCTTTATCTTACAATCGCCGGCCAAAGGTAGCAATAACCCTATTGGAAATGGGATTTATCAACATGCTAATAATTCCGAAACATTACGGTAAAAATCGTATTGCATATTGCACTGAATTAGTTTTCTTTGTCATATATAATAAAATCATGTTTACAAAACCAAAACTTTCTTTTGCTGTGCTGCTTATAACTGGCGCAGTTCTTACTGCTACAGCAACTATTGTACATCCTTACCTTGCGGTTTCTTCGGTACAACAAAACGCAAATACTCCGGTATTGGGCGAATCTATAGAACTTGCTGAAGGTGGCAGTATAGGATTTTCTGACCAATACAAATATGAAGAGTTCTTCATTAAGGAAGCTCATTTAAAAGCAACCGCCGGCAAAGACTTGCTAAATTACAAAACATCAATAAACGATTTCAATTCTTTGAAGGAATATGTTATGTTTATTACGTCCAGAAGGGGGTACGGTTATGCATCAAATGGACGAGACGGAGATAAAACGCTACCTTTCTTTTTATATCTAACCGATAAAGATAACGGATATGATTGGGAGAGAACAGACGATTTTCCACTGTATTATAATGGAATTTTTACAAATAAACTGTTACGTCAGCAAGCATTTCAGTGGGCTAAGGCAGTACTTGTGGAAGCTTCTGCGGGTTATCCCGCCGACTGGTTCCCGGCTGTTAATAAATACGTTGACGACCTGATAGTTTTTGTAAAACAGGATAAATTTCCTTTAAAGGACGAACTTGAAGATTACATCGCTACCGACTACTGGACCGGCTTTATTGTACGCCGTATTGTAATTGATAAAATTCCAAAAGCGGAAATTCTAGGTTATCTTACTGAGGCTAAGGCTGCATTGAAAGGTCGTACAGGAACCAAGCACAGTCATTTTAAGACGCTAACGGTAAATAAAGATTTAGAAATTCGATTAGGCGCGGCAAATATGACTCTTCATTCGTTAAAATCAGGTAAGTCGTTAACTGTAGCTCGTTTTCATAACTTAACTTATGAAAGTGGTCTTTATTATTTTGTTCAGTATAACTGGCCTAATGATAATGTCGAGTTAATGGTGGACGGTTCTTTAAATGTGAAAAATTAAAAAGTTTATTTCTATGAAAACTATTATTCTGGTTGTTTCTGTACTGTTTGCATGTTATGGGTCGATGGCTCAGCATCATAAGGCATACCACGAGAATGGTAAACTTAAGGAAGAAGGCATGCTTGAAAACGAACTGCCCAAAGGGGAATGGAAATTTTATCATTCCAACGGTAAGTTGAGTTTTGTGTGCGATTATAAGGAAGGAAAAATTCACGGTAAATACAGATCGTTTTACGAGAATGGCAATCCGGAATATGAAGGCCAGATGGTGGAAGAAGTAAAGGATGGAGCCTGGAAGTTTTTTGAAGAGGATGGATACATTTCAAAAGAAATGACTTTTGCTGATGGGGAATTGAACGGCGTTTATAAAGAGTATTATAGAAGCGGTAAAATTAAGTCGGAGGGCAAAATGGAAAATGGCATGATGGAGGGACTTTGGAGAAATTATCACGAAAATGGTCAGGTAGAGAATGAAGGAAAATTTTTACATGACAAACAAGATGGACACTGGAAGAAGTACTTTCCCAGCGGGAAAATTAGCAGTGAAGTTAATTATCTTGAAGATGAACCTCATGGAAAGTATACCGGGTATCACGAGAACGGAAAAATTGAGTCGGAAGGAACTTTCGTAAATGGTAAACAAGACGGAAAGTGGGTACAGTATTTCGATAACGGTAAAATTGAGATGGAAGGAGGCTATAAGATGGGAGAAAAAGACGGCACCTGGAAGACCTACAATAAAAAGGGAAAACTGGAAACAGAGAAGTGGTATGGTACAGGTACTATTCCTTTAAAGGATTGATTTAAAGCCTTATTGTTTGTCCCGCATTACCATTCGTGCGGTAATTCGTGTTCTTTGGTCAACCAGCATTTCCTTGCCGGCAGTTACCCTTGTTATGGTGGCCTCATCCCAGTGTCGAATGGTAACCAGTTCTAAGGGCATGTTGTACTTTACCTGATATTCCGATTTTAAAGTTTTAATCAGAACCGGAAATTTTCGGTCGTCATAATCAACGCAAACCGAGAAATTCAACGCAGAATTTTGCATGAGATGAATGCGAACCCCAGCCTGAGAAAACACACTAAATATTTGGCTGAGATGGTCTTCCATTATAAATGAAAAGTCACGGGGAGTGATACTGATGAGTACCTGATTTATTTTAAATATAAAGGAAGGCACACGACTGTCTTCACTGTCGTCTTTACTGATCATTGTACCGGCATCGTCGGGCTGTACAAAACTCCGGGCAAAAAGAGGAATATCTTTATTTTCAAGCGGTTTAATGGTGCGCGGGTGAATAATGGTAGCTCCATAGTATGTTAGCTCAATGGCTTCTCTGAAGCTGAGTTTGTCAAGTTTTACTGTATTGTCAAACCATTTGGGGTCGGCATTCAAAACACCGGGCACATCCTTCCATATGGTTACACTTTCAGCGTTCAGACAATAGGCAAAAATTGCTGCCGTAAAATCCGACCCTTCACGTCCTAAAGTAGTAGTGAATTTTTCGTCGGTGCCTCCTAAAAAACCCTGAACAACTACTACCTTTCCCGGCGTATCCAGAAGGGGAATCGTATTTTTGGCTATTTTCTTTTCTGTTTTTTCCCAATCAACTCGTCCTTCGCGCCAGGTTCTGTCGGTCCGTATTAAACGCCGTGCATCCTGCCAGATAATGTTTATACCTACTTCTTTCAGGTAATGCGCAACAATTTTTGTACTCCATACTTCACCTAAAGAAACCAACTGATCGTATTCAAAGTCATAATTATCGCCGGGTGTTTCATTTAATTTGATATTCAATGCGTCAAATTCATTCTGCAAATCGCTGAAACAGGGGTGATTTTCAGAAAAAAGCCCTCCGGCAATATCCAGATGGAATTTTTGAAGGGTGTTTACTATTTCACTTACGCTGGTATTTGATGTGTATGCATTTACCAGGGTTTCCAGTGCGTTGGTAGTTTTACCCATAGCCGATACAACCACCAGTATTGGGCTGTTACTGTGTTTTGAAACAATACCTGCAACATTTTTAACCGAATCGGCATTTTTTACTGATGCACCGCCGAATTTGAAAACCTTGATAGTCATGTGTTCTTGTTAAAGAAAAATGTTTAATTTTCTAGTTCTTCTTTTACAGAATCCTGCAAACCACCTTCCATATTCGTGGTATCAGGCAGTGCTTTTTCCTTTTTGGGAAAATATCTTTTTTGCCATATTAGAATCATGAAAACCCCAACGGTGATGGATGCGTCGGCAATATTAAAAACCGGAGGGAATACGGGATCGCCGCCAAGGGCTGGCACCCACTGAGGCCAGTTAACTGTAAAGTGCAACATGTCTACCACTTTTCCGTGTAAAAATCCGGCATACCCCCCTTCCGGCGGGAACATTTCAGCTGGAGGGATAACATCCCGGAAAACAACATCATGTGTTTCGTTAAACATCAATCCGTAAAACATGCTGTCAATAAGATTGCCTAACGCCCCTGCAAGAATTAATGAGATACTCACTATCAGACCACTGTTAGCACCTTTTTTCAAAAGACGATACAGATAATACCCAATGGCAACAATGGCAATCATTCTGAAAATACTTAAAGCCAGCTTACCCCATTCTCCACCTAGCTCGGTACCGAAAGCCATTCCGTTATTTTCAATAAAATGAATGTCCATAATTCCCAAACTCACAGAGGTTTCACCAATATACATATTGGTTTTTACCCAAATCTTTAGCCACTGGTCAACAATAAGAACCAGCAATACAGATAGAATTGCAACGTAAGTTCGGGAAAGCCGCATTTATTTTTGCATATTCTTCGCTTCGATACTCATGGTGGCATGAGGTACCAGTCTCAGTCGCTCTTTAGGAATCAACTTACCGGTAACACGACAAATACCGTATGTTTTATTTTGAATACGAACGAGAGCACTCTCTAAATTCTGAATAAACTTTTCCTGACGTACGGCAAGCTGAGCCATTTCTTCACGCGATAAGGTTTCGCTGCCATCTTCCATCATGTTGAATGTGCGACCGGTATCATCTGTTCCATGGTCATCGCTGTGCGAAAGGGAACCCTTAAGCAAGTCAAGGTCTATGCGGGCATCAACAAGTTTCTTTTCTATAATCTCTTTGAATTCCTGTAAGTCTTCGTCGGAATATCTTGATTTCTCACGTTCAGCAGCCATCTTTTTCTAATTTAATGGTTTTACAAATTATATCGTCACTTTTTTCAATACTATTCTTGTTTCAACACCTTCCTCAATGGATACTAATTCTGCTGATAATTCATTGTCAGTAATTTGTATGTTGTCGGCCAGCGTTTCCGCGCAAATATAAGTTAAATTGGTTTCAATAGCATGGTTAATTGCAGGATGAGATTGAATTGTTATTAAAATCCGGTCTGATACTTCAAAGTTTGAATCCTTCCTAAGGTTCTGAATCCGGTTTACAACCTCTCTTGCAATGCCTTCATCCTTCAGCTGATCTGTAATGGTAATGTCTAATGCAACAGTCATATTTCCTTCTACAGCCACCTCCCATCCTGGTATATCCTGCGCGGTAATTTCAAAATCGTCGCGGTGCAGAATCACTTCTTCGTTGTCAATCAATCCCTTCCATCCGGACTTTTGTTCTATGGCCAGGATGTCGGTTGCCGACCATTTTTGTACCATTGCAGCAATGCCTTTCATTTGTTTTCCGTATCGCGGACCAATGGTTTTAAAATTGGGTTTAATTTTTTTTACCAGTAGGTGAGTTGCGTCCGTTAAAAGTTCAAGTTGCTTAACATTTACTTCAGAAAGTATAATTTCTTGAACTTCTTTAATTTCATCGGCCATGGTGGAATCCAGCACGGGTACCATAATGCGTTGCAGCGGTTGACGAACTTTGATTTTTCTGGTTTTACGTATGCTGAGCACCATGCTTGAAATTTGCTGTGCCATTGACATTTTGCGTTCCAGGCGAAGATCAATCTTGGTTTCATCTGTGTTCGGGAAAAAAGCCAGATGCACAGATTGGACCGGTAGTTTTTTACTAACAGTATTCAAGTCGCAGAATAGCCTCTCGCAAAAGAAGGGAGCAATAGGTGAAGCCAGAATAGCAACCGTTTCAAGGCAGGTATATAATGTTTGATAAGCAGCAATTTTGTCGTTACCATATTCACCTTTCCAGAACCGTCTGCGGCATAGTCGCACGTACCAGTTGCTTAAGTCGTCATTCACAAAGTCCTGAATGAGCCTTGCAGCACGGGTTGGTTCATATTGGTCTAAATCGGTTTTCACCTGTTTTACCAGTGAATGTAAACGCGATAATATCCATCTGTCCAATTCCGGTCTTTCGGTTAAGGGTATCTCTGGTTCCTGATATTTAAAGGCGTCCAGATTTGCGTACAAAGCGAAAAAAGAATATGTGTTGTATAAAGTTCCAAAGAATTTTCTTTGTACTTCCAGAATTCCTTCTTCATCAAACTTAAGATTATCCCACGGCTGCGCATTAGAAATCATGTACCAGCGTGTGGCATCTGCTCCGAATTTTTCCAGTGTTTCAAAAGGATCTACTGCATTGCCAAGTCGCTTGCTCATTTTCTGTCCGTTTTTGTCGAGCACCAGACCGTTAGAAATTACATTTTTATAAGCAACGGAATCGAAACACATCGTGGCAATGGCATGAAGGGTATAAAACCATCCGCGGGTTTGGTCCACTCCTTCGGCGATAAAATCCGCAGGAAAAGCTGTGTGATTGTCTATTAAATCCTTATTTTCCATAGGATAATGCCATTGGGCATAAGGCATGGCTCCAGAGTCGAACCAAACATCAATAAGGTCGGTTTCTCGGTACATGGGTTTGCCTTTAGGGGAAACCAAAACGATACGGTCAACCACATGCTTGTGCAGGTCGAAAGACTTATAGTTTTGCTCTGACATATCTCCTTCTACAAAATTCTGTAAAGGATTCTCTTCCATATAACCTGCCAAAATGGCTTCGTTAATTGCATTTTTTAATTCAGAAACGGTTGAAATACATCTGATTTCTGAACTGTCTTCGGTACGCCACAAGGGAAGTGGTATGCCCCAGAACCTTGAGCGCGATAAATTCCAGTCGCCGGCTGTTTCCAGCCAGTTGCCAAAGCGACCGGTTCCTGTTGAAGTGGGTTTCCACTGAATTTTATTATTCAACTCAGCCATTCGTTCCCTAACTTTGGGAATTCTGATAAACCAGGAATCTAACGGATAGTATATTATCGGTTTATCGGTACGCCAGCAATGAGGATAACTGTGAACGTATTTTTCCTTTTTAAATAGTTTTCCTTCATGCTGTAGTTTTAGAGTAATGCGCTCATCTACACTTAAATATTTTAGTTTTGAAGTATCGCTGATGATGGATTGCAGCATTACCTTTTGTTTCCCCAGCTCTGATGTTTTTTCTTCTTCTGTTAGATAATCTTCTTTAACGTATTCGCCGCCCAGGCCAAAAACAGGGTCGGCTAACTCCAACCTGAAGCGTCCCCGCAAATCTACCAACGGTACAAGTTTTCCATGCTCGTCTTTTACCAGCATCGCCGGTACACCGGCATCACGGGCAACCTTCATATCGTCAGCACCAAAGGTGGGGGCAATGTGAACTATGCCTGTTCCGTCTTCGGTGGTAACAAAGTCTCCGGAAATAACACGAAATGCCTGTTGCGGATTTTCTTCAGGAAGTGCATAAGGAAGCAATTGTTCATATTTCAGTCCTGTAAGAGACGATCCTTTAAAGGTACCCATTTCCTGCCATGGAGACGATTTGTCGGCAGGGTTCCACGATGTAAAATCGACATCTTTATTTTCAGGCTTAAAATATGCGCTGATTCGGGCTGAAGCAAGTACCACAAACACTTCTTCTGCTGAATATGAATTGAGTGTCCGTATCAAACTATACTCTATATTGGGCCCAACGCACAGTGCTGTGTTCGACGGCAAGGTCCAGGGAGTTGTGGTCCATGCAAGAATATGAATTGGTTTACTGCCGAACAAAGTGTTCTTTAAATCTCCCTCTTTAACCCTGAACTGAGCTATTGCACTCATATCGGTAACGTCTTTGTAACATCCCGGCTGGTTTAGCTCATGCGTGCTAAGGCCTGTACCTGCTTTGGGTGAATAAGGCTGAATGGTATATCCCTTGTAAAGCAGGTCTTTGCTGTAAATACGGTTCAGTAACCACCAAACCGATTCTATGTACTTGTTTTCGTATGTTACATAAGGTGAATCCATGTCAACCCAGTATCCCATGGTTTCGGTAAGTTTATTCCATGCATCAGTGTACCGCATTACAGCCTTCCGGCAGGCAGCGTTGTATTCTTCTACGGTAATGGTTTTACCTATGTCTTCCTTGGTAATACCCAGCTCCTTTTCAACGCCTAACTCAATGGGCAAACCGTGAGTGTCCCATCCTGCTTTACGTACTACCTGATGACCTGTCAGTGTTTTATAGCGACAAAACAAATCCTTCAATGTACGGGCCATTACATGGTGAATGCCTGGCATTCCGTTGGCCGAAGGAGGGCCTTCAAAAAACACAAATGGTTTCGACCCTTGACGGGTTTCAATACTCTTCTTAAAGGTGTCTTCCTGAATCCACTTTGCGAGTATTTCTTTATTTATTCCGGGTAAATTTAACCCTTTATATTCATTGTAGCCGCCCATAACTTAATAAATCGGGCTGCGAAACTACAAAAAACAAAGCTTTGGTTCGCCTATTTCTTTATGGCCAGCATCAGATTATCGGCGTTCTCAAGTGCATGATACCCCAAAGAAAAGGGTAGTTTGAAAACTTTTGATGAATCTTTAAATGCTATCAGCAAATCATCATTTTGCCTGTACATTCGGTCGGTAAATACCGGTACAGGATAAACGTATTTACCATAGAGCTTTACATCCCAGCCTTCCTTAAATTTCTTGTAGGGTATGCCGCTGTCTTCCTGAAGCAGTAACTTACTTCTTGAAATTATGAGGTCTGCTACTCCAAAAAATTGCTGATGATGACATAAATAACTGGCAGCTTTCAAATAGGTATTCGCCGGTTTCAGTTTCTCAATAAATCGCTTAACACCCTTGTTGGCCTTTAAACCAGCATCTGAAATGTCTCCCTGAAAATAAGTAACCTGTCTTAATTTTCCGGTATTTTTATCTATAAACTCAACCCTTGCAATCCGGTGACTTGAATCTAAAGGGCCAATAGTTATCATATTACCTGCTGTGTCTACCTTCATCCCGGTAATGTTGCTTATTACGTGGCCTCTGTGAACAATAAAGTTACAAATGATAGGCGCTACACCATTCGCACGCATATCGTTTTTCATCCACTTGGTTCTGAAAAAAGATAACCGAAGTAAGTCTGCCGCACTGCGAACCATTCCCTTGTAGTAGATGTCCAGTTCTTCTGCCTTCATGGTGGTAGGATCGGGCATTACGCCAATACGCTCTAGCCCAAACATATATATGCTATCTGCGTCGGGGAAGAATATATCAGCTGTAAGAAAATCAGGTCCCGAAAAGGGATATAATAGCTGATTACCTGCCGAAACAGGAGTTACGTTCTCCTTTCTCCAGCTGTCCATTATTTGGAATCGCACAGAGTCCAGTTCACGATACCGGGTATAAATGTCCTTATGGTATTGCTTCCATCCCGCTGTTTCGGTAATTTTATAGAATTTTGAGGTTGAATCTACCGGTAAACCACTTATTACCCTGGCTATTTCGTTATACTCCGGATACTTAGGTGCCAAAGGAACTTTTTTTTCTTCCTGAAGAGTTTCCGTTGTGTCTTTTTCAGGTGTTTCTTTTTCAGTGGTTTCTTCCTGTTTTTCAGAGTTGCATCGCGTAAACGAGAGCGCAAAAACGGATAGAAATACAAAGCGGATGATTGTGTTCATAACGGGTATTATGATGCGAAGATATCGCAATATCTTAAATGCTGATTGGCAGATAGAATTTATTTGTATTGAAAGGAGCTTTTTGCCGCAGATGAAGGAGATCCCGCTGAAAAAAGGAAGAATCAGGTGCTTTTCGCAATGTAATAAATATTGGTTTTGGGTGCGAATAAAGCGCGGTTTGGGAAGAACAGGGGAGAATAAAAATAGAAAAATAAAAAATATTGAATGTAGGAGGCTGGATCAGGGCAAACGCATTTAACTTTTTAAAGCATAAATGTTCATAAATACCTAAAAA
>CAZDUI010000025.1:0-53215 GCA_964508605.1 uncultured Weeksellaceae bacterium | reverse complement strand
CACAAGTTCCGCAGGTAGCACTCCAGGTACCGCCGGGGGTTACCGGCACCAGCTGGCTTGGGTTGTTATTATCGCAAAGCGGTGTAGAAGCAACAAAAGATGCGTCGGCATTGGGGGTTACCTGAACCGTAATGGTCTGGCTGTCGGGACAGGGGCCGCCCATAGCGTAAGTAATTGTATGGTTACCTACGCCGGCAACAGTGGTATTAAAGGCTCCGGATGCTGCATTAATACAAGCTCCGCACGTGGCACTCCATGTCCCTCCGGCATTCACCGCAGTAATGGTAGTGGCACCAAATCCTTCGCAGAATGGTCCGGCAGGAATAATGGATGCATCGGCCACCGGATTAACGGTAATGTTCAATGTTTGCTGGTCGCCGCATGATCCGGTTAGCGTATATGTAATTACGTGTACGCCGGCTCCTGCAGTTGCGGGGTTAAAGCTGCCTGTAGTGCTGTTTACACACGCTCCGCAGGTGGCTGTCCATGTACCTCCCGGGTCTGCACCCGTAAGGGTAAAGGCAGGGTCGTTGGCACAGAAAGGTCCGGCAGCTGTAATGGTGGCATCCAGCTGGTCTGAAACGATAATGGTTTCGGTATCGCTGTCACCGCAAGCACCGCTGATGGTGTAGGTAACTGTCCAGTTGCCCGGTCCGGCCGTTGCAGGGTTGAAATTACCCGTAGCCGCATTGATACAGGCACCGCAGGTAGCACTCCATGTGCCGCCGGTTTGGGCAGCAGTGAGCGTAACCGCAGGATCGGTAGTACACAGTGGAGCCTGAGCATTGATAGTAGCATCGGCATCGGCAATTACAACAACGTCTTCGGTATCGGTAGCACCGCAGCTGGTAGGCGTAGTGTACGATATAGTCCATGTTCCGGGGCCGGCTGTTGTGGGGTTAAACTCGCCCGTAGTACTGTTAATACATGCACCGCAGGGAGCGCTCCACGTACCGCCCGGTGTAGCAGCAGCCATAATGGCCGGCGGGTTGCTTTCGCAGAAAGGTCCGGCAGGATTGATAGCAGGATCTAGAAAACTGTTTACAATAATGTTTTCGGTGTCGGTAGAAGAACAGGCACCGGCAGTAGTATAAGTAATGGTCCAGGTACCGTTGCCGGCCGTTGCCGGATTAAATGTTCCGGCTGCTGCATTGGTAATGCCCGTTCCACTCCATGTTCCGCCCGGGGTTGCAGCGGTAAGATTTACAGCGGGGTCGGTATTACAGAATGGACCGGCCGGGTTGATGGTAGCATTATCCAGCGGATTTACTGTAATGGTTTCGGTATCGCTGCTACCACAAGCGCCGCCTAAAGTGTAGGTAATGGTATATGTGCCTGCACCGGCAACTGCAGGGTCGAACTGACCGCTGGAAGCATTGATACACGCACCGCAGGTGGCACTCCAGGTTCCGCCGTTGGTGGCAGCAGTAAAGGTTACCGGTGTGGCGTTTACACACAGTGCAGCCTGAGGATTGATGGTGGCATCGGCAAGGTTGGTAACACTGATGATTTCGGTATCGGTATCGCCGCAGGTACCGGGAATGGTATAGGTAATGGTCCAGTTACCAACGCCCGACGTAGCCGGGTTAAACAAACCGCCGGCAGTAATACACGCACCACAACTGGCACTCCAGGTACCCCCGGGGTCAACAGCGGTCATCTGGAAGGCAGGGTCGCCGGGGCAGAAAGGCCCGGCAGGAGTAATGGTGGCATCGTCGGGAGCTATGAATGGCCCTCCGCTGATGACCAACGGGCACCCGTTGACGTCGGTAACGGTAAAGCTGTACATATCACCGTCCTGTAAATTGCCGATGGTAATGGTACCTCCGTTGGCAGCCGTAGTATTTACAAAAGTAGCCGTAGCCGGCGACAGACCTGAAGCGGTGAACAGTGTGCCATTTACTGCAGGGTCGCCGCCGCTGATGGTGGCAGTGGCCGTCCCGGCCTGACAGTCTTGCGTAAGGGTGTTTGTAATTTGTGGTAAATACGTAACCTGATACGTCGGACCCAGGTCGTAACACAAACCGGAGGCATTGATTACTGAATAATACCCGTCGGTCATGCTATACATATCTAATTGGGACAAAGTAAAGGGTAGAACCATCTCCAACGTTATTGGGAATATTCCAGTTGGCATCGGCAGTGCTGAACACACCCAGCAAACATGGGTCGGTATTAATGTCGTTAGGAGGACCTACCGTAGGAGGGCAGCTGTACACCAGCAGCCACTGGCCGGGATCGTAGGTAATGGTGGGGTCAAAAATATTATTGGGGTCGGTATTGTTGCCGTTAGAAACCACGTTCAGCGCATCGCCCCAGCATAGGTTGTATGGTCCCGTAGTAGTGGTTGAGCCGGTGGTTCCGGTGGTAAAAGTACCTATGTCCACCGGGCAGGCACACGATGCCGGAGCAGTGTAGGGAATGGTTTGCGAGCAGGCAGGGTCGGCGGTAAAATAAACCTGAACATCGCAGGCAGCCCCGTCGGAAGGGATACCGGTAATATTATACACCAATGGAGAGGCGAAAGGGGCATTAAACACCTGCTGCTGACCGCCACAAGTCTCAACAATCAACTGGCCTGAAGCAGGAGCACCCGTAAACTGAATGTCTCCGTCAACAGAATAGGTATTGGTGGCAAAATCGCAGGCACTGATGTTGGCTGAGAAGTAATCCAGGTTACACGGGGTGGAACACAAAGGGTCCGATGCAGGTAAAACGGTAACTGTAGCCGTTGCAGTGCCTGTACCGCATGCTCCGGTACCCGTAACAGTATAGTTATAAGTACCCGTTCCCGGCGGGCAAGCCGAAACAGTAGCACCGGTTGTTCCACTAAGATCAGGAGAGGCAGTCCAGTTATAAGTAGTACCTCCGCTGGCAGTAAGTGTGGCACAAGTTCCGGGGCAAACTGTTGCATTGCTAACTGTTATGGGAGTAAAAGTAGTACAGCTTACGGATGCTGTTCCAAAGAAACTCAGTGGAACAGAAGTAACTGCTGAACTATAGTTTGAAAAGCAAACAATGAACTGCTGTCCGCAGGTTACATTCATGCCCGCTTCGAAGTCCAATGCGCTGCCACCGGCCGGAACAGTATTGGCCATTCCGGTAAAACCACCACAGGCACCATTCCAGTTACAGGCAACCGGAGCCAGGGTGTTCGACTGAATGCCGGTACAGGTACTCGCATTGTAAGACCACATAATCCAGTCATAACAACTTCCGCTACTTCCCGCAACACCCATTGAGAACTCTAAGGTTCCGGTGGTTGCAATGTTGATGATAAACCATGTACTATTTACTTCACCTGTAAGCAGACAACCCGAATTACAACAATTGGGATTGGTTGAAGGGTTGGAAACACTACCAGAAGTAAATTCTTCAATAGAACCGTAGCCGGAAGGATCGACAGAAAAACTTGGATTTGAGCATGCGTTAAAAGCTACCCCGCAATCGCCAGCTGTACCTGAGAAATAGCATTACCTGAAACAAAAAATGCCAGGATAATGAGACCAAATGATTTAATATTTTTCATTATTTCCCTTTATTAACAAATTTCATGTCTTCAGGAATTTCCTTACAATTCATACGTGTAATGTCCTGAAAAGAATCTGTACCATGAATACCTGAGTAGAAGCAAAATATTTTCATTCCTTTCTCGGCAAATCGGTCACTAAACCAAGCTTCATCAAGGTGTGTAGCCTTTACATCCAATATAGCGTAATATCTACCTGTATTTAAATCCATTCTTGATATTTTAACACCTTCTACCTTGCGCATGTATTCATCAACAGCATTCTTTTTCTTTACCGAATTTATTTGAGGAACAACAAATTCCACAAACCGGTCGCCGGGTTCAATAAACTGACCAAAACCGATGTTCGCCGAAAGAATTATTGTAATTAACAACACAAAATTTCTCATAACATAAATAGTTTTAGAAGCGCAATTTACAAAGATTATTCTGGCTTAATCATAACCGTGCTCATGTATTCTTCCTGAGCGCCTTTTTCGTTGGTTAATATTACCCGCCAGATATAAATTTCGCCGGGTTGAGCTTTTTGACCGTCAGCCCTTTCACCCCTCCATCTATAATTTGCATCGCGGGTGGTAAATACAGGAGTACCGCTTTGGTCGTAAACCATCAATTGAAAAGGATAATCCAGATAAGAGAGTGCCTCTGGCATAAAGTCATCATTTATATTATCTCCATTGGGTGAAAACCCAGCAGGAGCCAATAAATTATAATCCTGATCTATCTGCACTGTTTCCTTCACTGAATAATGACAACCATTCTCAGCTACCGAATACCAAACCACTTCATACAATCCTGCTTTCCGGAAGATATGTTCTACCACTGGTTCATCATATTTCCGGCTTTCAATCACCCAATTACCTTTAGAGAACGAACCACTATTTGTGCTAAAGCTATGTACAGGGCGGGCAGCAATCAGAGGCTCGTTTACTACAATCTCTACGTCTGGCGCCGGATGAACCATTATTTGGTAATTCCTGGTTTCAATTAGATTTCCTTTGGTATCCGAGATGTCCACTGATACTAGTTGAGACCCGGGTGTATTCAGTACGTACCCTTCTTTGCAACCAGCACAGTCTGATCCATTCATTTTTACTTGAATAATTTGATTAGAGTACTCTTCCGCAACAATTGAAAGCTTTTCGCCCTGACAAAACTCGGTTTTATTCAAGTGAATTGACCTGTTTGAAGTAGCCGGTTGTATCAAATTTTCTTCAAGAACGTTACCGATATTCACTAATTCACCTTTCTGCTCTTTCTCGCTTTCTTTAATTATTTCTATTTGATGATCATCTTTTAAAGCCTCTTCCTTCAATAAATGCTTTTGAGTGATGGTAGTTTCCTTTTCAGAAGATTCTGTGTGGTTAATCTCAGCAATCTTGCTAGATTCATCTTTTCCGGTTTGGATTGGTTTCTCAAAATCACTGTTTTCGTTTTGGTTTTGAGCAACTGCAGGAACTTCTTCTTTTACTTTTACAGGATTTTCATAAACCTGCTTTTCCGGGGACCCGGCATTATTTTCAGGCCATAGCATCACAACGGAAGTTACAATTACCAGCGCAGTTACCGTTGCAGCAATATATGCAGTTGCGCTCCAACCACCTGATTTACCCGGTAGTTTCTTTTGAATGTTCTGCCAACTGGCCTCATTGAATGGAACTTCATGTTCATTCAAAGTGTTGTGCATCCATTCATCAAATTTACTCAACTTATTCATCTTCTATATTATATGAAGGAGATTATAAAATCCCTTTTTTAATAACTATTTATTCTATCTGTATTTTTCAAATCTTTACTTAAAATCTTCTTCAGGTTCATCCTTGCCTTTGCCAGATTGCTTTTACTGGTTCCGACAGTAATACCTAATTCATCGGCAATTTGCTGATGAGAATAATTTTCCATTACATACAGGTTGAATACCGTGCGGTATGCCGTGCTAAGGTGTTGCATTGCTTCCACAATTTGATTTGGCGTAATATTAAGATATTCAGGAGTATCATCTTCCTGATCATCCTTAATTGCTACCTGGTGAACCGGGTCATCCATATCAACGGATATCATTTTGTTGCGGCGAATAAAATCAATGGCATTGTTCACCATAATTCTTCTTACCCAACCTTCAAATGATCCATCCCTGTTGTAATTTCCAATTTTTTCAAAGACCTTAATGAATCCCTCCTGAAGTAAATCTTCGGCTGTATCAGTATCACTTGTGTAGCGCATACAAACCGATTTCATTTTACCGTAGAGCAACCTGAAAATCATTTCCTGTGCTTTTCTATCACCTTTGATACAGCCAGTTATGTATTCATCGGGTTGGTTACTCTGCGCGTTCTTCATTCGTTCATTCGGCTTTATGACGAAGATTTAAAATATGGGTTGCCTTATTGCCACTGCAAGTAATAAAATATCTTTCGATGACCGGTGCAAAGTGACAACATATTTTTTACCTTCGTGCCATTCTGGGAAATTATTAACTAAAACAATAAACATCATGAAAGTTACAGTTGTAGGCGCCGGTGCAGTAGGTGCAACTGCTGCGGACAATATTGCCCGTGCAGAGATTTGCGATGAATTGGTATTACTTGACATTAAGGAGGGTTTTGCTGAAGGCAAGGCATTGGACATTACCCAAACCGCTGCCCTGTTGGGTTTTGACACCCGAATTACCGGCAGCACCAACGACTACAGTAAAACTGCAGGTTCCAACGTTGTTGTAATTACATCAGGAATTCCACGCAAACCGGGCATGACGCGTGAAGAGTTGATTGGAACCAATGCCGGCATAGTTAAGGGTGTCACCGAGAACATTCTGAAATACTCTCCGGATGCGATTATTATCGTTGTAAGCAATCCTATGGATACCATGACGTATCTTGCATTGCAAAGCAGCGGATTGCCTAAAAACAGAATCATTGGTATGGGCGGAATTCTGGATAGCAGCCGATTCAAGTGTTATTTAAGTGCCGCATTAAAATGTTCACCCAACGACCTGAACGCAATAGTTATTGGCGGACACGGAGACACCACCATGATTCCGTTAATTCGTTATGCTACCTGGAACAGTGTACCTGTAACTCAGTTTTTATCGGAAGATCAACAAAAACAAATTGTGGCTGACACCATGGTTGGCGGTGCAACATTAACCAAACTGCTGGGAACTTCAGCGTGGTATGCCCCCGGCGCTGCCAGTGCCGCACTGGTTGAAAGCATTGTAAGAGACGAGAAAAAGCTGTTCCCATGCTGTGTTTCACTGAACGGAGAATATGGCCAGTCAGACATTTGTCTGGGTGTTCCGGTAATTGTAGGTAAAAACGGCTGGGAAAAGATTGTTGATTATAAACTGAATGCTGCTGAACAGGAAATGTTTAACAAGAGTGCTGAAGCGGTAAGAGGGATGAATGCGGTACTGCAACAAACTGTTTAACTCATTACCTAATTTTTTTTGAAAGCCGTACACTGAGTGCGGCTTTTTTTCTTTCCACTCGCGGGTAATAATAAATTAATATTTTAAAAATCAGTAGTTAAAAAAATAAGTTGTATTATTGCAACAAATGAAAAATATTCTCGCAGGTTTAATTACACTTTTGAGCACTGAAATCAATGCCCAGGTGATAAACGGTTATGCCCGTGTAACAGCGATTGTTGGCAATGAACTTACCGTGTTGAACGTAAATGAAACGGGTGATTCGTTTGAAGATGGTGAATATATTATTATCATGCAAATGCAGGATGACGTGATAGGCACTATCACTAATGTAGCCTCTTTTGGAGATTTGGGCAGCATACAAAGTGCCGGATTATATGAAATTAAGCAGATTGTATCACATACTGAGACTGCCGGAGTTCCAGCCACCATCACAATTTCAGGAATGAATAACACTTATAATATTGGCGCGAATACAAGTGTTCAGGTAATAACATTTCCACAATTGGGTACTCCTGATTTCACTACCACTTCAAATATAAGTGCACTGGACTGGGACGGAAATGTTGGAGGTGTAGTTGCGTTTGAAGTTACTGGCACTTTAACCCTCGCCCATAGCATTACAGCAAATGGCGCGGGATTTCGTGGTGGTGCACGTTCCGCTAATTACTATTCGGGGGGAACGGGTTGTAGTACCACGGAGTACATTAGAACCACTAATCATACCCGTAGCGGCGCAAAAGGAGAAGGGATTTATCGCACAACAACCACAGACTACCTTTACAGCCGCGGACATTTGTTAAACGGAGGCGGTGGAGGAAGTGAACGCATCAACTGCGGAGGCGGAGGCGGAGGTAATTTTGAACAAGGTGGAGAAGCGGGTCCGGGGTGGTCGTGCGCAGGCCCGGGTGGTGGCGGACTTGGTGGTATTTCCTTATCTGCTCAAATATCTGCCAGTAGGATTTTTATGGGAGGAGGAGGAGGAGGAGGACAAATGAATAATTCAAACGCGACTAATGGAGGCGACGGTGGAGGAATAGTACTTATTAAAGCAAATGAAATAACTACTACAGGCGCTTGCGGTGGTATCAACATTAGTGCTAATGGCGTGAGCGTCGGCACCAGTGGCAACGACGGACAAGGCGGTGGTGGTGCGGCAGGTTCTATTGTTATTCAAGTAAATACCTGGAATATTGGCGCAGGTTGTCCGGCTACCATTGCGGCAAACGGCGGGAATGGCGGCAGTGTAAACACCAGTACCCATGCCGGAGGTGGTGCAGGTAGTCAAGGCGTTGTAATTTACTCAATTTCTGAACCATCAACTAATACCACCACTACCACAAATAACGGAACTCCGGGTTGCAACAATAATTCATCTCCCTGTACCAATTCTGCCGGTTCAGCCACAGGTGCCAACAACAACGGTATACTCGACAATCAAACAGGACCTTTGCCTGTTGAACTATTGTATTTTGATGCCCTTAAAGAAGGAACTCGCAATGTAATATGTCAGTGGGCAACTGCAACCGAATCCAATAATAGTCATTTTATTCTTGAAAGGAGTTTCAATGGATGGCAGTGGGTGGAAATTGGTAGTGTGCAGGGTACCGGAACATCTTCTCAAAGAAATGATTATTCATTACTTGACCAAAACGTAACGCCGGGTAACTGGTATTATCGGCTGGCACAATTCGACTTTGACGGTACAGTAACAAATAGTAAAGTTGCTGTTGTACACTTTGCTGAAGTTTCAGAAACATTAATCTATCCAAATCCTGCGGACAATGTATTGCATATTGTTGCTGGAGAACATGAACATTATGAAACAGCCGAATTAATTGATGCCACAGGCAGATCTATTTCGCTTTATACTTCGGACATGGAATCGACATCTTTCGATTTACCCCTTGTTGAAATTCCTTCCGGAGTATATTTTATTAGATTAAAATCATCAAACGGCACTATCCTGAACCGAAAATTTCATAAAAAGTAGTGTGCTTTAAAAGAACGCTCTCAACTGTACTCCACCGGAGTGAATGATTTTGACATCCGGGTTTTTTCTGCCGGTATAATTTAAAGTAAGCTGGAGCGCCTTTCCTACATTCTTTTGAATACCTGCAGTCCATGTATAATTTACTCCCGGCTGCAAAGATTCCAGCATTTCAAATGCGAGTGGAGTATTGTTCTCTCCATTAAAACCGATATTATAGACGTTAAAAGTAACTTCGGCACTTCCCTTTCCGGCAGCCATATATCTAAACTCACTTCCGCCTTTTAATATTATGGCCCGATCTCCTCCGGCATTGATTACGTTTATTTTATCCGATCTGCGAACATTTACGCTCCAACGATAAGCTACCCCAGGCTGCAAGGAACCCTCAACCGTTAAATCATTATATTCCAATATAAAATCTCTTCCTGAAACATAGCCCGCTTCACTGGTTTTTGAGCCGAGGGTACCGTCTGCTTTAAAAGTAACCTTTTTACCGACATTCAACCGAATTAAAACCCTGTTGGTAAATGCAGAACGACTATCAAAACCATTGGCAAGAAGCATTTTGCTTCTTAGATCCTGCACGGTATATTCCAAAGCA
Source organism: uncultured Weeksellaceae bacterium (assembly GCA_964508605.1). Classification (GTDB taxonomy): domain Bacteria; phylum Bacteroidota; class Bacteroidia; order Flavobacteriales_D; family CAZDUI01; genus CAZDUI01. The sequence goes on along the minus strand of CAZDUI010000025.1, from coordinate 43,665 downwards.
AAAACAGTTCCTGTCCGGTTAAAAAACAGTGAATTTCTGGCAGACGAACTAACAGAAATTAAAGACGTGTCGGCAATGGTTACTGCAAAAGGATTGTATAAAGAAACACCGGAAAGGTTTGTAATCTTCCGGTCCAGACGCACGGATGCCTGATTTTGAAACAATGCAAGAAACTTGCGTATTCCTTTCTGATTTCGCCATACAGCCGCCGGTACCAAACTTAAAGTCTGACTGAACTGGTTTGTAAAAACCTGCACATATTCGTCGCTGGGTACAAAAATGCGGATATAGGAAGCCTGGTCCGAAAAGGCAGCAACTTCAAATTCATTTAATTCTTTTATTCCATTTTCGTTGTAGTCAATCCAGGTATAAACCCCCTGACCGGGCAACACCTCCAGGTACTGAAATTCCCGTTTCAGTTCAAGACCGGAACCTACTTCATAAAAGGAATTCCATGAAACTGCACCTTTGGCCAATCGTCCGTTGTAGTCAACCCTTCCGGTCAAACTATGGTCGGGTAATTTGCCAATAAGCGTAGTATCTAAAACTTTCAATTCTCTGAATCCGGCCATAGCCTTAAGAATATGCCCTTTAAATTTCATAACATCTACAGACGCTCCATATTGCCGGGCCAGCGTTGCGCGTCTTAGAACTGATTGATTTGGGCGTTGCTCATAGCGCATTCTATAGTAAACCGAAAGTCGTGCAGTTGCTGTATCGCCAACGGCAGTCCATATCTCCCAATCGTAAAATTGGTAACTGCCTGATAACAAACTATCCGTATTGAAGGTCTTTCGATTATATTCGTGCTCGTCGCGAAAACCAGCGCTGATCTTCTTAATCTGCTTTGAAATTGCCGACTTATGCCTTACAAATAACGAATTACCCAGAGTATCCTTTGTACTGAGTGCGGAAGCCCTTACATCCCAGCTATTACCATTGATTTTACCGGCAGTAGTTAAATTCTGCCGGAACCCTTTAAAAAAGCCGGGAAGAATAAAAGCCTGTGAAGAACCGATGGCCTTGTATTTCTTTGCTACCGTGTGCTGAATTCCGGCCTCAGCAAACACTTGCTGATTTACGTTCGAAAAAGCTGATATATTCCAGTCTCTTTCAAATTCAACTGTCCGAAACCTTTCAATTTCCCTGAAATTGCGATGCAGCCAGTCTGACTTCATAAAAATACGGGTATCTTTCAGCGACCCCGCTTGCTTCGGTTTCTGCAATTTGTACGACCCTTCCATTCTGGCTGCCAAACCTGCATTATCTCCGTCATCGATACTACTAAATGTATTGCGGTCGTAATTACTCACCGCAATTTCAGCCGAAAGCATAGAACGGCGGTTGTCGAATGTCATGCCTGCCGTCATCATCTGGTTTTTATTTGGCGCAACAAGAATTCTAACGGGCTCAAAGTTTCCTGCGAGCACCCCCCCAACAGGAGCGACCCACTTAAAAATCTTACCCAGGGGTCCATATTCCTGAATGATATAATTCCCATTATTTGCACCTACATCAGTAAATATTACCGAATAAAAGGCACTGTCAGGATGGGTGTTATATACTAATATGGTATAATTATTTCCTGAAACAGTAGTATCTATCCTTGCATACAATATGCGGCTGTTAGAAAACTCTACGCTGTCAACCCCTGTGTTAAACGGATTTAAATCTCCTGCATTCGCCAACACATCCTTGTCATCTTCATCCAGTTCTTGCAGTAAAGGCTGGTTTTTTCCATCCTGTTCACTAAACAATTGTACCCAACCGGTAATATACTTTTTATGATAACTTGCTGCAGCCTGTACCATGCTTCGCGCGTAGTTTTTGTCGCTGTATTGAAATTCAACCACAATGCGCCGGTCTTTTGTAATCTGCCACGCAGGAGTAAATCTTATTTCTGCTGCATTATAGTCTATAATATAATCGTAATCCTGCCCCCTGGTTAATTGTTTTCCGTCAATAAATATCCTTTCCGTACCCGCAAGCACCAAAATAAACGGTTCGTTTTGATTTCCCCTTAGCCTGTATGGTCCTTGATTCCCTTCAACCCCCTGAATAACATTTCGGGCAAATTTACCTTTGCTTATGGCGGCAGAAGCTTCGGCTGTCCAACCTGCTGAATCGGGAGCTGCAAAAGAATAATGTAGCCCCTGCCCTCTTTTATAATACCGCATAAAACTTCCTTTTTTACCCTGAATCCAAAAATCTCCGGCAGTAAGGCTATGACTTTTATTGTAAAAACGAATGTATACCTGGTCAAAATCCTGTAACTGACGGGTATTACCGTCGGGTTGAATGGGAATGTTCTGATCGGTAATACTGGCCTCAATTTTTATATCTTCGGTTAAAGACCCTTGTAGTTGAAGATTTAGACTGGAATTTACTGCCAGATCCTGATTGTTTCCCACGGTTATTCCCCGCGAAATACTTCCGCTTCTGCTGATACCTTCACTAAAGACGGGATCTTCCTCTACCTCATTGTACGCCGCAATAAACGGATTATAATCTGCTCTTTTCAAAGAATTTAGACCCAAGGTATCTCGTCTGGAAACCGGTTTGTACCAATAAAAAGGCAATACCCGGTATCTTAACACAAGTTCAACCGGCTTTCCATTTCCAATCCAGATTGCAGTAGCTGCAGCATGATGCACCTTTATGCTGTCAGTGTAAATTCCGGGTATCACCTCAACAGTGCCTGTTACTACGCTTAAAGTATCAAAAACCAAAGTATCTGTTTTGAAGTTTAAGACGGTCCTTCGTGCATTCCTTGTTAGTTTGGCTACAACAACGTTTTGAGCTGCAGTATTATATGCAGAACACAGGAGTATAAATGATATAAAAATTACATTTTTAATACTACGAATTAACGGTAAATTCCCGATGTCATTACATTGGCAATACACCTTACTTCCGGTTAATTTACATCTGAACAAAACAGAATTTAAGGTTATCCGTTTTGTAAGGTTCAAACTGTATATTTGCACATTACACCGTGAGTCAGCAACTGGTAATCATACCTACGTATAATGAGAAGGAAAATGCAGAACGCATTGTCCGTGCGGTGATGGCATTACCAGAACCTTTTGATATTCTTATTGTTGACGACGGGTCACCCGACGGAACAGCTGAAATAATTAAAAATCTTCAGCGTGAATTTCAAAACCTGCATATACTGGAGCGCAGTGGAAAACAAGGCCTGGGAACAGCATATATTGCAGGATTTAGATGGGGTCTGCAACAGGGGTACGAATATATTTTTGAAATGGACGCCGATTTTTCGCACAATCCAAACGACTTACCCCGGTTATTATCTGCCTGTCGTGACCAGGGAGCTGACGTAAGCGTGGGCTCGCGTTACGTGAAAGGCGGCAAGGTTGAAAACTGGCCTTTCAGCCGCTGGCTGATTTCCTATTTCGCGTCAATTTATGTACGTTTTGTTCTTTGGTTTGGAGTTCGCGATACCACGGCCGGTTTCAAATGCTACCGACGCGAAGTGCTGGAAAAAATTAATCTAGAGAATATACGATTTGTAGGATATGCCTTTCAGATTGAGATGAAATTTACCGCACACCGCCTGGGCTTTAAAATAAAGGAAGTACCCATTATTTTTATAGACCGTCAGTTTGGCGAATCAAAAATGAATATTAGAATTTTTCGTGAAGCCTTTTTTGGCGTGTGGAAATTGCGATTCAAAAAAATAAAATGAAAACAATTATACGCAATGCGCGACTAATAAACGAAGACCGCATTACCGAAGGCGACCTGCTGATATCCGGAGACCGAATTGAGCGCACAGGCGGAATTATTTCTACCCCTGCCATGCACGAAATTGACGCCGCCGGAATGTTTTTATTACCGGGACTTATTGACGACCAGGTTCATTTTCGTGAACCGGGCTTAACACATAAAGCTGACATTCAATCTGAAAGTCGTGCCGCAGTTGCCGGAGGCATTACCTCTTTTATGGAAATGCCCAATACCCAACCCGGTGCAGTAACCGTTGAATTACTAGAAGATAAATACAACATCGCAGCCCGCAAAAGCATTGCCAATTATAGTTTTTTTATGGGCACCACCAATACCAATCTTGAAGAAGTATTGCGTATTGACAACCATAAAGTTTGTGGTGTAAAAATATTTATGGGTTCTTCAACCGGTAACATGTTGGTTGACGACATCAAAGCCATTGAAGCATTGTTTGCCCGCTGCGGTAAAATCATTGCAGTTCATTGTGAATCAGATCCTATGATTTCCAGTAATTTGCTGCAAATGAAAAAAGAATTTGGTGAACAAATTACAGCCCGGATGCATCCCCATATCAGAAGCAGGGAGGCCTGCTTTTCTTCATCCAGTCTTGCTGTAGACCTTGCCGGGAAACATGGTAACCGGTTGCATGTTTTACACATCAGTACCGCCGACGAACTGGCTTTATTTTCAAGTGACACCCCATTAATTGACAAACGCATTACTGCCGAAGCATGTGTACACCATTTATGGTTTACTGAAGAAGACTACAATGAAAAGGGCAATTTCATTAAATGGAATCCGGCAGTAAAATCAAAAACCGACCGTAATGCCATCCAACAGGCGGTTATTTCAGGCAAAATAGATGTTTTGGCCACCGACCACGCTCCCCATACCCTTCAGGAGAAAGAACAGCCCTATCTGAACGCGCCTTCAGGAGGTCCATTGGTACAACATGCACTTCAGGCTCATTTTGACCTCTGTGCACAAGGAATTTTTACACCTGAAAAAATTGTCAGGCGCGCATGCCATGCTCCTGCAGACTTATTTGGAATAGAAAATCGCGGTTACTTGCGGGAGGGGTATTTTGCTGACCTGGTACTTTTTGACCCCAGCCGACCTTACACCGTTGACAGGAACAATCTTTTATACAAATGCGGTTGGTCTCCCTTTGAAGGACATACCTTTACAGGTTCAGTGGCAGCAACCTTTGTAAACGGAAAACAAGTTTACGACGGAAGCAGTGTTGTATCCTCTGAAAACGGAATGCGACTAACTTTTAACCGATGATTTTAACCGGAAGACTATTGTTTAGCACTATCCCTCTGGCGGTCTTCTTATTTACTGCCTGTATGACCGATTACAGGGAGACAGAAGCCAGTGCCCCAGTAGGTGCTGATGTCATAGAAAAAAATAAATTCATCCAGCTGCTATTAGATATAGAGCTTGCCGAAGCCAATCTGAATTTTCTGATAACTCAGGATAAAGCCGGTAGTGAACATGTTTTTTCCACCTATAAGAGCATTTTTGAAAAGCACAATGTAACCTCTGATGAATTTAATGCTACCTTAACTGCTTACAGTTCACGAAGGGTATTATTCAATCAAATCTATCAGTCCGTGTTAGATACATTGGAAATCAGAGCACGCGCTTTAAGAAAGTAGACCGGCAGAAAAACTGTTAAATATACCGGGGGACATCAAAATCAGATTGTAATAACCCACGAAACTTATTCAGATGCACTATTTGGTTTCATTCTGAATCTTCAAAAGAGATTAATGCATAATGTTACCGGTATAATAATACTTCTAACTACGCCCTTTATTGGCTTTGTAATTGCACCATAGTAGAGCCTCCCGGAATGATCTTCTCTTTTGCTGCGAAACTGGTTTGACTCCTGTATGTCTGCCTCAATGAGACCTAATAAAAGAAATGCCTGATTTTGCCCCCCCCTGTTGGGCCTCCCAAAAGACGCGCGGGGTATGCCCACAGGGGAGCGTACGTGCAGGCATGTGTGTGAGTCTTTTCAAATAATAAAGAATGATATAATAACATAACTATAAGATATATTATATCATAAGAAAAAACAAATCAATCCTTTAAGTTACACTTTTTTAATTCCCCCACCCATCCCAATCATATTTTTTTTCGTCTCCGCCACATAGTCCCTCAAAAATCACATTATCAAAAACTTATTTTCATAGCACATAAATCCACTATCGGTTCGCCAAATCAATGGCCGAATGTTTGTACCTTTGAAATTCCAAAATACACATATGACAACATTACGCCTTCTTCTGGCCGCGACAATCTGCAGCACCTCAAGTCTATTAAATGCCCAAATCAAATTTGAGACAGGTTCATGGCAAGAGTCCCTTTCTAAAGCGCAACAAGAGAACAAATTCATTTTTGTTGATGCTTATACCACCTGGTGCGGCCCTTGTAAATGGATGGATGCAAATGTGTTTCAAACTGCTGAGGCAGGCACCTTTTTTAATAAATCTTTTGTGTGTGTTAAATTGGATATGGAAAAAGAAGGCGATGGACTTTCTTTTGCAAAAACCTATGCCATCCGGTCTTACCCATCGTTCGTTTTCTTTAACTCAAAAGGTGAAATTGTTCACAGAGCCGTGGGAAGCCGCAGTGCTGAAGATTTTATAAAACTGGGCACAGATGCTATGGATGAGAACTCACAATTTTACACTTTTAAAAACAGGTATGAGGTGGAAAAAAACAATCCGGACTTTTTACTGGATTATTGCGACCGCGCTGCAGGAGCCGGAGTAGATTATTCACCAGCTATGGAATCATATTTAAAGCTTACCAACGAAAAAAACTGGGAAGATGCACAAACATGGAAGACCCTGGTAAACCTTTCCATACCGTTTGGAAGTAACCTGTACCTGTACGCCATGAAGAATCAGGATAAAATAATTTCATACACCTCAGCCCAGGAAACGAATTATATGCTGGACAGACCAAAATTCAATTACTACAAAACGGTTTTGAAAGATTCAGGAAATACAGCACTGCCTGAAGCGCGAATATTTTTAAATAAATTACCCAATAAAGAGAAGGCTACCGAAATGAATGCCGAACTGGAGTGGATGTGGTACGAAAAATATCAACCGGAAAATGTTTGGGAAAAACAGGTTATTTATCTTGATCAGTACTGTAAAAACGCAGCTGTACTGAACAGTTACGCATGGACTTTGGTGGAAAACAATGAAAAGGATATCAACAAATTAAAGAAAGGGCTGGAATGGATAGATAAAAGTATTGGCTTACAAAAGTCGTATTACAACCTGGACACCCGCGCATGGCTCTTGTATGGTCTGGACAGAAACAAGGAAGCACTTGCAGCCGCAAAAGAAGCTGTAAAACAAGGCAAAGAAGAAGGTGAAGATGTCTCGGCTACCCTAGAATTAATTGAATTAATTCCGGAATAATCACAGGTACCCTGAATTTAATTAATCTTTTTATTCCTTGGGTTGAACCTGTTGTTGTATCTTCAACCCGTGAAGTACATATTCCTGATAATTTTAACATTCTACACGCTCATTATAAGCGCACAGAAGAATATTTGGGAAAATAAAAACCTGAATCCTGAGGAAAGGCTTAAAGGACTGGAAGAATGGATTTGGGCCGATTATATGCAAAATTCACCCGATGAGGCCTATAAACTTGCCGAAGTTTATCTCGAATTCGCAAAAGAACTAAACATCGACAAATACATTGCCACTGGGTTGCATCTTAAGGGAGTTTCACAATATTTCAAAGGAGAATATAACGACGCTTTGAAATTCTATAGTGAGAGTCTTGAAATTAGGAAAAGAATAGGAGACGAACTGGGTATTTCGTCTTCACTAAACAATATTGCGGTTGTGTATAAAATAACCGGTCGTATTAAGGAAGCAGTTACTATTTATCTTGAGTGTGCACAAATCAGCGATAAGATACATGATAAAGAAGGTGTAGCCATTGCCTATGGGAATTTAGGAGTGTGTTACCAAAATATGGGAAACATGGACCAGGCATTAGAGTACAGTATTATGGCCCAGGAAGAATTTAAAAAATTGAAAATGCCTGAAAAGTTACCAAATATTCTGCGAACTATTGGAACCATTTACATTGAAAGGGGTGAACATGCCCGGGGTATTCCCTATCTTGAAGAATCCTTAAAAATTGCTGAGAGAGCCAACGATTTACTCAGCGTTGCATCGGCACATGAAGTACTGGGTATGATGTATGGCCAGTTGTTACAAAGCGACAAAGCCATGATACACCTGAGTGAGGCAGCGAAAATATACGAGAATGCAAAGTATTATTCAGGACTTATTATAAATTATAATAATGTAGCGGGAATTTATTTGCAAAACAAAAATTACGAGCAAGCTGAATTATACTATAGAAAAACCCAAAATTTATTAAAAACATTAGATGAGCCAATAAGTGAAGCTGCCTGTCTTAATGGCATTGCTCACATTAAACTGGCTCAAGAACAAATAGACTCGGCCAAACATTACTTAAATAAAAGTATGGAAATTCGTTTAAACATTAACGATCCTTACGGGTTGGCCAACAATTATTTAATGCAAATAGATTTATTACTTGCAGAAAATAATTTAGTAGCTGCCATTGATGCCGGTAACAAGGCAATGGAATATGCCAAACTAAGCAAATATTTACTTGCTCAGCGCGACATTTCTGAAAGAATGTATAAAATTTTCAAAATTCAGAATGAACCTTTCAAGGCATTAGAAATGCATGAACTGTATTATTTACTTCGGGATAGCATAGATAAAACGGAAAATCAAAAAGAAATTATTCGTCGTGAATACAGTTATCAATATGAAAAACAAACCCTAGGCGATAGTTTGCGGAGGCAGGAAGAAAAGAAAATTGACGATGAACGTCATCGAAATGAAATTCAGGAAGAAGAAACGCGCCGGAATGCCTTGTTTGTAATCCTTGGCTTAGTGTTGCTTTTTGCATTATTTATTTTTAATAGATTCAGGGTAATCAAAAAGCAACGAGATGTTATTAAAATAAAGGAAGAAGAAACATCAAAACAGAAAACCCTGTTGGCACATCAAAAGGAGACACTAGAAGAGAAACAGAAAGAAATATTTGATTCCATTAACTACGCACGCAGACTGCAAGACGCTATTTTACCACCGGAAAGCCTGGTGAAGAAATTATTACCCAACGGCTTTATTCTGTATAAGCCCAAGGATATCGTTGCCGGTGACTTTTACTGGATAGAAACTCTGAACGATAGAATATACCTGGCCGCTGCAGACTGCACCGGACATGGAGTTCCCGGTGCCATGGTGAGCGTTGTCTGCTCTAATGCCCTTACCAAAGCACTCCATGAAGACGAAATAAAAGAACCCGGAAAAATACTGGACCGTACACGTGAACTGGTAATTGAACAATTTGCCCGTAGTGAACAGGAAGTAAAAGACGGAATGGATATATCGCTGTGCAGTTTGACCAGTTCCCCTCCTTCGGAGGGGTTAGGGGAGGTCGTCAAACTGCAATGGGCAGGTGCAAATAATCCAATCTGGATAATCCGAAAAGGTGAAGTTCTTGAAACGAAACCAGATAAACAACCCGTTGGTAATTATGCCGATGCTAAACCTTTTACTACTCACGAAATTTCACTACAAACAGGCGACAGTTTCTACATATTTACTGACGGATTTCAGGACCAATTTGGAGGTGAAAAAGGCAAAAAATACAAGGCTTCAAACCTTAAAGAATTTATACAATCCATAGTTCACCATCAGGCTGATGAACAAAAAGAATTGCTGAACGCAGAGTTTGAAAAATGGAGGAAAAACACCGAGCAGATTGATGATGTATGCATAATTGGTGTGCGACTGTGATATATAGAGATACAATCCTGACCGTGTCATCATGGTATAAATCAAAAAGTAATCTTATGAGATATAAATAAATCTTACACTGAAATACAATTTGTGTATTTCCGATTTTATCCTTTCACGGAATCCGGCAATCATCACCCCTTCCAATAAAACAAAATATTAATATAATTTTACATAACAAGATAGAACTATAAATTATGGTTGAAAGAATATTTTATATTTTTATTTTTTTAATATGGATGTTCTAGAATTATTCACTAATCGGCTTATAATCCGTAATTTAAAATCAACTGATGTCGCTGATTTTCATTTTTATCGTTCCAATCCAGATATTACCCAATATCAAGGATTTGATGTCTTTACACCGGAACAAGCCCAACATTTTATTCAGACTTGAGGGACACTTTATCGAAAACATTTTCTTCAAAGGTAAATGGGCTAGTGAATTCCAATTTGCAATGCTAAAAAGAGAATGGGCTAACGAAGTTAACCCGAATCTTTAGAAAGTTCACAACGAATACCTACGTTGAATGAACCTGTATGATACTGTGCTCATAATGAGATATGAATTCTGTTCCCTTTATTGCAATGTTTTTCCGGCCACCAGTTCAATTTTATTGCCTACCAGCAAACGGCACAAATCTTTTGCCCTGCCGAAAGCTCCTAAAAAGCCAATTTTTGCCATTGCTTACCTGTATAAAGCAATCACTTTACAATAACAAACGACCTCACATGAACATCAGCAACTATACCCCTGACAAAGTTCAATATGCAACAGAATCACTTCTAGTGAAACGAACTTGAAAGAACTATTATCCAAAAGTCAAAGAAAACTGTAATCCAAAGTCAGGACTAAAACTAAATTTGTAAATAAAAATCAGGATTAACAATAAAAATTGTAAACTTTTTTCAGGACGCGTCAATAACTGGAAGAAGTAATTTAGTTTCCTTATTCAACAATCGACAAAACATTCAAAAAATTAAAAACACGACCATAATATCTATCAAAGTACCCGAAATTCCAGTAGTAATTTCCGGCGTACTCCGTAAAACCCAAAACATGTCCAGGGAATCTATTGCGTACCGAAAGGACTGCTTGTCCAGATATTTCAATAGCCTATATTCAGGCCTTCTGCAGGCTCCAATAATCAATCAAGTATACATCAAAAGAAACTGAATCAAACGATGCGATTTCTATAAAAAGGATACCTACTTCAATCCACACACAGCACCTTTAACAGGCACAAAAAAGGGCGCTGAGCGCCCTTTTTTTCATCCCTACAGATGTTAAATTACTCTTCACTGGTAAGGGCGGCTTTCAGAAAGTCGCGGTTCATACGGGCAATATTTTCAAGGCTGATGCCTTTGGGACATTCAATTTCGCAGGCTCCGGTATTTGTGCAATTACCAAACCCTTCCTTGTCCATCTGGCTTACCATATTCAGGACGCGTTTGTTGCGTTCGGGTTGCCCCTGGGGTAGTAATGCAAACTGGCTAACCTTGGCGCTTACAAATAGCATTGCCGAGCTGTTTTTACAGGTAGCAACGCAGGCTCCGCAACCAATACATGTGGCAGCGTCGAAGGCTTTGTCGGCCTTTTCCTTAGGTACGGGCAGCGCATTGGCGTCGGGAAGGTTACCCGACGTCTGCACCGAAACGTAGCCGCCGGCCTGAATAACGCGGTCGAACGATGAACGGTCAACCACCAGGTCTTTAATCACCGGAAATGCAGCTGCGCGCCATGGTTCAACGTATATTACGTCACCGTCTTTAAACGAACGCATGTGCAACTGACAGGTAGTAACGCCGGTAAGCGGTCCGTGTGCACGTCCGTTAATGAACATACTGCACATACCACAAATACCCTCACGGCAGTCGTGGTCAAAAGCTACGGGGTCTTTGTCCTCTGTAACCAGTTTTTCGTTCAGCACGTCCATCATTTCAAGAAACGACATGTCTTCGCTAACATGTGGCATTTCATAGGTTTCCATGCGTCCGCTGTCTTTAGGGCCGCTTTGTCTCCATACTTTCAGTGTAATCTTCATGGTGACGGTATTTATTATTTGTAGCTGCGTTGAACCAGCTTCACGTTATCAAATTTCAGTTCTTCCTTGTGCAGATTAGGTTTTCCGGGATCTCCCGCAAACTCCCATGCAGCCACATATGTAAAGTTATCGTCGTGACGCAGCGCTTCACCTTCTTCGGTTTGATGCTCTTCACGGAAATGACCTCCGCAGGATTCTTCGCGGTTCAGTGCATCTACACACATCAATTCACCCAATTCAAGGAAATCTGCCACACGACAGGCTTTCTCAAGTTCAGGATTCAACTCATTGGCTTTTCCCGGTACTTTGACGTCGCGGTAAAACTCATCGCGAATCTCACGGATTTCCTGAATGGCTTGCTTCAATCCTTCGGCATTACGTGCCATACCGCATTTGTCCCACATTACTTTACCCAACCGCTTGTGAAAACTATCAACGGTTTTGGTTCCTTTATTGTTTATCAGCGCATTGATTTGGTTCTGAACCTGTTTTTCGGCTTCCACAAATTCAGGTAAATCCGTAGAGATTTTACCTGTACGGATGTCGTCGGCAAGATATTCACCAATGGTATATGGCAACACAAAATAACCATCGGCCAAACCCTGCATCAAAGCCGAAGCTCCCAGGCGGTTAGCACCGTGGTCGCTGAAATTGGCTTCGCCGGTAGCATACAAACCCGGAACCGTAGTCATTAAATTATAATCAACCCAAAGTCCGCCCATAGTATAATGCACGGCAGGGTAAATCTTCATAGGTGTATAGTACGGGTCTTCAGCAACAATCTGCTTGTACATATCGAACAGGTTACCATATTTCGCACTGATTACTTCGCGTCCCAGTTTCATAATGGTTTCCTTATCGGGATTTTGAAGACCTCTGATGTTTGCTTCGGTTTTTCCGTAGCGTTCCATAGCCGAAGTAAAGTCCAGATATACGGCTTCACCGGTGGCATTCACGCCATAACCCGCATCGCAACGCTCCTTGGCAGCACGTGATGCCACGTCGCGTGGCACCAGGTTACCAAACGAAGGATAACGACGTTCAAGGTAATAGTCGCGGTCTTCTTCAGGAATATCGGCGCCCTTTTTCTTGCCTTCTCGAATGGCTTTCACATCATCCATCTTTTTGGGTACCCATATTCTTCCGTCGTTACGCAACGATTCGCTCATCAGGGTAAGCTTACTCTGGTGATCGCCTGAAACGGGGATGCAGGTAGGGTGAATTTGTGTAAAGCAAGGGTTTCCAAAGAACGCACCTTTTTTGTGTGCCTTCCACGCAGCCGAGCCATTAGAGCCCATTGCGTTGGTACTTAAAAAGAACACGTTACCGTATCCGCCGGTAGCCAAAACCACGGCGTGTGCCGAATGGCGTTCCAATTCGCCGGTAACCAGATTTCTGGCAATAATTCCACGACACTTTCCGTCAACAATCACCACATCCATCATTTCGTGACGATTGTACATGGTCACTTTTCCCTTGGCAATCTGACGGCTCAGTGCTGAATAAGCACCCAGCAGCAATTGCTGTCCTGTTTGTCCTCTGGCATAGAAAGTACGGCTAACCAGCACTCCACCAAATGAACGATTGTCAAGCCATCCGCCGTACTCCCGGGCAAAGGGCACGCCCTGAGCCACGCATTGGTCAATAATACTTGCCGATACCTCAGCCAGACGGTATACGTTTGCTTCGCGGGAGCGGTAGTCGCCCCCTTTGATGGTATCATAAAACAGGCGGAACGTCGAATCGCCGTCGTTCATATAATTCTTTGCGGCATTTATACCACCCTGGGCAGCAATGGAGTGTGCACGACGCGGGCTGTCCTGAAAACAGAAGGCCTTTACGTTGTAGCCCATTTCTCCCAGCGATGCCGCAGCAGCACCTCCGGCCAAACCGGTGCCAATAACAATTACGTCAATAGAACGCTTGTTGGCAGGATTCACAAGACGGATGTGATCTTTGTGCGAAGTCCATTTTTTATCGAGCGGACCTTCGGGTACTCTGGATTGCAGTTTGTCAGACATGGTCAAACCGATTTATTTTTTAAGAATGAAATTAACATACATATCGACGTCGCTTCCCTCCATTACAAAATGAATGTACACAGGAATAACGGCAAACAACAGCGGAACAATAACACTAAAACCCATACCCACCTTCTTGATAATGGGTGTGTACTTGCGGTGATTAATACCCAAACTCTGAAAGGCACTCTGGAATCCATGCGACAAATGCAGCGCCAAAACCGCCATGCTAACCACATATAGCAAGGTCGCTACCAGTCCATAATCCGGGTGACGGAAAAAGGCAATTACAATACCATACAAATCTTTCAACTTCTCACCGTCTTTTCCCGGAACGGTAGGCATTTCGTCAAAGTGCATGCGCGCCCAGAAATTTACCATATGGGTAACAATGAAAATCATAATCAAAGCACCCAGTAATGCCATGATACGCGCTGCCGGCTTGCTGTTTTTAGAAGGGTCATACTTCTGGTACCGAACCGGACGCGCCTTGCGGTTTTGCATGGTTAACAATATGCCATCAATAGCATGAAAAAGAATGCTGAAGTACGTTAGGTAACTCATAATCTTTATCAGCGGATTGGATGTCATAAATTTGGCATAATTGTTAAACGCCAGATTCGCATCCTTGCCAAAAGGCATCAGCAATTGAAGATTACCCGCAAGGTGGCCCACCAGAAAAAGGCACAGGAATAATCCCGTTAATGCCATCCAGTATTTCTTTGCCAGTGAAGAAGTTAATAGAACAGATTTGCTCATATCTCAGATTTATTTAACAGCAATTCGGGGGTCAAAGTTAATGGGTTTATACTTGTCAGTATGATTTTTTTTTATTTAGAACGTTTCTAATTAATGACAACTCCATTTCACACACCCTGAATAACAATGTAAGATGGAAATGTGTTTTACAATCCAATCAATAATTTTTCAGATTCGTTCTTACCTTGCGGAACAAAATAAGCATCTTTCTGCCCTGATGAAATTCCCACTTGTACTTAAATATCTGCTTTTTCTGTACTTTATTCCTGTGGGCAATATAAGTAGTCAGATTGTACTTCAGGGAATGGTGTCAGACCGTGATACCCGCGAACCTCTACCTTTTGTTGCCTTAACCACCGGCAAGACCGGTGAAGCAGTACTATCGCAGGTTGATGGCAGGTTTTCCATCACGGTTCAGCAACTGCCCGTGATGCTTTACTTTAAGTACATTGGATACGAGAACGACAGTATATGGATTGAGAAAATGAAACCCATAAAGGTTTATCTTCAGCCGGGGGGCAACGATTTAAAAGAAATAGAAGTACTTCCCGGAATAAATCCGGCACACCGAATCATTGAAAATGCCGCCGGGAATGCGCACCGGAACAATCCCGAAAAAAATATAAAATACCGTTCGGTATGGTACAACAAATTCGTGTTTAATGTAGAATACGACAGTATCTTCCGGCACGAAGCGCTAACAGACAGTTCCAAGAGGCAGGCTTTGGAATTCAGCGATTCTCAGCATATATTCTTAATGGAAAGCGTAACAGCCCGGTTACACGTTCCGCCCGATCTAACCCGTGAAACCGTTCTGGCGAACAGAATTTCGGGCTTCGAGAACCCGACATTCAGCATGTTTGCTACACAATTGCAATCCTTTACATTTTATCCGGAGCAGATACCCTTAATGGGCATTTCTTATCTGAATCCAATTTCAAAAGGAAGCACTTCCCGTTACTTCTTTCAACTGGAGGACACTTTATACACCGGCGAAAACGATACTGTGTTCATCATTTCGTACCGGCCCGTAAAAAATGCAAAATTTAACGGACTCAAAGGAATGTTATTTATTCGTTCTGCCACATGGGGTATTCAAAATGTAACTGCTGAACCTTACGCATCCAATGGGATGTTTAAAATCAGTATTCAGCAGGAATATCAATTCGAAAACGGCTACTGGTTTCCACATCAGTTAAACACGCAACTTATTACTGCTATTACCGACACGCAGGGAAGTAATCTGATAGGCAGAGGCACTACCTATTTACACAATAAAGAATTAGATGCTGAGGTGCGCAAAAACGAAGTAAGCGATGTAGCCGTAGATTACGATGAAGACGCCAACCGTCGTGACGAGACATTCTGGCAACAATACAGACACATGCCTCCCGATGCAAAAGACATCAGAACATACCATGTAATTGACAGTATTGGAAAGGAAGCAAATCTGGATAAAATGGCACAGGTTTTCGAAATTATGGTATCCGGAAAAATACCCGTTGGCATAATTAATATAGATTTAAACCGGCTGTTAAGGTATAACGGTTTTGAGCGACTGAGACTGGGCATAGGTGCGCATACCAATCACCGGCTTAGCAAACACTTCTCTATCGGCGGATTTATAGGTTATGGATTTCGAGATAAGGACTTAAAGTACGGCGGAGACACGAAAATTGTCTTACACCGCAGCACCGAAACCGCAATATATTTACAATACGAACGCGACATTACTGAACCCGGGGTTGTTCGGTTTGCCGGCGAAGAAAAGGGGTACATTTCTCCGGATACATATCGGGACCTTTATCCCACACGATTTGACCGCACGGAAAGGTTCGTTGCTGCTGCATCCGTAAGATTTTTACGAAATTTCAAACTAACTTTAACCGGCGAACACCGACTAACAGACTCCTTTGATGAGTATTCATTTATTGAAAAAATTGAACAAGTAAGCACTATTGAAACCTTTTATACCACCAGTATGCTTACAGCGACGCTGCGAATTGCCATCAGAGAACGATTTGTTGAAACTCCTGTTAGACGCGTAAGTATGGGAACAAAATATCCCATAATATATTTGCAATACACACAAGGTTTTAAGGACATCCTGAAAGGCGATTTTCAATTTCAGAAACTGGACATCAAAGCCTTCAAGGCATTTCAATGGAAAACCATAGGAAAAACCAGTATAACCCTTCAGGGAGGCATAGTAAACGGAACTATACCCTTGGGATTACAGTATGGAGGGTGGGGAACCTATTCACAATTCGGAATATTTACACCCACAGCCTTTGAAACCATGCGTATTAACGAATTTTATGCCGACCGTTACGCAAGCGTATTCATGTCACATCATTTTGGCACGTCCCTGTTTGGTAAAGGGAAATTCCGCCCACAGCCCGAAATTAGTTTCAAAAGCATGACCGGTCTTATGAATTTCAGCAGTCAGCACAGCGGAGTAGATTTTAAAATACCGGAACACGGATATTATGAAGCGGGTGTAGCCTTTCATAGTATAATTAGCTCCGGCATTTCGGGTATTGGCATTAGCACGTCCTACCGGTTCGGAGCCTATACCCTACCCCGCGTTTGGGATAATTTCGCAGTAAAAATTACTTTGAATTACACCCTTTAGTACATCAAATATCCAGCGTAAGCTGTCCCGGCAACAAAGTAAACGATTTGCGATGATGCTCGCAGGCGCCATAATCTGCAATGGCCTGACGGTGTTTCTTTGACGGATACCCTTTGTTGCTGTCCCAACCGTAATGAGGAAAACTGACATGAAGTTCTTTCATCCATGCATCGCGATACGTCTTGGCCAGCACCGATGCCGCAGCAATGGATTGATATTTGGCATCGCCGCCCACTACGCAGGTATAGGGAATGTGATAATTTAAAAAACGATTGCCGTCAATCAACAAATGATCCGGTTGAACTCTTAACTGTGCAACAGCTCGCTGCATTGCAATAAACGATGACTTCAAAATATTCCATTCATCAATTTCTGCCGCTGTGCACCATCCCACCGCGCAGGCAAGCGCATGTTCGCGAATTTGTGGCGCAAGATCATTGCGTTGCTTTTCGCTAAGCTGTTTACTGTCGTTCAATCCCTGAAGCGGCTTCTGCAAATTTAAAATTACCGCAGCAGCCACAACCGGACCCGCAAGACATCCGCGGCCGGCCTCATCACAACCGGCTTCCAGACGACCCGCAATTAGATATTCATGCAACACAAGCGCTAAGATACATATTTGTTAAAAAAGAGACTCGAAAAGGAACCTCTAAAAACAAGTGCTCAGAACTTATGCAGGTGTTCTTTTTGTACTCTTTCCGTTTATTCAATCGGTATAAGGCGGGGGATTAACCTCAAAGATATTGGGATCGAAAAAAACAATAACAGAATCAATTAGATTATACTTGTTCTGTATACTTTTCAAATAAACATTTAAAAGTTTATACAATTTACCAATAACAGCCGGATTGGAGCTTCCTTCAACTTTAAATTCATTATTCTTCACCCAAGACTGTCTTCCATCTCCACCGGCTTCTGCTTCATAAAATTCGCCATTTGCCTCTGTGATAAAAAGAAATAAGGCATCCTTAATATACTTTGAATGTTCAGATCTAATATTACTTCTTAGTACGACTTCAACCGACGATTTATAAGACCAGTAGCTTGAAGATAGTTGGTTTGGAACAGATCCAAGTGTATCCCAACCTTCAAGGGTAAAGCCCGGATTGGTAATGAATTTTTTATAGCTGTTATACGTAGTAAAAATTGCTATGTAATTTAGGATGATCCGAATCACAAACACAGCATAAAAGCCAATCCCTGAGACTAACGACCATATGCCTATTTCAGGATCAAAAAGATAAAGACAAATCAATGCTGTACCCGGAACACATAATAAAAACCAAAGCATAATATTCATTCGCCCGGGGTAAATTCGTTTATGCACCTTAAAACTTAACGCTTTATAAGTATTCGGTACCCTAAACTTTTTATTTTCAGGCACCTTTTTATTACTGGTATTTTGCTTTTTATGGGCAGCCTTCCTGGCAATTTCTTCAGGGTTCATCATTTCGTTTTGTGCGCTTTAACGTATCCCCATAGAAATCCAAAAATACAACTGATTAAAAACAGAGCAGTCACTGATAAAAAACTGATATATTCCCATTTACTTTCGTCCCAATTATCCCACCAAATCCAACCAAGAACAAGCATCATCATCAGTAAAAACATAAGATAACCGTAAAAGCGATCACTTAATTTTAAATGATTCTTCATCCATTTTCGTGTGCGCTTAAAATCCATCCAATCCAATGGATTGAAAGGTTCTTTTACGGGCTTGCTTTTAATATCATTTTGACGCCTTTTTTCATTTTGCGCCTTTTTTGAAATTTCGTCGGGATTCATAGGCTGGTAAAGAAAAGGGAATTGTATCAAATAAAATTCCTTCAAATATATTAGTTATTTTACTCAAAATTCACAAATTACGATACCGACGAATAACTTTTTTTGATTTAGACATCAAAGCACATACTCGCACAAAAATTGTTATCGCTGTTCATTAAAATTCGCTTAACATTTACTTCACCTTTTCCCGACAATCTCTTAACCTAAGGGTTACACAAGCCTGATAATGCCGGAATACCTTTGAAAAAAAATATTCCCATGAAAATAATGTGGTTTGCAGCGTTGGTTCTTTCCGGCTTTTTCCCTTTAATATCTCAATCTCAAATACAGGTCACATCTCAGGTTTCTTCCTCAGATGACGATGCCGAAGAAGATTTATCGGACGGCAGCATTGATTTAACCAGCAGTGACCTGGAATTAGCCGTTGAGGACAATAGATGGCCGATATCTGACGACAACCAGCAAATAGGCATCCGGTTTACCAACATAACAGTACCTCAGGGCGCCAACATTGTATCAGCTGCCATCCGGTTCACAACAGATGAAACTACAGCAGACCCTGCTGTTGTGATTATATATGCACAAGACATCAACAATGCCACTCAGTTTTATGCCATAGACTACAACGTAACTGCCCGTACCAAAACCACTGCCAATGCTACCTGGAGCATTTCTGCCTGGAATAATGGCGATGAAACCGGCAGTACACAAACCACTCCGGATCTTAGTGCATTGGTTCAGGAGGTAGTTGACCGTCCGGGTTGGATTTCAGGCAATGCCATGGCCTTTATTATTGAAGGCTCGGGTACACGGGTTGCACACGCTTATGATGGAAACGCAGCCATGAGCCCTGTATTAGATATTACCTACACAGTAAGTTCAACCGGAATCCAATACACGTCTGCGGAAAATCAACCGCGCATTACCCTCAGTCAAAACGGAATCCTGAATATTACCTGTGCCGACAACCTGCAAAGAAATCTGGAGGTATTTACTCTGGAGGGAAAGCAGATATTTTCCGGTTGGGTTCACGCAGGGAAAGCTGTGAGTATGCAGAGCTTAAAACTGCAGTCGGGACAGGTTCTGCTGGTACGACTTACAAACGGCAATCAATCGGTAATATCAAAAATTTCGGTTCCATGAAAATATACATCCTTTTGCTCCTCCTTACCCTACCACATTTTGCCGTTGCCCAGCGTAGCATCCTGCCCGCCGAATTGTATCCCTTTTACCACGGCGTGGCTTCGGGAGACCCCACCTCATCTTCGGTAATTATATGGACACGACCAACGCCTGAAGCAACTTATGTTCCCGGAGACGACATTGCAGTGGAATGGAGGGTGGCAACCGATACGGGAATGACCAATGTAGTTGCTGCCGGTGTAACCTATACTTCAGATGCACGCGATTTTACCGTTAAAGTAGATGTAACCGGCTTGTCGGCAGGTACGTGCTATTATTACGACTTCAGAACCGGCGGGCATTTTTCAGTCAGGGGACGTACGTTCACCATGCCTTCAGGCAATGTTTCCGAATTCCGCATGGCCGTGGTAAGCTGCAGTAACTACGAACACGGCTATTTTAACGCATACAGGGCACTGTTGAATCGCAACGATTTTCAATGTGTTCTGCATTTAGGCGATTACATATACGAATATGCACAGGGTGGTTACAGCGCATCCATTTCCGGACGCGAAAATGAACCCGTAAATGAAATCATCTCTTTGAGCGATTACAGAACCCGATATTCGCATTACAGACTTGACGACGACCTGCGCGACCTGCACCAGCAGTACCCGTTTATTACCGTGTGGGATGACCATGAATCGGCAAACGATGCGTACAAAGACGGAGCTGAAAACCATACGCCCGGAACCGAAGGAAACTGGAGCGACCGGAAGAATAACGCCGTTCAGGCATATCACGAATGGTTGCCTATGCGCGACGCGCCCGGCGGAAGTCCTCACATATACCGTAAATTTGAAATAGGAAATTTAATTACTTTGAATATGCTGGATACACGTCTGGAAGGACGTTCAGAACAGGTTTCGGCCTCTTCATCTGATGTAGATGACCCTGCACGTACACTTTTGGGCAGCGTTCAGTACGACTGGCTGATAAACAATCTAACCAACAGTACAACTACCTGGAATTTAGCCGGACAGCAGGTAATGATGGCACCACTTGAAGTATTTGGAATTCCTGTTAACGCCGATCAGTGGGACGGCTACAACTACGAACGCAACAGACTCTACAATGATTTGCTTATCAACGGAATTCAGAATTTTGTGGTACTTACCGGGGATATTCATACATCCTGGGCCAACGACCTTCCTTTGGGCAATTACGATTCGGGTACAGGTTCCGGTTCAGCAGGAGTAGAATTCGTGGTAACCAGTGTTACATCTCCCGGTTTTCCCATAGGTTTCGGTGCCAGCATAATTCAGGCTGCCAACGGACACATTCGCTGGTTAGATTTAACCCAGCACGGATATCTGATACTACATACAGAGCCCGGGTTTATACAGGGCGAATGGTACTTTATGGACGACATTTCAACCCCCGGGAGCACCGAAACCCTGGGCACTGCATACAAATGTACCAGCGGAGCCGCACACCTTGAACCCGCAAGCCTAATTACTCAAATCTCCATTCCGCTTTGCACCCTGGCCCCTGCATTGCCCATGTCGTCAACCACAAACGTTGAAAACACAAACCAACCCGCTATCACCGGTGTGTATCCAAATCCGTTTGAAAATGAAATTCTTATCCAGTTTTTTAGTTCAAATCAGGAAATGACAAACATCGCATTGTATTCCATCTCAGGACAAAAATTAATGCATCTGCCGTTTACCGCTGCCAAAGGAGTAAATTACATGAAATTACACCTTGAAGATCTACCGGCTGGAATTTATACACTTGAACTGTCAACCGGCGATGCACGTGTAACAAGAAAAATCGTAAAAAAATAATGCGTTTGACGTTCCTTATTCTGGTATTATTTACATCGTCCCTTGCAAGGGCGCACGGCGATATACATGCAAAAATAGAACGGGTAAGCCTGTTGATTGAAAACCAGCCTGAAAATGACAGTCTATATGCCGTAAGAGGTAAACTATATTACGAACATGAAGATTTTGATCTAGCAATTAAAGATTTTAATACTGCACTAAAATACAATTCAGGTTCTGCAAATGCGCATGAAGGTCTTGCCCTTTGTTATCTGGAAAAAAAGGAATATAATACAGCACTGAAATTTGCTGATAAATTTATTGAGAAATATCCCATAGCTGCGGGCCATGAACTCCGTGCCGATATTCTTTATGCTTCAAAAAACTACCCTGAAGCATTGATTGCATACAGGATAATGCTGACTTCAGCCAAAGAAATCACCCCGGACAGGACCATAAAAACGGCGCGTTGCATAATAAAATCCAACGATAACGAGAAAGAAGAATTACTCGCACAATTACTGAAGAATTCACAAAAATCTGAGGGCATAAACGTTTCCGTACAATCGTTTTTCATTCAGTATTACACCGAAACCGGGCAATACAGAAAAGCCATAGTACAAACAGATTTATGCATCTCAGCCTTTGAGCTTCCGCTGTCGTGGCTGGTACGGAAAATCGAGTTGTGCATGACGGCCGGATTTGATGATACCGCTAAAAATACAGGAAAATACGCTATAAAATTGATAGATGAATTGCCCGAGCACCGCAGAGGAACCAAATTGATTTCCAGTTATCGCACACAAATAAAAAACCTTACAGAGTTATGAAAACCCTATATACTGTTCTAACTTTACTAACTTCCTTCTATGCCGGATCTCAAACTGTTTTGGTAAACCAGGGAGCTGCATGGAAATACCTTGACAACGGAAGCGATCAGGGCACTGCTTGGACACAAACTTCCTTCAACGATGCCTCCTGGGCATCCGGAAATGCTGAGTTGGGATATGGTGACGGAGACGAGACTACTACAGTGGGATATGGATCCAATCCTTTTAGTAAGCACATTACCACGTACTTCAGGCATACCTTCAACGTGGCCAATCCGGCAATTATTGGGAATCTTGTTTTAAGGCTTATAAGAGACGACGGAGCCATTGTTTATCTTAACGGAACAGAGATTGTTCGGTCGAATATGCCGGCAGGAACAGTAGACTATCAGACAGACGCTGCGTCAACTATCAATGGTTCAGACGAAGACACATGGTACGATTTTTTTCTGGGGTCATCGTTGCTCGTTACCGGATCTAATGTACTAGCTGTTGAAATTCATCAAAGCGGCGGAACCTCTTCAGATATTTCCTTTGATTTAAAGCTGGAAGAAGTGGGAACACCGCAGATAGTGCGTGGACCCTATATTCAAATGCTGAATGGTCAGGGAGCTGTATTGCGCTGGCGCACCAATTTCCCATCTACCTCAGAGGTCTCCACGGGCACCGACCTAACCTACTCAGGCCCTGCCTTTACCGACGCAACTCTTACTTCAGAGCACCAGATTACCCTGTCAGGCCTCAACACCAATACACGCTACTTTTATAAGATAACCCATTCAGGAACCGCTCTTACGCCGGCAGACAGTAATCATTACATTCAAACCAATCCTTTGGTTGCCGACAGTACAGTTGTGCGAATGTGGGCGCTGGGCGACGCAGGAACAGCAAACAACAATCAGCGGGCAGTACGCGATGCTTTCTACAATCGTCTTGGCAACAAACATTTGGATATGATTCTCTTGTTGGGAGATAACGCCTATGACGACGGCACCGATGCGGAATATCAGTATGCTGTATTCGAAAATATGTATGAAGAAATGCTCACCAAAACAGCCCTTTGGTCTTGTCCGGGTAACCACGATATACACAGTGCCGATTCAGACAGTGAGAGCGGTCCGTATTACGATATTTTCACTTTTCCAAAAAACGCCGAATGCGGAGGTGTAGCCAGCGGTGTAGAACCTTATTATTCATTTGATTATGGCGATGTTCACGTAATTTCGTTAGACTCTGACGACAGTGACCGAAGTACCTCAGGAGCCATGTACAACTGGTTGGTGAATGACCTTGCCTCCACCACAGCCCGCTGGATAGTAGCCATCTGGCATCACCCTCCATACACAAAGGGTTCACACGATTCAGATTTGTGGCTGGATGGATTTGGCCGCCACCAGGAAATGAGAGAGAATTTTATGCCCTTGCTGGAAGATGCGGGTGTAGATTTGGTGCTGAACGGACACAGCCATAGTTACGAAAGGTCGTTTTTAATGCACGGACACTACAATTCCTCTTCGTCACTTACATCGGCAATGGTGCTTGATTTGGGTAGCGGCCGGCCGGATACCGACTGTGCCTATAAAAAAGAAACCACCGGCTCAACTGCCGGAGACGGAGCAGTATATGTTGTAACCGGGTCTGCAGGTAAAACCAGCGGCGGATCACTGGATCATCCTGCCCACTTTATTTCATTAGATGAACTGGGGTCGTGCTTTATTGAAATTGAAGGAAATGAAATGCGGGTAGAATTTATTAGAGAAAACGGAAATATTGACGATTATTTTACCATCATTAAAGATCCGACGCCCACCATTTCTTGTCCACAAGATACCAATATCACCATTCCCTTCGGACAAACAGGTATCGTTGTTGATTATGCCACCCCGGTGGGTAATGCACCGTATTGCTCAGGCTCCATCATAAGCCAAACCGATGGTACCGGACTAACTGACGGCAGCACCTTCTCCATTGGTACGACAGTACAAACTTACACCTTCACCGATGGCTACGGAAATACTGCATCGTGTTGGTTTAATATTACCGTTGCGGTTACTTCTTCCGTTGCTGAAAATTTCGCCATCAAAATGAATTTTATACAACAAGACAAAGAATTGCAAATTAATAATTTCAATAATTATAAAGGCAATTTGCATATCTACGATGTAACCGGAGCAAAAGTACAGCAGGTCTACCTTCAACCCGGCATCAATACCATTCATCTAAACAATCTTACACCTGGCGTTTACCATGCTACTGTTGAAGGCACCCAGCACTCCCTTAAATTTCTGCTGGACTAAATAAGTGCATATTGGTTGCCATGAAACTTTCCTTTCACCCACCTTATTACCATAAAAAAAGGGCAATGAAATCATTGCCCCTTTCACTTAATCTTAAAAAATCTATACTAATTCCGGCTCTGATTCGGGTACCACCGGTACGTTCTGATTATTTGCTTCATGACCGTGCTCACCTTTAGGCTCCTTCAAAAAGAACCAACAGAACAAGAAACTAAAGGCGGCTCCTCCGGCGACAATAAAAAAGAAGGTTTTAGAATCTACGAGAGAGAATATTACAAGATACACTACTGCGCCCACGTTACCATAAGCACCGGCCATACCGGCAATTTGCCCGGTCATTCGTTTATTAATCATAGGTATAATTGCAAAAGTAGCACCTTCAGCACCCTGCACAAAAATTGAACAGAGAACTGTGATAACGACAGATATCACCAGCCAACCCACAGTATTATAAGTAGCAATAATTGTTGCATTACCTTCGGCGTCGTCGGGACCATATTTTCCGATAAACGCCATACCCAGGAAACCCAACGCAATACCCACCATATAAACCATCATGGTAAGTTTACGGCTCGACATTTTATCAGATAGATAACCACCCAAGGGACGGGCGAATAAATTCACAAAAGCAAACGAACCCGCAACAAGACCCGCCATTTCAACCGTCATAATAGGTTCACCGGAATCATTTACCAAACCGCTGAAAACTGACTGGAAGAACATGGGCAACATAGAAACCACGGCCAATTCAGCACCAAAATTTGCAAAATAGGTAGTATTTAAAGCAGCAACACTTGTCCACGGATACTTTTCCTCTTTAGGAACACCCTTCTTAAGATACGGTAAATTAACCTGCAATGCCTTTACAACGTGCAGTATGTAACCAACTGCCAACACAGCCCAAATACCGTATAATACTTCCATACTAAACAACTCGCTTTGAACCCCGTCTGTAGTAATTTTTACTCCCTGTAGTTTCCAGGCAAGCAGTCCCATAGCACCCATTAGGGGAAAAGACCATAAAATATACTGTACAAGGTCTCCATAGGAACTCACCATCATAGGTTGCGTCTTTTTCACCTTCACTTCGGTTACTCCCGGAGGATTATCCTGAACCAAAAACCAATAGGCTACACCATATACTCCGCACAAAATACCGCTAATAGCCAAACTCCATCTCCAGCTGGATTCTAAATCCATACCCATCCATTTGTTAAACAACGTAAGGGCAAAGAACCCAAGGGTACCTGCTGCAGCCGCACTACCAAAGTTTCCCCAACCTGCATAGAACCCTTCGGCACGGCCAATCATTTTGGGTGGGAACCAGTTGGCAACAATTTTAATACCAATTACAAAGCCGGCACCTATACTACCCAATAATAACCGGGAAACCATCAATTGTGTGAAGGTATTGCCAAATGCGAACATCAGTGCCGGTATTACCATTACAATCATCAACCCCGAAAATATTCGCCGTGGCCCGTATTTGTCTATCAATGCACCCACCAAAATGCGTGCGGGGATGGTTAATGCCACGTTGCATATCATCAACACTTTAATATGCGATTCGGTTAACCAGTCGCTGGTGGCCAGCATAGTTGTTGCCAAAGGCGCCATGTTAAACCATACAAAGAAGGTAAGGAAAAACGCAATCCACGTCCAGTGCAGCAGCCTTATCCTTGGCTGGCTGAAATCTAATAATTCAGGCTTTTTCATGTTTAAATAGTTTTTAGTGTACTTAGGTGCTGCCCACCGGCAACCTTTATTTATTGGGCAAAATTCCTGTCAAATGGTCTTTATAAAAATGACATTATATATCCCATTTAGTGCTTGTACGCATGGTTTTTATTGCCAAATCGCAATTTGCCGTCACCAACCGTTAAGGAAACCATTGGTAACAATCTGTGGAATAATTATTTTACTAAGAATTTTTAAAACACCGTCTTACCAATTGTTAAGAGTTGCTTACCTTTACGCCGATGAAAATGGATGCATATATAAAGGAATTCCCTGCACATCTCAGGGAAATTCAAAAGATTATCGGGGCTGTTACCCTTAAACCTGCCCTGAACGAAATTCAGAATGTTCTGATATTGGGTCTTGGCGGCTCGGGTATCGGGGGCAGAATTGCTGCTTCGCTGGTGTACAATCACTGTCCTGTACCTATTACTGTTTGCAGTGATTACAGTATTCCTCATTTTTCGGGTAAAAACACGCTGGTTATTGCCTGTTCATACAGCGGAAACACGGAAGAAACCCTGATGTCTTTGGAATCGGCTGCCAAAAAAGGTTGCACAATTGCCTGTATAACGTCGGGTGGCACACTGGAACAGGTAGCGTTACAAAATGCCTACAATCTTATTCTGATACCCAAAAGCTATCCGCCACGTACTGCTTTGGGTTATTCGCTACCTGCAATTATTCATTTACTTTGTTATTACGGCTTATCATCCATAAAGCTTGAAAAGGAATTGAAGGCTGCTATTGATTTGATAACGCTGCAGGAAGCAGAAATCAGGGAATCATCCTCCGTTCTTGCGCACCACCTTAGCGACGGCGTACCTGTTATATATAGCGAAGCCATTTTTGAAGCCGTGGCTGTGCGCTTCAGACAACAAATAAACGAGAATGCCAAAATGTTGTGCTGGCATCACGCTTTGCCTGAAATGAACCACAATGAACTGGTGGGCTGGGGAGGTGGTGACGACCGGTTCAGGGTAGTTGCTTTCCGCAGCGACCTGGAACATGTGCGCACAAAAACCAGAATGGAATTGTGTCAGGGAATCATTGAGAAAAAAGCCGCATACCGGGAAATTTTTGCCAATGGCAACAGCTTGTTCGCACAGTTTATATATTTAATTCATCTGGGTGACTGGACCAGCTGGTATTTAAGCGAAATAAGAAAGGTTGATGCTGTTGAGGTAAACGTAATTGACTACCTGAAAGGCGAGCTGGCACGCACCAAATAATGCGCAATCTTGTTGTACACCGCATTGGAATTACCGACTATAAACAAGCCTGGGATTTTCAGGATTCTTTATTTCAGAGAGTAATTCAACAAAAGTTGTTTCGGCGAGAGCACCCCGAAGCCCCGATTCCTGAAAACCATCTTATACTATGCTCGCATCCGCACGTATATACTTTAGGAAAAAGCGGTAAAAAAGAGCACTTACTGCTTACTGAAAGCGAATTGATTGAAAAAACCATTGGGTATTACCCCATCAATCGCGGCGGAGACATTACCTATCACGGACCGGGTCAACTTGTGGCATATCCTATTTTCGACCTTGATCAATTTTATACTGATATTCACAGGTTTTTAAGAGAACTTGAGGAAGTTGTAATCCACACATTAGCCCATTACGATATTGTGGCAGAACGATACCCGGGTTATACAGGCGTTTGGCTCGATTCTGATATACCGGAACGCGCGCGAAAAATTTGTGCAATGGGTATAAAATGCAGCCGCTGGGTTACTATGCACGGACTGGCGTTAAATGTGAACACCGATTTAAATTACTTCAAAAATATTATTCCCTGCGGGATTGACGACAAAAACGTGACTTCCATGCACCTTGAGACCTCCATTCCGGTTTCGGCAGATACAGTAGGCGAACAATTGCTGCATCACTTGTCAAACATTTTCCAATTCAGCACCGTTACAGAGGCAGCATGAATTCAAAACAACGGAAATTTAACTGGAAAAGAGCCCTGATACGTTTTGGGTGGACGCTGCTTATTCTTATTGCGCTTGTAAATATTGTTATCTTGGTTACCGGAAGATTTTATATCTATAAAGCTTTTGCCAATACCGTATTGATGGGCAGATTTGGACCGGCCATTGACGAGCATGAAATTTTCTATAACAGGCCCATTGCTACCCACGAAAAAAGAGAATGGAAAACACATCCGGATTACGCGTCCAACGAGATACTTCCCGGGCATGAAGAAAAATTAAGAAGCATAGGTACTGTTTCCTATCTGGTCGTTTACAAGGACAGCCTGTACTACGAGAAATATTGGGACGGGTTTGATCAAAAATCAGTTACCAATTCATTTTCTGTAGCAAAAAGCATTGTAAGCCTGTTAATTGGAATAGCCATTGATGAAGGATTAATAGAAAGTGTCAATGACCCTGCCGGTAAATATCTTGAAGCATACGCTGATGGCGACAAGGCCAAAATTACCATACTTCATTTGCTAACCATGAGTTCAGGCCTTGAATGGAGCGAAAGCGGATCTGACCCGTTCAGCGACAATGCTGAAGCTTATTACGGTTGGGATTTGGAAGATCAAATGAATGCGCTGGAAGTAAAAGAAGAACCCGGAGTGCGATTTGAATACATGAGCTGCAATACACAAATTCTGGCCATGATTTTAAAAAAGGCAACCGGAGTTAGTGTTAGCGAATATTTGCAGGAAAAAATATGGAAACCACTTGGCATGACAACAGATGCCTTGTGGAATCTGGACGATGAGGACGGTACAGAAAAAGCCTTTTGTTGTCTTTACGCCACTGCACGAGATTTCGCACGCATTGGCGCCTTATACCTGAACAACGGAGTTTATAACGGAAAACAGATTGTTAGCGAAGAATATATCCGCCAATCGCTGCGCAAAGCTCCCCTGACCAACGAACAAGACGAGCCCGTTAGCCATTACGGATATAGCTGGTGGTTAGATAATTATAAAGGTCACAACTTTTTTTATGCAAGAGGTATTCTGGGACAGTACATTATTTGTCTTCCGCACCTGGATATGGTAATTGTAAGGGCAGGACATGAACGCGGAGAAAAACTGGAAAACGATCATCCCGAAGACATTTATTGGTATATTGACGCCGCTTTAGAAATGCTTCCATGAAAGAAGATATTGATTTTCCAAAGGTTGAGGACGTTATAGTAACCGTGGTACGTGAGTCTGACAAAGGGTTTGAAGACGAATGGAATGTGTATCTGGTGAACCTGAAACCTATAAAATTAACCGGAATTTTGGTTTCATCCAGAGGATATGGTGCTGATGCCCTGAGTGGAGAAAAAATTAAGACCAGCACTATGCGGCATTTTATTGAAGAAATAACACCGCGTTCTTTTGTTAAAATAGAACAAATTATAGAAGATGTTTTTGCCCTGACCAATGAATATTGGGTAAGTTTTTATCAGGGAGGTAAAATTTATGATAAAAAGTTTATCTTTCTGGCCGAAAGCATTAAAGAAGATAACTTTATACAAATCCCTATTCTGAACAAGAAAGGCGTAATGATACGATAGTATGACCGACACCATTAATCTTGAAAAAGTGTTCTTCCTGGACATTGAAACCGTTTCGGCTGTAGACCAATACAGCAAGTTAGATGAAACAGTTCAAAAATTATGGATCCAAAAAATGCAGTATCAGGCAGAAAGGGAAGAAAAAACTCCTGAAGAACTCTACGATAAAGCCGCCATTTTTGCAGAATTCGGAAAAATTATCTGCATTAGCTGTGGCTTCATCACTCAGCGCAGCGGCGAACCTGTGCTTAGAATAAAATCATTTTACGGTGACGATGAAAAGAAACTACTTCAGGATTTTACAAATACCGTGGATGCCTTTTTTAAGTCGGACCAGCACATGCTGTGTGCTCATAACGGAAAGGAATTCGACTTTCCGTATATATGTCGCAGAATGTTTATACATGGTTTGCAACTTCCATCTGCCCTGAATATTCAAGGAAAAAAGCCATGGGAAATTAAGCATCTAGACACGTTGGAATTATGGAAATTCGGCGACTATAAACATTTTACCTCACTGGCGTTGCTGACACATATTTTTGGCATCCCCACACCCAAGGATGACATCAGCGGTGCCGACGTATCCCGCGTGTACTGGCAGGAAAAAGACCTTGACCGCATAGTAATTTATTGCCAGAAAGATGTTACGGCACTTGCCCAACTGATGTTACGGTTTCAACGAAAACCCATTTTAAGTGAAAATCAGATTGTGGTTACCGCGTAGGCTTTTTTTTCTCCTGCCTCTCTCAATGGTTTCATGTTCAGATATTGAATCAGAGCAGTATTCAAATACACCAAAGCAAGATTCATTGGCAGCAATATCTCCCTGCACAGCAGAACTTCTTGATGGTGGCGGCTGGATGTTTGGTCTTAAACCAGCTATGCCGGCAGATTCCTTTCCCTCTTTGCTACAATTACAATTTCCTCCGTTGCTTCAAAATCTTTCACTTAATATTGATACCCTAGATGTGAATTGCCCGGATGTAATGATGCTGAACGCAGGTTTTCAAATTCAAAATAGAAAATTGATCAAATTCAGTATAACACTTGTATTTAAAGAGAAGAATATTGCGAATTTGTTTGGTTCTGAACTAATAAAACGAATGAATCACATTACCGGACAGAACAAAGAAGAGGCGAATTACAATGTATGGCAGCTGAAACGCGATACGGATATGTGGCAACTTGAAGCGCGAAATCTGGCTGAATCACTAGGCTATCCGGCACTAGAAATTCTGATGAAAAGAGCGGAATCATATTAAGAATTCTATTCATTACGGAATACTGCAAATGTGAAAGAAAGAAAACCTTTTTTCCCTATTTTATTGCAATTTTTGCAAGGCAAATGAAACCATCTTGTTTTTTTTGCCACTAATTTCTGATTGATTCATATACCTTTACAGTATCAAAACAGATATATTATGAACATCAATCGTCAGAAATTGGATCGAGTGATCGAATCATTTAAGGAACGAAATACATTTGTAGATTTGGCAAATCGGTTAGCCCAACCAGTTCCACCTGCTCCCTCAGTTCCATTGAATCATCCATATCTTGAAGAAGGACAGAAAGAGCGATTAAAGTTTGCTCGTAAGAATACATCATCTAAATTAAAGGTTCTTGGAGAAGGCAACAGTTTCAAACAGCATGCTGCACTTTCTGGCAACATTGAGAATTTCATTGGAATGACACAAATTCCAACAGGTATAGCCGGCCCTATAGCGTCTCAGATCCCTAAAGTTTGGATAAAATCCTTCTTATTAATTCAAAAATAGGAATCTTTCCATTTATTTTCACATTGGGTGTCTTTTGATTTACTTTTAGGGACATTTAAAAACAGCAGATAGCAATTTTTGAAGATGCGGAAAGAAACCAAAAGTGCAACTGCATAAGTTATGGTAAACTATGTTGAACGGTTTTTAGAAGTCCCCTTTTCATGCTTTGATCCAACATCATGACTAAATTAAGGAGCCGAACAAAGTAATTACATCAGACTATGCAAAAGACGCAAAGACACTTATGAACGACATTTGCGAAAGTAAAATTAAAAAAATCTTCCGGCAGCAAAAAATTAAACATTACTAGCTGTACTCCAGCATTATAAACCCACAGCCATACAGATAAATACTCATTTATAAGTATTGCATAGATGAATTATCGTCAGTATCTTTGCCAGATGAAGCAAATCAACTTTCTTGATAAAATTGGTATTTTTTATTATGATTTTTAAGAATCTTTCAAATTCTATAGTGTTGAGGACAACTTTTATACCAAAAATATTACCATATAATATATTGACATATTGCATTTTAGCAATATATTTCTGTGGCATACCAAATTTCTTATTCTCTCAGGCGCCAATACTAAATATTACTACGAGTCCTGAAACGGATATAGTAGGTCTTGATTTTTCGCCGGATGGAACTTTGCTCGCGTCTATTGAGGCAGATGGCACCATAGAACTTTGGGACATGACATCATTTCGTAAAATTCGCACTTTTCTTCCGGAAATTGTTGAAGCACATAATCTGATAGCTTTTAGTAAAGATGGAAAATGGATTATATCAGGAGGCAGTAATGCGCATCATATAACATTACGTAATATTGATCCAGATTCTTATGATTATAATAAAGCGGTGGTAAATTCCATAATCAGAAAATCTTTTTATAGTGGATATCCACTTGGTGCTCAAAAAAATTACATTCCATTTAATGATGACTTTATCGTACTAACTGACAAAAAAATATTTTTATTATCTACGAATAATAAAATGATTACAGAGATTTACAAATTTTCCGAAAAAGAAGGATATATCATTGGCGGTTGCATATCGGAAGACAAAAAGACTCTTTTTCTCAATTTAGGTGGTATTTTAGCCCCTAATAAACGCAGAACCTCCTCTCAGTTATTTTATAGTGATTTAGATACAACACAAAATAAATTAGATATAAATTTGGTTAAAGGGCCACGAACAGTTAATGGTAAAAATATGACTTCTGTGAATGAAAAGTTATATATAATGGATAATTATGGAAACCATTACCGAATAGATCTGGACAAAAAAAATATACCTATAGGAAAATGCAAATATATAACCGAGACAACCAGTGCATATTTATGGGATAAATTGGATTCTTGTAATTTTTCAAATCTCACATACTCAACGCACCACGGAATTATCTCTGTTGCGGGAAAAACAATAACAGAACACAATTATAATGGTAAAATCCTTAGAAAATATCCATCACTTCCTAAAAAAATAACAGCTTACGCCACAATAAAAAATACGCTGGATCTACTTGCTGTTGCAGATAAATCGGGACAAATATATTTATTTAACACTATTAGCGGAAAATTAATCAACACATTTATTCAACCCAGTCCCAAAGCGACCTCATTCTTATATAGTAGTGACCTAAACTATCTATTCATCGGTTATTCTGACGGGATCATTAAAAGATGGAATTTAAAAGAAAATTCAATTCGCATCGTCTCTGTGTCAACGGAAAGCAAGCTAGGTATCAGAAATTCCCCAGACATATTTATCTCAAGTATTGACAGTGTATCAGATAACCGCGAATTGTATTTTAAATATGAGCGATTTCCCGGCAAGCATCACGAATCTTGGGCAGGGAAGTGGGATACAAGAACCAATCAAATTCAATCTTCATTGTATTCATCGCATAAAAAAATAGATTCTGAACGTCAAAATTTTTCGGACTTAATTAATCCTTTAGATTCTGCGGCTGAATCCCGAAAAAACATGAGCAACTTTAAGGATCCTAAATTAAGATTGTCGTATTCTGGCGAGCTCATGACGTCCAAAAGACGTGTTCCTGTTCCAAATCATTTTCGAGTTACTGATGCACAATACTTAAATGGCACTTCATCCCTAGCAGCTCTAACAATGGAAGGGAACATACTGCTATTTGATACAACAAATCTTGAGCCTATTGGAAACATGGGGATTTCAGGCGAACGCGGATTTTATTATTTCATTAATAATAATTATTATTTCGCATCAAAAGAAGCTCTTCGTAGCATGAGTTATAGCATAAATAATCAAGCCATACCTATTGAACAATTTGATTACTATTTCAACAGGCCAGATCTTGTTATGGAACAAATGCCTTTTGCTGATTCTACGTTAATCTCATTATATCGCAGAGCACTGACTAAAAGGAAAATTTCCTATGAAAATTTTAATATAGACAGTTACGAAATTCCTACTGTCAATCTGGTAGTACCGTTACCAATAGAAACTAATCAAAATGAAATTCAAGCACAATTTAAAGCTAAAGGAAGCGGAACTGTTTTGGATAAAATAATTTTATCAACAAATGGAATTATATTATATGAAATCAACAACATAAACAAAATAGACACCATAATTTCATTCAATATTTCATTAAACGCAGGAAAAAATCTTATTTCTATTGAAGCAATCAATAAAAAAGGAATTAAATCAATACGCAATGAGTATTTGATAATCAATCAGACCAGGTACAAGCAAAATACATATGTAGTCAGTATTGGGGCAGGCATTTATAACGAACAAAAATACAATCTCGATTACGCGGCAAAAGATGCAAAAGACCTCACGGTGTATTTTAAAAAACAGCGGAACACAAAGACATTATGCATTACCGACACTGAGGTAAATACTAATTTAATGGAAAGGATTAAATCATTTCTATCAACAGCCGATATCCATGATAGAATATATGTTTTCTATAGTGGACATGGCCTTTTAAACGCAAAATTGGATTATTTTCTATCGACTTATCAAGTAGATTTTAACAACCCGGATCACGGAGGAATAAAGTATGAAGACCTTGTAAATTTATTGGAAAATATTCCCAGCAGACAGAAAGTCCTATTTCTTGATGCATGTCATAGTGGTGAAATTGACAAGGAATACACATCCTTGGATACAATAAGTCAAGCAAATGACGAAGATATTGTGGTGTTCAGAAGTAGCGTCAAAGCAGTTGCATCTGATGCTCAATCTCAAGAAAGTTTTGAACTAGCTCGGATGTTGTTTATCGATGCTGGCTTGACAAAAGGATTATCGGTTGTCTCGAGTGCCGGCGGAACCGAGTTCGCATTAGAAGGATCTAAGTGGAAGAATGGTGTTTTCACGTATGCACTTTTAAAAGGCCTAAAAGAATCTCTTGCCGACTTGAACGGGGATAGGAATATATATCTTTCAGAATTACAATATTACTTATATGAAACGGTCAAAAATCTGACACAAGGCAATCAATCACCAAGCGGAAGAATAGAAAATCTTAAAAATGACTTTGAAATGAAATGAGAGTTTTTGCCTTAATATTATTATTTTTACCCACTGTAACAGCAGGACAGTATTACGAAATTTGCCTTGGATGGCCGGTACTGTCTGAAAACAAATGGCTTCTCAACAAGTCGGTTTTGCTCGACTATAAAAGCGATTATCAAGACGAGTATTTTCTGAATACAATAAAACAACGAGATCAAGTTCGAGCTGATTTTCCTTATCTCTACGCACGATTCTATACAAAACAATTTCTATTTATCGAACCCGAGCTTCGATTTTCGAAAGTCAATTTTGAAACAAACGATGGATTTTCCATCGTACAAAACAATTTTATATCCGGTGTGAATATAGGCGTTACTAGACCACGTGGTAAATTAAAGCCATATATTAAATTAGGAATTAATTCAACTTGGAGCGTTAACTCCTTAGATGAAAAGGACAAACCAATATTAACAAATGTTTTCCGAGAATTATGGCATACAAACAAACCAATGTTATCTGCAAAAGCTGAAGCAGGAATACAGTATGGCGTAGGATATGCATCTATTTCTTATTCTAGCTCTTTTAATCAATACGACCCAAATGGACTTTTTGGCAACCAAACTGAAATGATACTATTTAACCTTGGGATACGTGTATATAAATCCAGGATATTAACCAATAAAAAAATAAAGGCAAAACGCGTAAATTATTCAGTAAAGAATAAAGAAAGAATGACTTTAACGAAATTTGAAGGATCAACCCGGTTAACATTAAGAACGGTTTCAATAATTTTGGATAAACCTGAACTAGTTTATGCTTATTTCGAAGGAATTAGTCAACATGTTGTTAAAATTAACAGAAGCGATTTTTCAACAACCCCAATACCATTTATTGGATTAGAGTTGAAACGTTCTTTAACAAAATCAAACCGTATATATTCATATTTAAGTTTATTCACCTCTATTCAAACATATAAATTCAATAATGCATACAAATATATCCAGTCTTCTGCCTCCTTGGATGAAATTGTAAGTGAAAACGAATATCAGACAATCCAATATTCAGGTTTTGTAGTAGGCGGTCATTTTATGGGTATTGGCGCCAGAACTACCGTAGGTCGCTTCGGTCAAATATACATACAAACTGCTCTATCTCATTGGTTAAATATTGGAAACGATTTTGACGATACAGACAATCCAGGCGCGGAAGTATT
This sequence comes from uncultured Weeksellaceae bacterium, assembly GCA_964508605.1. Lineage (GTDB taxonomy): Bacteria > Bacteroidota > Bacteroidia > Flavobacteriales_D > CAZDUI01 > CAZDUI01. The sequence goes on along the minus strand of CAZDUI010000025.1, from coordinate 6,939 downwards.
CCCAGCTCTTAAGACCTATATACCCGCAATAGCCATTGATGCTGGATTTAAATACAAACGCATCGGCATGGGCATGTCAGCTGAAAGAAGTTTTCTTAAAGTACATCCGGCCAACGGGATAAAAGGAATATTAATTTATCAATTAGCATTTACAATTGAGGTTTCACGGAACTAAATATATTTTGGTTGTATTACTAGTTGCAGTATTTTCTTGCGACAAATCCGATTTTGAAACTGGGGAATCAATCAATTTTGGTAGTGAAGGTAGGGTTTACAGTTTTAAAGACGGGTTAGTTATAGTAAATATCCCACCCGGTGCCGTAACAAATCAAAGCTATTTACTATATCAATATTCTTCTTTTGATGATGCAAATTTGTTATCGCATTATTTCATTAATTATCTATATAACGATATTAATTATTTTGAATGTTATAACAATCCCTTGCTAGTGCCGGCAACAATCACCCTCCCATTAAAACCGAATGTCACGTGGTATTCATCTTCAGGATATAAAGTGTATCACGTTGAAGCTAACCCTGGTGATTCCTATATTGAAACTCTAAATGATACATCAAAATGGACTGTCATCGCCAATTTTACGGTAGATAACTCAAATAAAAGAATTTCTTTCAGCACAAACAACCTGCAAGGAATTTACGTGTTTGCTAAAGAAAAATAACTATTATGATAAAAATACTCCTCTTCTTATCCATTTACATGGCACTTGCATTACCGGACAGAACAAAGGAGAGGCGAATTACAATGTATGGCAGCTGAAACGCGATACGGATATGTGGCAACTTGAAGCGCGAAATCTGGCTGAATCACTAGGCTATCCGGCACTAGAAATTCTGATGAAAAGAGCGGAATCATATTAAGAATTCTATTCATTACGGAATACTGCAAATGTGAAAGAAAGAAAACCTTTTTTCCCTATTTTATTGCAATTTTTGCAAGGCAAATGAAACCATCTTGTTTTTTTTGCCACTAATTTCTGATTGATTCATATACCTTTACAGTATCAAAACAGATATATTATGAACATCAATCGTCAGAAATTGGATCGAGTGATCGAATCATTTAAGGAACGAAATACATTTGTAGATTTGGCAAATCGGTTAGCCCAACCAGTTCCACCTGCTCCCTCAGTTCCATTGAATCATCCATATCTTGAAGAAGGACAGAAAGAGCGATTAAAGTTTGCTCGTAAGAATACATCATCTAAATTAAAGGTTCTTGGAGAAGGCAACAGTTTCAAACAGCATGCTGCACTTTCTGGCAACATTGAGAATTTCATTGGAATGACACAAATTCCAACAGGTATAGCCGGCCCTATAGCCGTGAATGGCAGTGAAGCCTACGGCAATTATTACATACCGTTGGCTACTACGGAGGGCGCTCTGGTTGCTTCATATAACCGCGGAATGAAAGCTTGTCGTGATTCAGGCTGGATTACTTCAATATGTCTTATTGAAGGGGTACAACGGAGCCCTATTTTTATATTTCACGATTTTAAAGAGCTTGGTCAATTCATAGTATGGGTGGCCGAGAATAAGCAAGCTTTGGTTTCAATAGTTCAGAAATGTAGCAATCATGCTCAATTGAGCGATTTTAAGATGAATGTTGAAGGCAACAGCGTTATTGTAACCTTTGAATACACCACCGGTGACGCTTCCGGACAGAATATGGTTACCCTTTGCACCCACGCCGTTTGTTCTTATATTTTGGCCAATACCCCCATACAGCCGGTACATTGGTTTATTGAAAGCAATTACTCGGGCGACAAAAAGGCAACCGCTTTGGCATTTACCAATGTCAGGGGAAAGAAAGTAACCAGTGAGATTCACTTGAAGCGCGATATAGTGCTTAACGTACTGAAAAGCACACCAGAAAAGATGGCGGCCTACTGGCAAGCCTCAACCCTTGCCGTAATAAAAAGCGGCTCCATAGGAGCACAAGGTCATGTGGCCAATGGCCTGACAGCCATGTTTATGGCCTGCGGGCAAGACGTAGCTTGTATTGCAGAAGCCGCTGTAGGTATTACACGCATGGAGGTTAATAGTGAAGGTGGCTTGTATTGTACCGTTACCCTACCCAACCTGATCGTAGGAACAGTAGGTGGAGGAACATCATTGCCTACTCAGCGTGAATGTCTTGAGATGATGGATTGTTACGGCCATGGAAAAGCTAAGAAATTTGCAGAAATATGCGGCGCTGTTGCATTGGCCGGTGAAATCAGCATTGCGGCAGCCATTTCGGCCGACCATTTTGCGCAGGCTCATCAGCAATTGGGTAGGAAACAACAGACGAATCAGGTGAATTCATGAATCATGCTTCAAGAGAAAAAACCGGCAAGGACACCCGCAACTTTCTGATTCGGTTTTTTATTTACCAGAAGGAGCGTTTTCCGTTTCTCGCTCACGGTGTACTGATTGGAGCATTTACATTCTCAGCCATTGCATACTCACGCGTTTGCCGTGAAGCTGACGGATTCATTCCCTGGAGCCAATACCTTACCGGAATGGCCGTTACCACCACACTGTTCTTTATGATTCGCATATTCGACGAGTTCAAAGACCGTCACGACGACGCCCGATACCGCACCTACCTGCCTGTGCCCAGAGGATTAATTTCACTCAGAGAACTGATGTTGGTTGGAGTTGTAACCGTTTTACTGCAAATTGTAATGATTGCGCTGGTGCATCCTGAAATGTTTTTGCTATACGCACTGGTAATGGTTTATTTGCTGCTGATGCGGGTAGAATTTTTCGTTCCGGAATGGCTAAAAACACATCAGCTGATGTATATAGCCTCTCATATGATTATCATTCCGCTAATTGATTTGTACGCAAGTGGTTTAGACTGGCTGCTTCAAAACGAAACACCACACCCCGGCCTTGCATTCTTCTTTGGAGTATCCTTTCTGAATGGTGTTGTACTTGAATTCGGGCGCAAAATTAAACCACCGCAAAACGAAGAAGAAGGCGTAGTGTCGTATTCGGGAATGTATGGTGCAAAAGGCGGAACTTTGCTGTGGATTGCGACCCTGTTTTGCACCCTCATTGTGGCTGTGGCAGCATCGTTTTATGCAGGTTACGGTATTATATCGGTGGTAATTCTTGGGGGATTCTTTATACTGTGCAGCGCCCCGGGCTGGATGTTTATTGCCAGACATACCCCCAAAAGAGCCAAATACATTGAATATGCATCGGCGCTATGGACAGTTGCCATGTATCTTACTTTGGGCGGAGGCCCTAAAATTGCCGAAATGTTGTGAGAAATAAGATGATGGAAGAACACCAAAAATGAATAACAGTAGGCTAAAGCTCAAAATAGGCAACACGAATCATCGATTTGCCGCCGGAAAAAAGCAAAATGTGAGTACTTATTTCTTGCATTGCGAAGCAAGACTGATAGAACTGAAACTGAAAATTTGTACTTTACACCTTCAGATTTTATCTCAGTTGAAAACCAATATGGGCATAGTTTTATTTGACTGGAAAATCGTTACAGCCAAAAAAATGGTTGTATCAAATTTGTTATCAACACCTTACTTATTTGACGGTTATTTGACTGCGTGTACAAATTGTCGACAATTTAAAGCGGGATCCCATTTGAGGAATACCCGTGAAATTGAAATAAAAAGCATACTTCTCTTAACCGAAATCTTTTCACATCTAACCAGTAAAAATTTCCGGTAAAATGGGCGGTAAAGCACGACAACTGATGATGCTGCAGCAAATGGGGTTTCCTGTGCCCCCGTTTTTTGTTTTAAAGCCGGGCGAAGAATTCCGGCCTGAAATGGCAGATACAAAAGGATTGTACGCCGTACGATCGTCGGCCGACGTTGAAGACGGAAGCACACATTCATTTGCAGGACAATTTGAAACCCTGTTGGGTGTGCAGCACAGCGGATTGCATAGAGCCATTGAACACGTAAGAAATTCAGCCGAATCGGAGCGCATGCTTACGTACTTAAAACAGTTTGGTATTACCCAAAAGCCACGCATCAGCGTTATTGTACAAAAAATGGTGATGTCTGATGCCTCCGGCGTTGCCTTTGGTTTAGACCCCGTAACCGGCAACCAGGTCGTGAAAGTGGTGAGCGCCGTTTTTGGCTTAGGAGAAGGTTTGGTGTCGGGCGCCATAGATGCCGATACCTGGCGCGTGGAAAATGGAAATATACAGTTCAAAGCCGGCAACAAACAAACCTTGCTGAAGTACAATCCAACATCAGGAGCCGTTGAATCTGAAATGGTTCCCGATGAGCAGCAAACCGTACCCAGTCTTACCGAACATCAGGTAATGCAGGTATGCAGGGTACTGGAAACCTTGCACCACAAACTGGGTGCACCCCAGGACGTAGAATTTGCATTTCATAACCATGAACTGTTTTTACTTCAAACCCGCCCGGTAACCACCTTTCAGGGCGAGTATATGATTTGGGACAACAGCAATATTGTTGAGTCGTATCCTGGAATTACCACACCCCTTACGTTTTCGTTTATAGAGAAAATGTACGAATCGGTGTACCGGCAGTTTGTACAGTTGCTGGGGGTTAGCAAAACGGTGGTTCAAAAAAACAGTGATGTTTTTGCCAATACTCTGGGTCTTGTCCGGGGACGTGTATATTACAATCTGCTGAGTTGGTATAAAATGCTGGCCATGGTTCCCGGCTATTCGCTGAATGCAGTCTATATGGAAACCATGATGGGGGTAAAAGAACGATTTCACCTGAACCAAAAATACACCATGAGCCGCAGAAAGGCAAAATTTAGAATACTCATGATGGTTCTGAACATGATTCGCCTTGAAATTGCACTTCCCTTTGCACGCCGAAAGTTTGTAAAACACCTGAACCGCATTATTGAAGATTATAAGAATATTGATTACAGTTCGCTCTCAACAAAAGAAATTGCCCATCATTACCGGGTATTTGAGCAAACCCTGTTAAAAAAGTGGAAAGCGCCGCTAACCAACGACTTTTTTGCCATGGTTTGGTTTGGCGTATTGCAAAAACAAACCGTAAAACTGCAAATAAAACATAACCCCAATTTGCACAACGACTTGCTGTGTGGCAGCAACGATATTATCTCTACCGAGCCCATTCGCCTCTCGCTGAAACTGTCCACACAGATAGCGGGTCATGCCGGTGCCAAAACATTGTTCATGGAAAAAAGTGCCACAGATGTCTGGAAGGCATTACAGCAAGACCCTGTTTATGAATCGTTATATCGCGCAATTTGCGATTATTTGCACAGATTTGGGGAACGATGCATTGGAGAATTAAAACTGGAATCTGAATCCTATACCGACCATCCCGAAAAATACATTGAGTTATTACAGCAATATGTATGTCAAGGTATTACCGACTCGTTGCTGAATGGTACAGCCGAAGAGAAGATACGAACGTCTGCCGAAGCCGATGTTAAGGCCGCCCTGAAAGGGAAACCACTAAAAAGAATGCTATTTCATTGGATATTGAGGAATGCACGTGCACACGTAAGTGCCCGCGAAAATCTGAGGTACGAGCGCACCCGCGGTTTTGGTATGGTGCGTACCATGTTTAATGCGCTGGGCAACAAACTGCACCATTTACATTTTCTGGAATCACCCCGCGATGTTTTTTATTTGGAATTGGGAGAGTTAATGAACCTGGCACTGAACACACACCGGCAGAATACTGAGGAAGTGAAAGAGCAGATAGCAATAAGAAAAGCTGAATTCAGCCAATTTATTTATCAGGAACCTCCGTCAGAAAGATTCTTTACTTATGGCTACGATTTTTCAGACCGGTTTATCTTTTCACGGGAAAAGGAATTGCCGCTGGAAGGAGAATTGCATGGCACCGGCTGTTGCCCGGGTATTGTAGAAGGCACAGTAAGGGTTGTTTTAAATCCCACTGAAGTGCCCGGTCTTAACGGTGATATACTGGTAACCAGAAGTACCGACCCCGGCTGGGTAACCCTTTTCCCCACGGTCTCGGCCATTATTGTTGAAAAAGGCAGCCTTCTGAGCCACTCTGCCATTGTTTCACGTGAAATGGGTATTCCCTGTATTGTTTCTGTTACAGGCTTGCTAAAAACACTTCACACCGGAGACCGGATAAGAATGAACGGCAGCACCGGTCAAATAGAAATTTTAGAAACAACTTTGTAGAGTTAAATCCATGATTATTAAAGTTATGTAAAGGACAATATGTTATACCTATAGCACCAACAACGAGTTCATTTCATTAAATGAACACACTTATTGCCAGAATTATACATTAAGGTTAAATACCGTGCTAAACAACACAAGATTAATTGTATCGCTAACACAGTAATACTCACTTTCAAAACGATGCTCAAATTTCTTCTCCAATTGGATAAAATGATTGTACTCAGATAAGAAGTCAATGAGCCGCTCCTCAACTAATGTTGAATTAGGCAGAACAAATACCACCAGCGTATTTGAGCACAGTTTTTGAAACAGAGTCCTCAGGAAAGCAAACTCGTTATCCAAGTCATTCTCACCAAAACCAACAATGCCATCGAGCAGAATGGTATCATTATCATGGAAATCGGTGAATGTTGAAAAATCACCGACAATACCGACAACGCTTAGTTTTTCCTTGTTTGTGACGGACAGCATTTGCTTCACCCCAACCCATGAAGCATCAACCCCAATAACCTGGTAGCCAAGCCGCGCAAGCGGAATTGCATTTCTGCCTTGACCACATCCAATATCCACTACTCTTCCTATTCTAATATGGGTTGCCAAATAGTCAAAGAGCACTTGATATGCTGGGCCATAAATGTTTGGGGTTATATAGACCTTATCGTAATTTGTTAGCCGAAAGTTCACCTTATGTCTCATCTTTTACGGGGCTAAAACAAGAGGATTGTAGTGGTCTGGAAAATTAGGACAGGTTAAATAACCTTACTAAATTTAACAAA
>CAZDUI010000024.1:0-53441 GCA_964508605.1 uncultured Weeksellaceae bacterium | reverse complement strand
GTTATACAACAGCTTTTGTTAATAACGGCAGAAAAAAAGTATGAGTTTGCCCTGGAGTATGCATAAAAAAAAAGGCTCCCCAGCGGGAGCCTTTTATTAGATTTCAGCAAGTAATCTTAGAAGTGGAAAGTTGCAGTTAAAGCTGCAGAACCACCTAGTAAAGTAGAAGATCCGTTATCAACACCGAAGCCCATCATGCTCATGCTAGAGTTTCCTTCAGTTTCTTTGATTTCAGCAACTGCGTCAGTACCACCGCTAGGAATGTTCCAAGATTCAGTTTCAGTTTTGCCGCGTGGAGAAGTCATTACACCGAAGCCCCAACCGAATTCAGCACCGATAGAGATTTTAGGTAATACAAAGTATTCAACTCCGGCGAATCCGCGAAGACCGAAGGTAAGTTGAAGACCTGATTTAGAAGATAGAGTACGGCTATCGCCTACTGCTACATAACCGGAATCCTGTGAAGTTTTGTCGTATGCAATCTCAAAAGTCTCCTTCATAGAAGAACCTCCAAGACCGATAAGAACTTCACCACCATAGAAACCTTGTAAACGGTTGTGACCACGACGCATTTCAACACCACCACCGATGATAACCTGACGATTAGCGTTCTTTTCAGTTGAAATAAGAACGTTTTCTGGTTCAGCAGCACTTGGCGTCAGTGGATTATCACCATATTTTTTCTCTGTAGTTCCGGCAGTGTTGATAGCCAGTTTACCACGGATAGCCATAGTTTCACTCATGAAATACTTACCAACAAGAACCTGGCTGAAGCCGGTTACATAACCAGGATGCTGAGCAGTCTGGCCGGTGTTGTTCATAATGTTCACCGCGTTTAAGGCGAAATTTAAAATAGGAGTAGCGTCCATTTGAATGGCATAGTCGCCAGCTTCAGGAAGAACTACATACCCGTTTTTACTTGTAGGAGCGTCCTGTGCGAATGAAGCTACAGATACTCCACAAATTGCAGCAATTGTCAATAGTTGCTTTTTCATTTGTTTTGGTTTTGGTTTTACTTATTTATTTAGAGAGAATTTATGCAAAGGTAAAAATTATAATCTTCGTTTGGCAAAGTAGAGTTATTAACATCTTCACAGAAAATTGTTAAAATTTTCACCGTGTAACGATGCGTGTTATTTAAAAGTTTCAAAAAAAGGAAAAATTATTTTGCTTTATCTTCCAACATGGGTACAAAAGCAAATGTACCATGTTGACTAATAGATATTTTGTTGTCGATGTCACGGGTAATTAATATCATTTCCTGTTGACCATCGCCTATTGGTATTACCATTCGGCCACCTGATTTTAATTGGTCAACAAGTGCTTTGGGTATATCGGGTGCACCACAGGTAACAAGAATTCTATCGAAAGGTGCAAATGCCGGAATTCCCTGATAGCCGTCTCCGTAGAAAAGTCGTGCCCTGAGTTTTAACCTGTCCAGTAATAGACGAGTATTATCATACAAAGTTTTTTGCCTTTCTATGGAAAATACTTTTAAACCCAAATGGCATAAAATACCGGTTTGGTAGCCGGAACCTGTACCAACCTCCAGTGTTTTCATTCCCTTGGAAACCTGTAACAACTGGGTTTGAAAGGCAACGGTGTAGGGTTGAGATATGGTTTGACCGGCAGCAATAGGAAACGCTTTATCTTCATAAGCTGTTTCAACAAACGCCGATTCCATAAAGAAATGACGGGGTAATTGATCCATTGCCTGAAGAATCGCTTCGGACGATATTCCTTTGGATTTTAAATGTTCCAGTAATTTCCTTCGGAGCCCTTTGTGTCTGAATGAATCTTCAAATTCTGATATCATATTGCAAAGATAAATTCAAACAATCCGAATCTGAATATCTTTCAGAAATGAATTAACATCCTGTAATGAATAATTTGAACAAAGGGAAAAATTAAAATGTCGTTCTTTAACCACCTTTGTACAAAATCCATGCAATGATAAAAATTGGCGTTTTGGGTGCCGGACATCTTGGGAAAATTCATATTAAACTTATCAAAGAACTAAGAGAAACCTTTGATTTGATAGGTATTCACGACATTGATGAAGAGAGGGGCAGAAAGGTTGCATCCGAATTTGATACTCGTTATTATTCATCGGCAGACGAATTGATATCAAATTGCGAAGCTATTGATATTGTTACTCCTACAGTGAATCATTTTGGCTGTGCACAACTTGCTCTGCGTAGTTTTAAGCACATTTTTATTGAAAAGCCGGTGACTCAAACACTGGAAGAGGCAAGATCCATAGAGCAATTGGCAAGGGAAGCCGGCATGGTTGTACAAGTAGGACATGTTGAGCGTTTTAATCCATCTTTCTGTGCAGTAGCTCATCTATTAAATAAGCCGATGTTCATTGAAACACACCGACTCGCACAGTTTAATCCCAGAGGAACGGATGTTTCAGTAGTGCTCGATCTTATGATCCATGATATTGATATTGTATTAAGTGTGGTGGATAGTAATATTCGGAGAATAGATGCAAGCGGTGTTAGCATTGTAAGTGATACACCTGATATTGCCAATGCCCGAATTGCTTTTGATAACGGATGTGTTGCCAACCTTACAGCCAGCAGAATAAGTATGAAGAATATGAGAAAAATCAGATTCTTTCAACGCGATGCTTATTTAAGTGTTGACTTTCTTGAAAAACAAGCGGAAGTAGTTTCAATGACGGAATCTGTTGGTGAACCCGATCCTTACGCTCTGGTACTGGATATGGGGGTGAAAGGTAAGCGGATTATTGAAATTCAGAAGCCAGACGTTCAGCCTGTGAATGCAATTATGGAAGAATTGAAAGATTTTGCCGCAGCAATAAAAGATGGTCGCAAACCCAAAGTTTCTCTTGAAGATGGTATTAGAGCGCTTGACGTGGCGCTTAAAATTATGGACAAATTGGGCGGAAGTACACAAATTACTGATTAGACTGCATTATAAAGAATAAAAAAAGCCCACATGTGGGCTCTCCGGGTCTTTTTTAATTGAATTAGTTCGTAATTGTTATGGTCTTATTGGTTGCTTTATAGCGACCTACAACAATGCCTCCTTTACTGGTGACCTGCAAAGGTGCAGTTTCAATGTTCCGGTCCATATAAATAGTTGTAGTACCTGTACCTAAAGATTGCAACTGGTTAAGCGGTAAAATAATACTTGTTGCATTATCTATATAGCTGGTAAAGGTTTGAGCACTACCGGTGGTGTTGTAACCGTCAAAGTGTAACCAAATGTTTTCGTCGGTTCCCAGTGCTGGTCCTGTCCAGATAAAGTCATAAGCGGCAGAATTGCTGATTGTTGTAAGTGATGATGGGATGGTTGTGGCTGTAGGCACGGATGCAGTGTTGTTAAAAGTGTTATTATCAAGATCGGTGTATGAAAAAGACCCGGTGCTTACAAGACCCGCATATTCTTTTTCATAATAAGCAAGGGCACTGTTCCATGCAAGTACGTCACCATTGAATTTGATGGTTGCAGGTGCGGTAAGTTCCAAAAGTGTACCGGTAGCATTACCAAAACGGAACTGAGCACGCGCATAGGTTTTATCCGTGTTCGCATTGTATTCAAGCACATATCGTACATAAATGCTGTCTTGGTTGACATCCGACGAAGGTTCGCTTGCACATGAACTTAAAAGTATTATCCCGGCAAATAAAAGGTAGATAAAATTTTTCATGTTGTTGTCTTTAAATGAGGTTTGTGGTGTTGCAAATATAATGCCTTAACTGCAACCGAAAGAAAATTTGTGATGAAGATTTAAACGACAGTGATAAGATTATTCTTTATTCAGTTGTTGGTTTTTAATTTAATATAAACCAGGGTGCATTTGTTCTCTGACTATAATCTGCTCAAACATCTTTGAAAATTTCCCGCAGGTATTCCTTCTCTTTATCCCAGGTCAGTGTTGCGGAAGCAGTCCTGCACCCCATACGTAATCTGGATAGTAGTTCAGGTGATGATTGTAGTTCCAGAACACTTCTTGATATTGTTTCAGGTGCATTGTTATCAATTAAAATTCCGCAATTGAACTCATTCACAATGCGCTCAACTTCTGGTAACCGCACGGATAATACGGGTGTTTCTGAATGAATATAATCAAAGAGCTTATTAGGCAAACTGTACTTATAATTCAAATTAGTTGGGGTATCTAAAGAAAGACCTAAATCTGCAGCCCGTGTGTACTCCAGCATTTGTTGATAAGGCATGGGTTGATAAAATTTTACCTGCGATTCAATATCTAGTTGTCTGCAAAGTGCTTTCATGGTCTCAATGGCAGTGCCTGAACCAATTACTAATAACAGGCAGCCCGATATTGATTGTATACTTTCTATAGCCTGTTCACCACCACGTCCAATATTAATACCCGTGCCTTGTAAAATCATTATGAATTTATCGGAAGGTAAACCCAGTTCATTCCTGTTAGCATAGGATTTTATTTTTCTAATATCTGCAATGTTGCGGACTACTTTTACCTTAAGGTTATACTCTTTGCTATATAGCTCTGCAATACTTTTGTTTACTGTGTAAACGTGTTTAAGTCCCGGAAGTAATTTGTTTTCAAGTTTTTTCCAAAATCTCTGTACTCTCTTATTTTCAATCAATTCGGCCATTTCCGTAAAATACTCATGCGTATCGTATACTAACTTTTTACGACGGATTCTACTCACCCAACGTGCTGGCCAAAGGGTGTCAAGGTCGTTACTAAGAATGATATCGTATCTGGAGAATAAAAGCAAAAAAAACAAGCGGATATTGAGATTGGCGTAGAACAAAAAACCCTTATTGAACCATAGTTGGAGCCTGCGAATACGAAAAACAGCCTCTGGTTTTTCTTTAAACTGGCTTGTGACCCTGCCCACAATGCAAACGTCATATCCAAATTCGGCAAGCGCTCCGGCACATCGCAATACCCTGCGGTCACCGTATGGATTTGATGAAACAATACTGATGATTCTTTTGCCGGGCTTCATGGAATTGCCAAACTTCTGAATTATTTTGATACAGCACAACGCATTTGACTTATTCCACTGGGAACTTGTGGAGAAAATCGGTTAATTCATGGTTTGGTAAGGGTTTATACCCCTCCATCACAAAAGTTTTCGAATAGAATATTCCTATCTATAATGCAGGTGAATTTATGGCCTCATCAGTGTAACCGTTCCATTTAAATCGTATTGTACTCCGTCTCGACCTAGAGCCTTAATAACGTAAAAATATGTTCCGTCAACATGATTTTCTCCATCCCAGCTGCCGTTTACATCAGTGTACTGGTACACCATACTTCCCCAGCGGTTATAGATGGTACATTCAAATTCATCAATATTTTCAGCTTCAACCCTGAAGGCGTCATTTGCGCCATCGCCATTATCAGTAATTATATTAGGAACTACCATTGCACTTACACCTATTACCGTTATTGTAACCGTAGCGGTATCAGTACATCCGTTTGTATTAGAAGCTACCAAGATTACCTGATAAGTTCCATCAATAATATATTCAACTGTTGGATCTGAACTGGTAGATGTATTTCCGTTACCAAATGTCCAGTCGTAAGCGGTGGCACCTGTGCTGCCATTAATAAAGTTTACCGTGAGTGGAGGATTTCCGGATGTAGGAGTTGCCGAAAATACAGCAACTACAGTATCTGGTGCATTTACCGTAATATTTGCGGTACCTGTGCAGCCGTTGTCACCCAAAGCAGCAATGGTATAGCTGCCGGCATCATAACCACAATAAGTGGTGGCTGTACCCGGAGTGCTTCCGTCACCATAGTCGAATGTATAGGGTGCAACGCCACTACCAACGCTGAAATCAACGCAACCCGACTGTCCTACACACAATGGAGATGTTACCGAGTTTATAGTTACAACGGGTACAGCATTGCTTTCCATAGTAACATTTACGGTATCGCTGCAACCACCGGCATCCACGACTATCACTGTAAAGGAACCTCCGCTATGCCCTGAGGAAAGTGAAGACCCCTGATAAGTGGTTCCGCCGTTAAAACTAAACTGATATGCCGGAGTTCCTGAAGAAACAGCAGCTTGAATCTGACCATTATTAACACCGCAGGTTGGATCGGTAACCGTTGCTGTAATTGTGGGAATTGGAGGAGCAATGTAGATAGTTGTATCTGAAATACAGCCCCATGAGTTTTGAACCACAATATCGTAGCTTCCCATGGCAAGACCAGCGGCAGTTGAATTTACACCGTAAGTAGTACCCCCGTCAAACGAGAAGTTAAAGGGCGCATCGTTACCCGTTGCATTCACTGTAATTGAGCCCACACTGGCCACACAAGTTGGGTTAACTATTGTAAGGGAATTAATGGAAGGAGGAATACTTTCAGGTACGTTCACTGTTTCAGTATATTGACACCCGGTTCCATCAGTAATTACCAAATTGTAGTTTCCTGAAGCCAGAGAGGTAAATAATGAGTCGTTAACAAAGGTGGTACCACCGTCCATACTAAATTGCCATGGACCTCCGTTGCTTCCCGAAACACTAATGTCTGCTGTGCCGGTGCTCAGACCCTGACATGAGGGTTCAGTAACAACAGTAACAACGAAAGGTGCTGGTTCTGTAATGGTTGCGCTTAGGTATACAGGGCAGGTGTCAGAAAGCACTGTTACCAGGTAGGTTCCCGGTGCAAGTCCACTGATGGTTTGAGTGGTAGCACCTGTACTCCACTGATAGGTATATGGTCCGGTACCTCCAATTGGATTTGCTGTAAGTTCACCATTACTGGCACCATTACAGTCAATATTAGTTTGTGTAAGGGTTGGTTGGAATGAAGGGTCGCAACAATTGGTAAATACTGATACGCTATCTGTTGCAGTACAGCCCCCGTTAATATCTGTTACCGTAATATAATACCAGGTAGGTGTCTGCGGCGATGCATCGGTAGCCTGAGTAGCAGGTGAAACAACTGCATTGCTACCTGTTGAGGGTGTCCAGCTGTAAGTATAGTTGGCAGGATCTGGTTCTGTCGGGCAAGTCAGGAAGGTTGTAACAGGTCGGGTAGTAACTGTAGTTCCGGTGGGCTGTGGACATGCTACAGTGCCATCGCTGCGGTAATATAAGCCGGCTGTAAATCCCGGATTGCTGAGTCCTACCGACCAGTTGTAGGTATATTGATATTGTGCTGTCCAGTCATAGCACACCTCAACAATCAGATTCGACGTTCCGTCCCAGTCGTAGGCTGTTGAGAAATTATGTGTATTCGTTCCCAGTACAACAGTGGTGTTTTGTGGGCCATATACCTGAGTAAGACCGGTTTGGAAAGTGCTTGTAAGATTTGTAAGATTAGTACAACCTACGCTAATTTGATAGTTAATAAAGGTGCTTTGTGCTCCGTTTTGAGCAGTGGTAACCCATTCAATGGCGTTAATTTTACCTCCTACAAATCCGGCAGCCTGTAATTCTGATGCCAGAAACAAATATTGATGTCGGGCATTTGCATAATAATTACTATAGGGGGAAGGTTCGCCGGTGCTTGTACCAACACTGGTTTGGGTACCAACGGTAGTGCCGGTAGTAGCGCCAACGCAGGTTCCCGACATGCTGGGGCCGCAACTGGCGGGTACACCACCCAGTAAGTCTACATTTAGATTTACAAGGTTACCACATGCAACCGTGTCATCTGAAATGACAGCAGTAATTTGAGGTGCGTATGCCGCTGCAACAAAAACACTCAACTGATTGGTTTTAATACAGCCATCAGGGGAAGTAATGGTAACATCGTAGGTGTATGTACCGGGTGTGGAGTGATTTACAACAGGATTGGAAGCTGTGGTACTGCTTAGACCGGTACCGGGAGTCCAGTTGTAAGTATAGGCACCGGCAGGGGAGGGTGTAATATCAAGATATATATCATCCAGCAGACATGACGTTGAAGAACTTTGTGTAACTGTATATGTAAAATCGGGTACAACATTCACCACAATGGTGTCTTTATTGGTACAGGTTCCGGAAAGGTCGCTGATAACCTCATAGGTTGTAGTTACAGAAGGACTAACTATTGGGTCCTGACAAGGGTTGCAACTAAAATTAGTACCAACATTTATGGGATCCCCGCTCAATGCTGTCCAGTTAAAAATAGAACCACCGCTGGCAAAAAGTGCGGTATCCTGTCCTGCACAAATCGTAATGTCAGGTCCTACGGTTGTACTGTTTATTATGTCAATTCCAACAGGGAAGGTACTTTGCCCGGCAATCGGACATGCGTTATCTTCTGCAGTTAAAGCAATGGAAAGGAAAGAAGGGCTACCCCCGGGAACTGTCCAGCAAATGTTAGCAGTTACCGGATTCGTGCCTGAAAGCGTTAATACTGCGCCGGGAAGTACGGAGGCAATGTTTGAGGTAACAGTAAGAATATCAGCTGCATCAGGGTCGGTAAATACCACGTCAAAGCAGAAACTACTGCCTTCGCAGGCCTCAACGGTATTAGGATTAACCAGATTGGCTGCACCGGTTACGTTAGTAATGCCGGCAGCAGGAAGTGGATTGGTGTTGGTGCAGTTAATTACTTCAATTTGAATATCATGTATAACGCTTCCTACAAGATTGCCATTTGCGTCATATTCCTCAATCAATACAGCCACAAAATAATTACCTACTAAAGTAGGGGTAAAGTTAATTTGGCCGGTAAGCGGGTCAATGGTGATGCCCGGAATAGGGGCTGCAGCTGAGTAGCCGCCATTGTATGTAACAACAGTTCCGGCAGCACTTTGGGCGCCAATTAACGAAAAACTAAGCAGATGTCCGTCGGGTTCTACTACGCTAAGATTGTAGTTTACAGGTTGATTTACACAGACATAAGGGATTGGTTGGGCGGTAATAAAAGGGGAGTTGTTACAAGGTGCGTCAACATCGTTCAGGGTGGTTTCCCAATAATATCCGGGCTGTCCGTTCACGTTAGTACTGGTATTGCGGCAGCATGAACTGTATGCAAAAGTCCATGAATCGCAGGGTCCGGGCAAAGTAACAGTAGTCTGCCACTGGTGCATCCAGATACCGGGTAGAGCGCCCCCGTTGCATTCAGAATTTATAATCTGCGAAGGGCATAGCTGAGATACCTCCTGTTGGTAAATGATATTGGTTAGCGACAATGAGGTGGGCGTAGAAAAACCGCAGTCGTTGGTTACAGTAAGCGTTTGGTTGCCACTTCCCTCAAAGGCCGTTCCGCAGTCTTCAAAAAGCGTAAGTGTAACCAGATATTGATTGGGACCTACACATTCGTATGTAATGTTACCACCGGGTACGTGACTGGCAGATGCGTATTTTATCGCAAACAAACATGTAAGTGCCATAAATGACCTTATAAATTTTAATGGTAAGTTGCTCATATAATATAATTTGCTATGGTCTTGTTGCGATTTGGAGAGGCAAGATATTAAATATTTTTAAGACATATTAAACATTCGACAGATTTATATTTTTTCACGATAACTTTGCCGGAAATGGCAGGTGGGTCAAATAGAGCAATTGTAGGCGCATTTATTGCCAACATGGGCATTGCAGCAGGTAAATTTACGGCTGCAGCTGTAACCGGCAGTGTTGCTATGTTATCTGAAGGGATACATAGTGTAGTTGATTCAGGAAATAGTATCCTGTTGTTGGTGGGGAAGAAAAGATCAAACAGGACAGCTGACGAGAAGCATCCCTTTGGATACGGAAAGGAGGAATATTTCTGGGCATTGATAGTGGCAGTTTTAATTTTTGCTTTGGGTGGGGCATTTTCTCTGTATGAAGGTATTCACCATTTGATGGTCCCGTCGCATGAAACAGGTGATGTTCTTTGGAATTACGGAGTTCTGGTTTTTGCAATTGTTTTGGAAACGATATCGTTTGGGGTTGCCTGGAAGGAATTTAAGAAGAGTCATCAGGGACAAAGCGTAATTACTGCTGTAAAAAGGAGCAAAGATGCTTCAGGGTTTGCCATTTTAATTGAAGATAGTGCAGCTCTATTGGGTTTGATAGTTGCCTTAATTGGTGTTACAGCAGGGAATATTACTGGAAGCCCATATCCTGATGCTATTGCTGCTGTAATTATTGGCTTAATACTGTGTGGCGTTGCAGTTTTCTTAGTTGCTGAAAGTAAAGGGCTTTTGATTGGGGAGGGCATGGAACCCCATGAACTTCAAAAACTGGAAATGATATTGCATAACAACAAAAATATTAAAGTTTTCAGCAGACCTCAGACCCTGTATTTCGGACCTTCCAAAATTCTTGTGGCGCTTGAAATCGTTTTTGCCGATACACTGAGTGCTGAAAATATTGAGGCCGAAATTCGCAGTATTGAAGCTTCGTTTAAGGCAATCAATCCATACGTTGACGGAGTTTACATTGAGAGTAGAGCATTTTCGAAAAAGTGAATGTCTTTGGTTTAAATTCGAATGCCGGCAATACAAACGTCATCAACCTGTTCCAGGCTTCCTTGCCAATCTAGAAAGAATTCAAGCAAATGTTTTCGTTGTTGATGCAGTGGTGAGGTGTGAATTTTTATTAGAAATTCGTACAAATTTTTGTTTTTCAGTTTTTTATGCTTCGGGCCGCCAAACTGATCGGCAAATCCATCTGACAACAAATAAAGCAAGTCACCCGGTTCAAGGGTTGTTTTTTTTAGCGAAAAGGGTAAAGGATTTTCCGTATAGCCAACACTTTGTTTATCTCCTTTAAACTCTTCAAGAGTACCATTTTTTCTTATAACAATCAATGGGTTGTAAGCTCCGGCATATTCAATCTCAGCGCCATTCTGCGTTGTAACCAACCTGATAAGAGAAATATCCATACCATCTCTCAGATTCCCGCCTGAACGCTGTAGTTTTTGGCTGATAATTTGCCTTGACCTGTTTAGAATCTCGTCAGGATGAAGAATTTTATCTTCAAGTACAGTTTTGCTGAGTGCATTTGAACAGATTACACTCACCATCGCGCCGGGAACTCCGTGACCGGTACAATCTGCTACGGCAAACAAAATAACACTATCATTTTCTTGTTGAATACTTTCAAGCCAATAAAAATCGCCTGCAACAATGTCCTTAGGTTTGTAAAGCATGAAATAATCTGCCAGCGTTTTCTGCATTTCCGCTTCACCGGGTAATATGGCTTCCTGCAGACGTTTGGCGTATTGAATGCTGTCAATAATTTCCTTGTTCTTCTCGGCAACGAGCTCTTTTTGAATTTCAGCCTCATGTTTTTGAATCTCCACTTCCTGTTTCTGCGATTCAATAATTCGTTTTTGTTTGCGTGTTATTCTAAATCTGTAAGCAGTGTAAAAGGTAACAAAAACAACGAATAACAGGCTTATAATTAATATATATTGCTGAGTTTTTCTCTTTGAAATTTCTGCATCTTGTCGCGCAATTTCTGCATCACTCACCTTTTTCATTTGAATGGCCTTGATGCTGTCCGTTTCGGCTTGTTGTTTTATCTGAAATTTAAATTGCTGTGAAATTAAGTCATTTCTTATTTTCTCTGATCTTACAGAATCGCCGTACTGATTTTCAAGTACCGAAAATTCATAGGCCAATTTGTAATTTCCCATTTTGCTGTAAATTACGGCAAGCAGGTTTGTAAGATTAAAATACGTATAATTATCTTTTAATTCCTGAGCCGTCCTCCAGGCCTTATCGGCCCAAAAGAGTGCGTCAACATGGCGGTTCATTGCCAGAAAAATTTGTGATTTTACATAGTAAGAGTGAATAAAACCCTTTTCGTTGAATTTCTCTTCAAGAATATTAATTGCTGAATCAATGGTAATTAAGGCGCTGTCCAGTTGATTAGTCCTCTTATAAAAAATAGCAAGATTACTCATGGCTGTAGAACGGTTCATTTGATCGTTAAGTTCGCGATAAATATTGGATGCTTTTTTTAAGAGTTTGATGATTTCTTTTATTTCGCTTTTTGGCAAAAAATTGCCACAGGAAGTATAAGCACTGGCTTTATCATCCGGTGAACCAAACTTCTCGATAATTTTTAAGGCCAAATAAGCCTCTGAAACTCCTCTGGCGGAATCACCCTGTTCTATCAGAATAAGACTTAGGTGAAATTTAACTTTACCGCTTCTGAGGAAATCTCCTGATGCCTCAGCCGTTTTAAGTGCCTGAAGATAGTATTTGTAAGCAAGTGGGTAATTGGTTGTCTTTTGTAATATCATGCCCATATTCTCATAAATGAGCCCAAGTCTTTTATACATACCAAGCTGTTCGTAAATCTTAAGGGCATTACTAAATAAATATAGAGCACTGTCCAATTCATCGTTTGCAAGAAAGGTAGTGCCCAGATTATTGAGGTTTTGAGCAATGCGAACACTGTCTCCGGTTTCTATATTAAGGTTTATCGCTTTTCTCAGATATTCTACACTTAATGCTTTTTTTCCCTGAATTTTATATATAATACCAAGATTGTTAAAGGCACGTGCAGCATACTTTTTCATTATAATTACTTGAGAACCTGATGTGTTATTATCTGATTTTTCGTAAATATGTAAGATTTGCCGATTCAGATTTTCATCTGTTACAGGGTCGTAATCATAAATCAGATCATCCCATGCCAGGAGTAATCGCATTTGGGCAGTGTCAGACTTTTCCGATTTTAGTTTCTGTTGAATGGTTTTTACCTGGGACTGAATACTGGCGGGTAATTCAATTTGAGCAAATGCCGGAATAATCAAAAGTAGGGGAATCAATGAAATCCAAAATCCGGCTCTTAGTATTCGCATGGTAAATCAAAATTAGGAATTTTGTCTTATTACGAGCCAGATAGAATTTGTAATACGTAGAAAAGTATTGGTATAGCTCATTAAAATCAAGCCTGGTTTGGTGCCACTGATAGAAAGTTTTTTTAAGTGCGTTAAAACAATGGCAGGATAAAGTAAGTTTATCAGAGAGTTTCCGTTATTTTTACTGCCTCAAAACGAATCAATATGACAATCCTTACTCATTTTCAAGACGGAGTAATGACTTTACTGCTGAACCGGCCGGAGAAATTTAATAGTTTTAACCGTGAAATGGCATTAAAGCTACAGGCTGAACTGGATCGGGCCGAAGAAGACGAGACCGTGAGAGCGGTAGTTCTTACCGGAGAGGGGAAAGCCTTTTGTGCCGGTCAGGACCTTGCCGAAGTAATGGATCCGGAGGGACCTGAACTTGAGAAAATAGTTTCAGAGCATTATAACCCGATGATTGAGAAAATTCGCCATTTGCACAAGCCGGTAATTGCGGCAGTGAACGGTGTAGCTGCAGGCGCCGGTGCAAATTTGGCCCTATGCTGCGATTTAGTTGTAGCTGCAGAATCAGCTTCTTTTATTCAGGCTTTCAGCAAGATAGGTCTGGTGCCTGATAGTGCCGGAACATTTTTTCTTCCCCGCCTTATCGGTTTTCAAAAGGCATCAGCCTTAATGATGACAGCAGATAAAGTAAGCGCTGCAGAGGCCGAACGATTAGGAATGATATACCAGGTGTATGCTGACGATATCTTTAAGAAACAGGTATTTTCACTTGCCACTAAAATGGCATCAATGCCCACCAAGGGGTTGTGGCTCACAAAAAAAGCCTTGAATAAGAGTTTAACAAATAACCTTACCGAACAACTTAGCCTGGAGCACGAATTACAGGAAAAGGCGGGTCAGACAGAAGATTATCATGAGGGCGTAACTGCGTTCTTAGAGAAAAGACAACCTGTATTTAAAGGAATATAAAGATCAAACAAATGAAAATAGGAATTCTGGGTGCAGGTTCTATGGGAACTGGAATTGCACAGGTAGCTGCCACAGCCGGACATGAAGTTTTGCTTTATGACAATAAACAAGAAGCAGTGGATAAGGCATTAAATAAATTGGTAATAATCTACACATCCCTGGTTGAAAAAGGCAAGTGTGACAAAGAAGAGGCCGACAGGATTCTGGGTAGAATTTCCGGAATATCGGCGCTGGACGAATTTGAAGACTGCGGATTAATAGTTGAAGCAATCGTTGAAAATCTGGCCATTAAACAAACTGTATTTGCTGAGCTTGAAAAGATTGTAGACGTGGATTGTATTCTTGCCACTAATACCTCATCGCTGAGTGTTACATCCATTGCATCAGCCTGTAATCATCCTGAAAGGGTGATGGGACTGCATTTTTTTAATCCGCCTTCATTAATGCCATTGGTAGAAGTAATACCTGCGATTCAAACCAATAAGGATTTGCTGAACATGGCCAATGAATTGATGAAGACATGGGGAAAAGTTACCATTGTTGCCAGGGACACACCCGGATTTGTTGTTAACCGCGTTGCCCGCCCGTATTATGGCGAAGCATTGAGAATATATGAAGAAGGAATTGCTTCCTTTGCTACAATAGATTGGGCACTTACTGAATTGGGCGGATTTAAAATGGGTCCGTTTACATTGATGGATTTTATTGGAAACGACGTGAATTACGCCGTTACCGAAAGTGTTTGGACAGCATTTTATTTTGACCCCAGATATAGACCCTCTTTTACACAGAAACGATTGAATGAGGCAGGATGGCTTGGCAAAAAAAGTGGTCGCGGATATTATGATTATTCTGAAGGTGCAGTAATAGAAGCTCCGGTAAAGGAATTGTCCTTAGGTAACTATATTTTGGAGAGAATTCTTGTAATGTTGATTAATGAAGCTGCTGATGCGGTTTACTTAAATATTGCAAGTGCTCAGGATGTGGATCTGGCTATGGTTAAAGGTGTAAATTATCCATTGGGCTTACTGGCATGGGCAGATAAGGCAGGCATTCCATGGTGCGTAAATAAGATGGATAGTTTATATGAAACGTATCGTGAGGATCGCTACCGATGCAGTCCTTTGCTCAGGCAGATGGCGTCTCAAAACAAATTTTTTTATACTGAGCAGTCAGCTAGCGCAATATGACGAACAAGGAAAAGGCAGGTAAAATAGTTGATTTAATGTGGAATCACGACAAATTCAGCGATTGGCTAGGTATTGAACGGGTGGCTCTGGATGCCGGTTATTGCGAGTTGCGAATGACCGTGCGCAACGAAATGTTGAATGGGTTTTCAATTGCACATGGGGGTATAACATATTCTTTGTCAGATACAGCACTCGCTTTTGCGTCCAATACACACGGGAAGAAATGTGTCAGTGTAGAGACTTCTATTTCGCATGTTCGTGCCGTAAGAGAAGGTGATATATTAACAGCTTTTGTAAAAGAGGTAAGTCTGACTGAGAAGATAGGAGTATATCAGGTAGAAGTCAGGAATCAGATAGGAGAGGCGGTATCATTTTTTAAGGGTACGGTATACAGGACAAGTGGAGAGTGGAGCTTGGAATAGTAAATGAAGTACTTGTCATACGGGTATTTGAATATGCGTCTTTGGATACCGCAATAAACTTAATATCAGTAAAACTGCAGAGTGGAATCTGAAAGAAAAGCCGGTCTGTTGTACTAATGGGGATTTCCAAAAACAGCATCTGAATGTGTCCGGACGGGCCATGAAACCTGTTCTTGAAAATCCGCATTAATTATTGCTTTACAAATTTTTCAACATATTTTTTGTTTTCATCATCAGTAATGCTTACAAAATAAATTCCTGAATCAAAACTCTCAACATCAATACTTATTACCTCCCCGGTCCGGGCATTTTCGCCATATACTCTTTCACCTAATAAGTTATGAATTTCAATTGTTTGAATTTTAATTTCAGTTGAATTTATTTTTAATACATCTTCAACCGGATTTGGATAAACATTCCAATTATACGAAGATTCAGGTTTTTCAATACCGGTTACCATGTTTGTGTATGCGGTAAAAAATTTATTTGCCGTACCTCCGCCTGTTTGAACTACATAATTCATAACAGAATGCATTACAGGTTCAGTAGCATAGTAAGTGTAAAGAACATCAGTGGTTGCGCCCACACCGGTTTCGGTAGTTTGAAGCCTGATTACATTGTTATAGGTACCGTAAGGAGTAGTAAGGGTTCCGTATGCATCGTAGGTTACAGTCCTGAAGATATCACCGTTATTGAAGGCAAATGTGAAATTGTCATTCAGATTCATTCCGTATTCATAACTGTAGATAGGCATATTATTTACATTATAACTCCCGCCACTTCCTCTGCTGCCCAGTGAAGCCAGCCTTGTGGTAGTTACTTCTTTAAAGTCTACGCCCAGCGGGGTTGCTCCATAAAATGATTCAACAAAATAATTTGCTGTAGGAAATGTACTCAAGTCAGTCCCTGTTAAATCTCCTAGCCCAATAACTTCATATGTAATAAGCGCACTGTTAGTTGCTGAGCTGTAATCCCAGCTTTGGGCCGATCCCGAAGAACCGTGAGTAATACTTCCGGTTATTTGATACAGAGTAGATTGACTTCCTGTGGCCGGTAGTGTATTGTTAGTTGTGGGTTGTGCAAGGATGGTTCCTGTTAACGTAATTAAAACTGTAGAGTAGATTAGTTTTTTCATAATAAATTGGTTTTATGAATCAAATATATTCCTTGAGAGTTGATAAATTCTACGGTATTCATCGTAGATAGATAGTTGATTTTCCAATTTTCTATTTTGGGTTCAAAAATCTTTAAAATTATTTAAACAGAAATAAGCACTTTTACGGAATGAATTTGATTCTGGCAACTTCAAATCCTGGGAAAATTACTGAAATTCAGGAAATTCTTAGCGATTTTACATTGAATATACGTGCAGCACAGTGTGATGTAGAAGAAACCGGGATCACATTTGAGGAAAATGCGCTTATTAAAGCCAGGGCAATTGCAGCAATGTTTCCTGATGCCTGGGTACTTGCTGATGATTCAGGTTTGGAGGTAGATTATCTAAACGGAGCTCCGGGAATTCATTCAGCCCGTTACGCAGGCGAACCACAGAATACTGTTGCTAATATAAACAAGCTCTTAGCAGCATTATGCGGTACTCACCATAGAAGTGCAAGGTTCCTTACCGTCCTGGCACTTATTTGTCCACAAGGAGAGGTGTTATTTCAGGGTAGTGTACATGGCAGCATTTCCAGGCAAATAAAAGGCTCAGGAGGTTTTGGTTACGATCCGGTATTTATTCCTGATGGGTATGAACAGACATTTGCTGAAATGTCTGCCGCCGGGAAAAATAAAATTAGTCACAGACGTATGGCAATCAATCAGTTTCGCAATTATCTTTCTAGTGTAATGCCTGATGTAAAATCGACGTAAATAAATCTGATAATTTTATTCCTGCTCTTGCAGCCTGTTGGGGTACAATACTGGCGTCACTCATGCCGGGAGTAGTGTTTATTTCTATAATGTACGGTGATTTATCCTGTACCATCATGTCAATTCTTACCACTCCCGAAAGACCTAATGATTTGTAAATTCTTTCGGCAGTGTCACTAACCTGTTTATAAATGTCTTTCGGTAAACGGGCTGGAGTAATTTCTTTCGACTTTCCTTCATATTTGGCGGCAAAATCAAAGAATTCGCCTTCCGGGATAATTTCTGTAACCGGCAATGCCATAATCTTCCCCTGATGTTTTAGCACGCCGACGGTAATTTCAGTGCCTGAAACTTGTCTTTCAATAATCACTTCTGTACCTTCTTCAAATGCCTTTGAAATGGCAGGAACCAGGTCTGATTCCGTTTTTACTTTGGTTACACCAAAACTGGAACCTCCATCATTGGGCTTTACAAAGCAGGGCAATCCGCATGACTGAAGGATTGCGGCAGTGTTAATTTCATCATGTCTTCTCAGAATTACAGAATCGGCGCAATTAAAACCCAGTTGTTTTAATAGCGTGTTACACGACCATTTGTTGAAGGTGATAGCACTGGATAAATGGTTACAACCGGTATAGGGTAGGCCAATCATGTCAAAATAGCCCTGTAGTCTTCCATCTTCTCCGGGAGTACCGTGGATGATTAAGAATGCTGCATCAAAGCCGTGTCTTTCGCCCTTATCGGTATATGAAAAGTCTTTCAAATTTAAAGGAATTTCCTTATCTTCTATTTGAATTCGCCAGCCTTGATTATCAATAATTACCAGTTTCGGCTCAAACAGATCTTTATTAAGATGGTTATAGACTGTTTTAGCACTTTTCATTGAAATTACATGTTCTGATGAAAATCCACCACAAATAACAGCAATTCGTTTTTTCATAAAATGACCAATTTGGTCAAAGATGGGTAGTGTATTGCAACATTTTTGCTACCGTAGCGCTGAATTTTAAGATTACTAATGTTGATAATCAATACAGCACTTCAGTCAGGCCTGGAAATCACGAATCGACCCTGGTATTTGTTCCCGTGCTGGTCTTTTATAATTAAAATGTATTCCCCTTGTTGCAAGCTTGTTACGGGGATTTCTTGTTTTTTATGGATGCTAAGCATTACCAGCTTCCCGGTTAAATCGTAGATGTAAACTGCATCTATTTCTTCATTAATATTAAAATAGACGGTTTCTGTCGCCGGATTTGGATATAATTTCAGGAAATTCTCGGCATTTTCCTTTCTGAATTCTTCTATTCCAACGCTGGGCGTTCTATATCCCAGGGTGTATTCTCCGGGCTGAAGATTTTGTATGGTAATTTGAGCAATCCTGTTGGTTGCCGATCCCTGAGTGTTTAACGTATATGTTGGATACTCGCTCCAGTTCGTGGCTCTGTCCGGACGAAATAGCATTACAATACTGTCTTCGGTGAATGTTTGACCGGTTATGTCTTGCAGTAATTCATTGTCAAGATATCCGGCGCTTGTTGTGGTGCCGTTAATGTCAATTCTGCCATTGATGTTTGTTCCCGACGCAATAATTCCTTCAACCCTCCAGTATCTTTCCCGGCTAATAATCATATTGTTTGGCTGATTGATAAAGCCATCGGGTGCAACCCAGTGGTGTTCAATTCTTAAAAATGAAGAATCAGCAACTGTTTGAGGTGCCAGACTCATTAATGCCTGGGTAAGGTTTGAAAGTGCAGTGCTTTGTATGATGCGTTCCTGCGCAGTAACCGCATGGCTGATTTTGTCGTCGCGATTAATCGTAACAAAAACGGGCTCTTGTTGAGAGGGAATCACAAACGACCACAAAGGTCCACTCATTATTATTGTAGTGTCTTTTACCGTCCAGTCCGGGTACATCATACTTAATTGCAGGGGTACATTTTGGGCATAATTTGTGCGTGCTCTTAGCGTTTGTTTTACAAAAACCTGTATCTGATAAGGCCCTGTGCCATAAACCACAAAGGAATCTACTGAAAAATGAGGCTGACCGGGACTTAAAATCCAGTCGTTAAAAAAGTCAGTCATATCCTTACCGGTTCCCGAAATTAATGCGTCTCTGAATTCCAGTGAGTTTATATTCTTACGTGGAAACTGGTTTTGAATATGTTTTAAACCTGTAAAGAATAAACTGTCGCCAAGGTATCCACGCAGGGTATGCACCATGTCGGCTCCTTTGTTGTATGAGTGATCTCCGTATGTATATAAATGAGGCACGGCGTTTAAGGCATAATGTCCGCTGTCTCTAATGTGTGCATTACGCAGCACATCAAAATGATTTGCAAGAATATTGGTTTTATAGCCTGATGTACCCTGCAGGGCTTCCATAAAAATAGCTTCGCTGTAGCGGGCCATCCCTTCGTTTATCCACATTTCTGATGCGCTTTCAGTAGTTACATAATCTCCCCACCAGTGATGACTTAGCTCATGTGCCATCAGTGTTTGATATAGTAATGTTCCTGTTGCCGTAGAACGGGGGTATGCTATATTGGTGGCATGTTCCATTGCGCCTGCATTAAAAGGGACCAGCACAAAGCCTACTTTATTCCATTGATGCGCACCGTAACGAAATTCAAATCCGTCAATGGCAACTCCAATGTTCTGAAAAGATGTCTTCATGTTATTTGTATCCGATGGCTGGGCTATCAACCAGACAGGTATGGTGTCTCCGGTAACCGAACTTACATGTTTCCATAATACGTGGGTGTAAGGTGATACCGCAACGGATGCCAGATAACTGGGGATGTTGTCATTCAAATGCCATACGTGCAAAACACTGTCAGCACCTGTTGTCATTTTTGATTGCAGTTCCCCGTTGCAATATGCGGCATCTGTTGCACGCGTTAGTATATTAAAATGGTATGTTGCACGCTCGGCAAAATTATCAAAGCAAGGATGCCATGCGCGCCCAAAGGTATGAGGGTCTACACTAAAGCCAACCCCCAGGTTATATGCGTAATTCCCCTGAAAATAAAACCCTCCCCATCCGGAGGGATCTTGTGTGGGAGTCCCGTTGTAATAAACATCAATCCATGTGGTATCTGTAGTATTTAATACTGTGGGCAGGCTAATAACCAACAAAGTGTCATTGTATTGATAGCTAAGATTATTACCGTTTTTATATACCACCGAATCTACCGTAAACTTTAATAAATCTAAACTGATACTGTTGATGTTGTTTTGTTTGGGAGTAAAATGGATTCTGCTGTACCCCGAAATGTTTTGGGTTGTAATATTTCTAAAATTAAGGTGAATATCAAAATGAAGCAGGTCAATGGTATCGCTGCGGACATTCTCGGCAGCATTTCGTATCCAGTCAGGATAGTTTGTAACAGATCCTCTTTTCCCGCAATCATAGTCTCTTTTCTGAGAATATAAATGATTCGTAATTAAGACTATAGTCAGGAATACAAGTAGATAGCGCACGGTAGTATTCATATCAATCAATAATGAGTTTTAAGTGTAATAGTTCTGTATCTTTTTGAATCTGTATTATATAGGCACCAGATTTTAGTTGCGCATTAATGGTGGTTATATGTCCTGATGAAGATAGTTCTTTTACTATTCTTCCGTTGATATCATATATACTGCAATTGTATCTTTCGGCAAAACTTTGCGGAACCATTAATTGAAAAGAACCCGTGGCTGGATTAGGAAAGGCAACGGCGTTGTTTTGTGAAAATGGATTAAAATGAGCTGATGTGACACTAACCACCGGAAGTTCAATATAGCCTTGAAAATCAGTATTTCTTGATATTTCCGTGGTTGCAACCAGTGTGTCGCCTGCCGTTAGCATATCGCCACCGTTGTTCAGATTTATATCCCAACGGCGGCTGTTGGTTCCTGAAATGTCTATTCTGATTTTATGACCGGGTTTAAAGGTATAAGCAACCGGTGGAAGTAGAACTTCCATAGAGTCAATATTTCCAGGAGTAACCATCACGGTATCTGAGGCTAAATACCCGTGCCTGAAGCGGGCACGTGCAATGCCATCGTTTATCAGCATACTTCTTCCGTCGGGGTAAACATCGGTTAGCCTGATGCTGATGTCAAAGTCTTTCCGGTCACTTATAAAATATAATTTTATACGGGAAATTCCCTCAACGGTAACATCGGTGGCCATCAGTCCGGATGTATAGGATAATACATCTGCACGGGTTTCAACAAGAATACTCTGGTCGTAGGGACCCTGGTGTAGTGTGGTATGCAAGGTTGCTCCTCCGATGGTCGGAGAGGGATTTTTTGGGTCAGAAACTAATGGGTCTGAAGCGGTTGTCAGTAAGGTTGCGTTGTCCGATAGTTCGAAATTTTCGCTTAAATACAACTTCTTACCGCTGTTTCCGCTATTGGGGAAATTTGCAGCGTTGTACCATTGTTCATCACCGGGTCGATAATATCTGATTTTCTGCGGTAAAGGCCAGCCGTTATTTAATCCCAGCATATGATGGTCAATAAATTGAATGGCTAATGAGTCGCTATCTCCGGCGGCATTTAGGTAGGCAAGTTCTCCCTGTTGCGCACTTCCTACATATGCAATGCCCGTTCCCCCGTGTACCCACGGACCTATAACCAGGAAGATGTCCTGAGCGGCCGGGGAATTCAATTGACAGAGATTAAAATAACTCAGCATTTGCCGGATAGTGTGGTCGTACCAGCCGCCAATCATCAATACCGGAATTTGAAGATCTGCGGGATAGGTAGAATTTGATTCGGCAAAATTCCAAACTGCATTTTTCACCTGATTCGACGTTACCAAAGGAGATAAACCGTACCCAAGGGCATCCAGAGTCTCTAACAGACTTTCTTCCAAAACACCACCGTAATAGTAATCGGTATATGATATTACAGGTGAACTAACTAGCGGAACAGCACAAACATGTGCCGCATGCTGTTCCCTTGCCGTTTCGTACTGAATCTTTCCTAGCGCCGAAGGCCCCCAGGTGGCAACTTTGCCATTACTCCAGGTTTGCTGAACAATCCAGTCTATCAAATCGTATCCGTCTTTGCCCCGGTCGGGGTTGCTCACTGTCGCAGATAAAGATCCGTAAAATCCTCTCCAGTCAGCAACTACAAAAGCATAGGTGCTGTTGGCAATATCCAAATTTATTCCAAGAGGTAATCCGTTTCTGAACAAATTCTTATTGTAGGGTGTCTGTATTAAAATGACCGGACATTGGGTACAGGTTGAGGGTAAATATACATCGGCGGCAAGATTCTTACCGTCACGCATTGGGACACTTGCTACCATAGGCGATAGCGGTTGAGAGAAAATAGGAATCCAAGAATAACTCACAAAAAGCAATATTAGAATTCCTCTACTTGTCATCAGAATGATTTATCTTAGATTGCTAAATTACAATTTATATCCTGTTTTCTGTTGCTAAATTGTAAACTGAATAATGAATGAAGCCCAGTAATGAACTTTTTGAATTGATTAAATCGTTAAACAAAAGCGAAAAACGCTTTTTTAAACTGAGTTCTAATCTTCAATCGGGTCCAAAAAATTATATCAGGTTGTTTGACGCAATCGACGAGATGACGGAATACAATGAAGAATCTTTAAAACAAACCTTTCAAGGCGAAACATTTGTTAAACATTTGCCTTCCGAGAAAAATCATCTGTACAAGCTTATTTTGAAGAGTTTGCGGTCTTTCCACAGTGACCAAAGTATAAGCGGAGTCCTGCGTCAGGAAATAAAGAATATTGAAATATTATACAAAAAGGCTCTGTACGCCGAATGTAATAAATTTTTGCAAAGGGCTAAGGCTTTGGCCGAACAGCATGAAAAGTTTTACTACTGGTTTGAACTGATAAGCTGGGAGAAGCAATTGCTTGAAGAAGCATATGAACGGGGAGATTTTAACCGGGACCTTGATTCATTAATTCAGGAAGAAACCGATGTAATAAATAAATTACGCAATGTAGCCGAATATCAAATTCTGTATTCGCGTATTAACTATGTGTTCCGCAGTGGCGGCTTTGCAAGAAATACTCAGGAAAGAGAGGTGGTTGATGAAATCTCGAATTACCATTTAATAAAAGGTAAGAATACTGCCCTGAGTGTAAGAGCCAGTACCATTTGTTATTATATAAAAGGTTTGTGTGCCGCAACCAACCGGAATTATAAAGAGAGTTACATTAATTTTCTGAAGGTAAAACAGCGTCTTGACGATTATCCGCATATAAGACGAGACCTGAGTGAGAGATATATTTTAACATACCAGCATCTTTTAAATTGCTACATTGATAGCAAGAATTTTGAAGCATGTTTTGAGTTGATTGAGGTTTTGCGGCAAATGGAAAATGAACCCGGGTTTGATACTACGTCAGCAAGGGTTAAAATATTTACCATTAGTTATCTGGCTGAATTACTTACTTATATCCGCTCAGGAAACTTTCTAAAGGCAGTTCAACTGCTCGACAAAATTCTTGGTGGCCTTGAAGAATACCGAGATAAGGTGAGTAAAGAAAAAGAGCTTCTGTTTGCTTATTATTCGGCAGTTGCATATTTCGGAAACAAGGATTTTAACAAGGCACTGTTCTGGATTAACAGGGTATTAAACGACAATGAGCAGGTGTTACGACAGGATATATATAGTTATGCGCGTATTTTGAACCTGTTGATTCATTTTGAGTTGGAGAATTACGACCTTTTGGAGTATATCATCAAGTCAACAAACCGTTTTCTGAATAAGAAGGAAAAAGATACTGAAGCGGAACAAATTATTCTGGGTCATCTTAAAAAATTAGCACGGAACCCGATAAAGGAAAATTTTGTGGCAATGCGTTCCGAACTTCTGCAGGTTTTTCAAAAGGATAATGAACGCGTGGTTTTAGATTACATTGACGTCCTCTCATGGGTCAATAGCAAAATTGATTCCTTTTAACTTCGCGCAGGCTCAATGCACAGTTGCTCAGTTTTATCTATTTTTGGTTTAATTGTTGTTAGAAAACAGAAAAATTCTACAAATGAAATCAGTGCTTAGTTTACTTTTTATCATGTTTGTTGTCAGTGCGTTTAACTTGCCTGATGACGTGCATCCACAATACAAAGAAGGAATTATAAAAGATTATAATGCCATGGGTAATGGTTGCGAGTGGCTGATTGAAATTGACGGAAAATTATTCAGACCCAAAAACCTAAAAGAGAATTTTAAGAAAGATGGACTAAGGGTAAAGATTGATTTTGAATATTCTCTCACTTTATTTAGTTGCCCCGCATTTGAGGAAAAAATTCAGGAAGTCAATATTACCTGGATTGAGTTAAGCGGGCTTCATAAAGGACAATCCATTAAGATTAAGGGAGAAGTGAAAAGTAATTAGAAAACATTGCAAATTTTACCTGAGTTTGTTGTTTTCATTCATCAAAAGTATCTTTGCGGCATGAAATGGCACAAATCCGGTGGTTTTTTATTATTGTTGGCTTTAATTTTCAATTCCTGTCAGCACCCGCCTGAAATTGATGGAAATGAATTGATTCATGATAACAGCAGTAAAGTGTGGCTGATGAGTGAACATTGGGTGAACAGCGAAAATCAAATACCTTCAAAAAGAGAAGATCTTATATTTCTGGTGTTATTCAAAGATGGTACTTGCCGTAGCGGTATTATGGCCTATTTTGATGACCCCGCTAATGCATTTGAAGGTTCTTATGAAGTAGACCATACAGCAGGCATATTTAGAATTACCTGGAATCAACAACAACCTATTTCCTATCAGATGGTTGAATTAAAT
Source organism: uncultured Weeksellaceae bacterium (assembly GCA_964508605.1). GTDB lineage: Bacteria > Bacteroidota > Bacteroidia > Flavobacteriales_D > CAZDUI01 > CAZDUI01. The sequence continues at coordinate 28,460 of CAZDUI010000024.1, read as the reverse complement.
GAACAAAGACTGGTGTTACAAGACGAAAGCGGTGATGCCAAAATGATATTCGTACCCTATTTTAAACCTTCAGCCGCAAAAATTGAAGTGAAATAATTTGGTGGAGTAAAATATTGTCCTTACTTTAGTATTTCGCTCAAGGAATACAAACAAGGGGTAAAACTTGAGGAAGATTGAAGGAGCCCTGTTCTGCCTGTTAATCAGTGTGGAGCAGGGTTTTTCATTCTGACAGGTTTGGCGTATGAATCCGGATGTAAAACTTATATTTCGAATAGTCCTGGCTATGGTGCTGTATGGCCTTGCAAATTTGTGGGGTAATGTAGGGGCTTTTGTTCCGCCTGTGTTGCTTAATACGCTTATTATTCTATTGGTGAGTTTATATTTTGCAGTCACCACTAAAATCCGCAAAAATCTTTTTGTTGCCGGTGCCCTGTACATTCTTTGTAGTTATGCTGTAATTGAGCTTATTGCAGACCGAGGGGCCATGACATTTATTGATGTTACTTTGTCTTTGCAGGGACGATCGCAAACCTGGGTACAATCTGTTCCTCAAGGCCTGTCGGCCATACTATTCATCGGGTCTGTAATTCTGTTTACAGTTGCATTATTTACCTTACCCGATTCATTAAAAGCATTTAAGAATAATTCGAAATCTATTGCATTCCTGCTGACGCTATATTTGATTCCTGTCCTGGCTATCGCTCAAATGATGAATGTATGGTGGTTGCTGTTACATTGGCTGGCTGCACCGGTGTTCATATTTTATTCCGACCGTTTTGACCCTGCACCGGTGCGTGGACTTTGTCGGTTTGCTCTTATAACCTGGTTGTTGACGTGGATGGATTTGCTGCAGATTATTACAGATATGCAATTTACCCGCTGAAACTATATATCGATAAACCACTGCGAAGTTTTGGCTCTATCCAGGTAGATTTTGGCGGCATAACAGCTCCCGAATCGGCAATGGCTGTAAGTTGTTGCAACGACACCGGGAATAACATAATAGCTACATCGGCTTGCCCGGAAACTATCTTCTGATGAATATCTGCCGGATCTACCTTTCCGCCTTCAAATGTTATTCTTTTATCGGTACGTAAATCTTCTATGCCAAATATTGGATGAAGAATAACATCGGTTACTATTTGAGCATCCAGTATAAGTGGGTTACTGAAAATACCCGATTCTGTTCTCCCGCTTAATAAATACCACTGACCTTTAATACACATCGTTAATTCTCCGTGGCGTCCGGGTAGGGCAGGTTTTTTAAGTTGTTGAACAGCGAAAGACTTTTCAAGTTGGTTTACAATGGTGTCCTCAGTAATTTCACCGATACTGCGAATGATGCGGTGAAACGGAAGAATACACAAATTGTCTTCAGGTATAAAATAAGCCATGCAATATTTATAACCGGTTTCATTATGGTGTTTGGCCAGAAGTGCAGAGGAAGCACAACGGTGGTGTCCGTCGGCTATATAAATGCTGTCGAAATTTTTAAAAATTGATGTTATTTTCTTCGTCGTTTCCAATGAATCAACCTTCCAAAACTCATGCAGAATTCCATCTGTTGTGGTAAACTCGTATTCCGGACGGGGTTGCGTCTGCTCCTTAATAACATTGTTCAGAATAGGATTGCGGGGATAAGTCAGTAGCACGGGTTCTGCGTTAAATCCGGTAATATGTAAATACTCTTCAAATATCCGCTCCCTCTCCAAAAGGGTGGCTTCGTGCTTCTTAATAACACCTGAATCGTAATCATTAGTGGAAATTCCGGCAATAAAACCTGTAAAACTTCCATGGTCCGACGTCTGCCGGTAAATATAAATGCATTCTGTTTCGTCCTGTATTAAAAAACCATTATCGCAAAATTCCTCAAACTTCTCCTTTACCATTTTAAATCGTTGCTTCATGCTCATTTTTTCGTGCATGGTTTCCGATGTGGTCTCAGCGTCAGGATTAATAATGTGCAGAAACGAAAAAGGATTGCTGCGAAGCTTTTGACTCAAATCTTGCTGGCTGTAATTTGCATATGCCCGGCTGGCCACTAAATGTGCAAGATGACGGGGCGGCCTAATGGCCCGGAAGGGAATAATGGTTGCCATAAGGGCGCCAAATTATGAAAATTTCAAATCAACCCTTCAATCTTATGTTAATAAGATGTTGGAGTCAAATGGTGGTGACATGATGGGAAAAATAATCATTATTTAAATAAATGATAATTAATTATATAAATAAAAGTTTGTATATTTTGTAACTTTGTGGGGGAAACCGCGTCTCACCGGTGCTATTAATTGGAAATGACAACCAAAGAGTACAATCAAACTGTTGATAATCATTCAGATGGATTATTTCGATTTGCGTTGAAAACACTGAAGGATAAAATGCAGGCAGAAGATATCGTTCAGGAAGCATTTGCAAGATTGTGGGAAAAAAAAGATACCGTCCAGGATGGAAAAGCAAAATCGTATCTGTTTCAAACGGCATATAATTTAATGGTGGACTTCTTTAGAAACGAAAAGAAATATACAGATTCTATTCCCCCTGAACGTTCAGAAAAAGCTTTTGCACCTCACGATATACAACATGTGTTGAATCAGGCGCTCGATAAATTGCCTGATATTCAAAAAACTGTTTTGTTGTTAAGAGATTATGAAGGGTATAATTATCAGGAGATAGGAGAAATAACTGCATTAACAGAGTCGCAGGTTAAGGTATATATCTTCAGGGCAAGAACAGCAATGAAAGAATATTTGGGCTCAATACATCATTTAATATGATAACCAGAGAAAACTACGAAATATGGTTTGTTGACTATGCCGACGGCAATCTAAGTGCCGGAGATAAAGTGATGGTAGAAGAGTTTTTATCCCGCAATCCTGATTTACGAACCGAGCTGCAGGCTTATCAATCTATGTCGGTTCAAAAACCTGAGAAGATTGCATATCATTATAAAAATGAATTGAAACGGTCGGACGAGTCTATGCCCCGGATAAATCTTCAGAATTATAACGAATTTGTTGTGCTTGAAATGGATGATGAACTTTCAGAATTGTATCAGCCCGTGCTGAATCAATTTTATGTAAATCATCCTGAAGTTTTAATAGAAAGACGGGCCTATCTTAATACACGTCTTATTCCTGACACCGGTGTGGTTTATCGCGGCAAAAGAAAATTGCGAAAAGGTGCTGTAATAAGGCCTTTATGGTATATTTCTCCCTTGGTGGCTGCAGCTTCGGTGGCGTTATTCCTTTGGTTGAATAGCCCGGCTGAAAATCTGAATTTGAACGAAAAGCCAGCGGTGGTATTGGATGAAGCCCTGCAAAATGCCGGAAAACTGTTGGCTGAGGTAGATTCAGCACTGACCATCAAGCGTGCCGAAAGTATTAATAATTCGGCCCAGAATTCATTAAATGCTGCTGTCCAATCAGGAAGGGTAGCCATAACACCGGTTATGAATCATCATGTTCAATCACGGCCGGATGATTATCAACCCGGAAACGGCCATGATATCGCAGCTGAGGTGAAGCAGGAAATGCCTGAAGTGGATAAAGATTCCCTGACACCGCTATATCAACCCGATTTGCAAGATATTACAGATCCGGGCAATAACGATGATGTTGTATTTCATAAGGATACTATTGGTAGTTCCGCTCAAAATGTAAACCAGGTAAAACCGGCCATTGACCTTACGCGTAGAAACGGTATTTATGAGCTGGCATCCAGAGGTATAACCAGTCTGACAGGAAAAACCACCGAACTGATAGCGCTTGAAGATAATAAGCAAAAGGAATTCCGGTTTCGGATGGGAAATTTCGAATTTTCACGCAAAAAGTCACGATAACTCTAACAGGGTTTTAAATATACAGCACCACTGATGGTGTCCTTTTTTGCTCCGGTAACCGACCCCAGTGCATTCGGTAAGCCTTGCAGCCGTAAGTAGCCCAGGTACCCAAAAATGATTGCCTCTTTTCCATTTATAATATCAGCAGGAGGAATGTAAATGTTTGCTGAACAATGGTGTCGGATTCGACGGATTAGATACCGGTTATGAGTCCCGCCACCCGTTATCATCATTCTATGGATGTTATGTTGCCGGATTGCCATACCTGCGATTATGGCAATGTGTTCACAAAGTGTGGACAGCACATCAACCGGATTAATATCAGGTGAAAGAAGTGGCAACACTTCTTGCTGATACCATTCCCTGCCGGTTGATTTGGGAGTGTTGGCTGTAACGTACGGTAAATTATTTAATGAATGAAGTAATTGATTATGGATTTTTCCCGTTGCAGCCATTTTTCCGTCTTCATCATAAGCCATTTGTAATTTATTTGCCATATCATTCAGCGCCATATTACAAACGGTAAGATCCCATGCCAGCATTTCATCACCCTGCCTTACTGTAATGTTAGCGATACCGCCCAGGTTTATAAAACCGTCAAATTCATGGAAAAGATCACGTTCTCCAATAGGAACAAGTGGTGCGCCCTGACCTGATGCCGCTACGTCAGCCGTTCTGAAATCGCACACCACATCGCGTTGGGTTAGTACGGCTAACTCTGCTCCGTTCAACATCTGACAGGTAATGCCAATTTCTGGTTGATGAAAAACGGTATGTCCATGGCATGAAATCACATCGGGTTTCACAATGTCAGGTAAATGGTTCACCGAATCGGCTACGAAAGATGTAAAGCGATGTTGAATTTTAAAATACTCTAATGCAATGGTTTGGTGTGCGTGGTGTAAATCATGATAAATGCCGGAAGGAAATGGGATGGTCTGCAGATAAAGTAGTTTAAATTCCATTTGATTTGCAATACGATAAAACTCACAAACGGCAATGTCTAATCCGTCGCAGGATGTTCCTGACATAATGCCCGCAATTCTTTTTCTGCTTTCCAAAATCAACTGTTTTATTGTTTCAAATGTTATCTAAAAACAATTACTTTTGCGCTAATCACTAAAAAATTTATTCACATGAACGTTGAGTTAACCGAAGAGCATTTAGCAGTAAGGGATGCAGCAAGAGATTTTGCTCAGAATGTATTAAAACCGGGTGTGATTGACAGAGACAGAGAGCAACGCTTTCCGGCAGCCGAAATTAAACAACTGGGCGAACTGGGTTTTATGGGAATGATGGTTGATCCCAAATACGGTGGCGGTGGTATGGATACCATTTCCTATGTACTTGCAATGGAAGAAATTAGTAAAGTGGATGCTTCGGCGTCGGTAGTGCTTTCCGTAAATAATTCCCTTGTTTGTTGGGGACTGGAGTACTTTGGTACGGAAGAGCAAAAACAAAAATATTTGGTGCCACTGGCAAAGGGTGAGAAAATTGGAGCCTTTTGCCTGAGTGAGCCTGAGGCCGGGTCAGATGCTACATCGCAGCGTACAACAGCCATTGATAAAGGCGATTATTACCTGCTGAACGGAACCAAAAACTGGATTACCAATGGCGGAACGTCCAGCACATATCTCGTAATTGCTCAAACGAATCCGGAATTGGGACATAAGGGAATTAATGCACTGATTGTAGAGAAGGGTATGGATGGGTTTGTAGTTGGGGCAAAAGAAGATAAATTAGGAATCAGGGGTAGCGATACCCATACCCTAATGTTTCAGGATGTTAAGGTGCCCAAAGCAAATAGGATAGGTGCAGATGGAGAAGGGTTTAAGTTCGCTATGAAAACGCTTTCCGGCGGACGGATAGGTATCGCCTCTCAGGCCCTGGGCATCGCATCGGGTGCTTATGAACTTGCATTGCAATACTCTAAAGAACGCCAGGCATTTGGTAAGTTAATCAGCGAACATCAGGCCATTCAGTTTAAACTTGCAGATATGGCTACCAATATTGAAGCTGCCCGATTATTATGCCTTAAGGCAGCTTATTTGAAAGATCAGCACTTGGATTACGATTTGGCAGGTAGTATGGCTAAGTTGTTTGCCAGCAAGGTAGCAATGGAAACGGCCGTTGAAGCAGTTCAAATTCACGGTGGTTACGGGTTCGTTAAAGAATACCATGTTGAAAGGTTGATGCGTGATGCAAAGATTACCCAGATTTACGAAGGAACAAGTGAGGTTCAGAAAATTGTAATTTCAAGAACCATCCTTAAAGATTAGTGCTTACAGAATATCCAGTATTTGTTCCATCTTCATACCGCGCGACCCTTTGATTAGAATGTATCCGCCGGGAATGATGTTTGATTTAAGATAGTTTATACACGCTTCTTTGGTTTCAAATACTTGAAAACCATGTTTGTGAGAACACTTGCTGTACAATGGTCCTATAAAGATGCCTTGAAGTTGATGAAGCGCACATAATTCTATGATTCGCTCGTGCTCTATAATTTCAGTTTCACCACATTCCAGCATGTCGCCCAATATGAAATATTTCTTCCCGGACAAACCGCTCAAATTTAAAAGCGCGGCTTCAACGCTGGAAGGATTGGCATTATAAAAATCCCGAATTACTTTATATCCTTTAAAATCATCAATCTGACTTCGGTTGTTTTCTGGTTCGTAGGAAGATATAGCCTTTACTATGTCTTCTTCCGGTATGTTAAAATACACGCCGCATGCTACAGCTGCCAATACATTCTGAAAATTATAACTTCCTGTAATGTGTGTGTTTATTTCATAACTCTTACCCGATTTCACATTCCATAAACAACTTAAATAAGGACTGGAATGTAGAAGGCTGCCGGTAATTTCACCCTGTGTGCCATAGCTTATTGCCGGCGAAAATTCCTGCTGTATTTCGTTCAATTTTGTGTCATCAGCGTTCCATAGTATGTCGCCTGCATTTTGTTGAAGGTGTTTAAAAAGTTCTGTTTTTCCTTTAAGCACTCCTTCAATTCCTCCGAAGCCTTCTAAATGCGCTTTGCCAATATTGGTAATTAAACCTGCATCAGGCAAGGCAATATCGCATAGCAATTCAATTTCTTTCTGATGATTGGCACCCATTTCAACAACGGCGATTTCATGCGACTTATTCAGGGAGAGTAGAGTAAGGGGAACACCGATATGATTGTTGTAATTGCCCTGCGTGGCAAAAACTTTTTTATGGGTGCTTAAAACACGGGCACATAACTCTTTAGTTGTGGTTTTGCCATTGCTCCCGGTAATGGCCAGAACAGGTATACCCAATCGCTGACGGTATATTTTAGCAAGGGTTTGTAGTGCCACGAGTGTATCGTCAACAAGCATGAACTTGTCTGCCGGAATTCCCTTCCGATCTTCGCTGATTACAACAAAATCGGCTCCGGCATCCAGGGCTTGCAACGCAAATTCATTGCCATTGAAATGTTCGCCGCTTAAGGCGAAAAATATTTCTCCGCCCTTAATCGTTCTGGAATCGGTTGTAACTCCGGTACTATTTAAAAATTTTTTTAATAACATAGAAAAAGCCCCTGATCATTCAGAGGCTCGAAAGTTACAAATTCTTACGAATTAACGGCCACCTAACCCCTGCGGGCTACCGACACGATCCATGGCACAACGGAAACCAATAAAGGCTTCACTTTTATCTTCGTCCATAAATCTGCGTGTTCCGCCATTCATCCAGTAGGCTCTGTCTTTCCATGAAGCACCTTTATAAACACGGCTTCTGTCAGAAATCAAAGTTGTAGGCTGTCCTTTTGGTGTTCTTGCCTGACGCGTTACCTCCAAATCAACCCATACATTGTTTTGTGCATTTCCGTGTTGCTTTGGAGTGTCCCATACCGACTGATACATCACGTTTTTCTGGTATTGGTCTTGTCTTATTTTAACACTGTCAGAGTTTATACGGTTAATTACAGATGCTGTGTCTTTGTAATAAAGTGATGAATGCAGATCACCATCTAAATAGTTAATATTGTCTGCTATTTTATAATTGTGACGATTCAGGTTTTCTTCGCTTTGTACATCTCTGTAGCGCAAATTTCCGGGAGTATTCACAATAAACTCAGACATTTGCTTTCTCATCATTGGAATAATCTCAGGCTCGTAGTTCGGACGATTCGGATCTATACCGGCTACATACATCGGGAACACGTTGTCATAAACCTCTCTTACCAATTCAGAAGCAGCAATCTGGTCACCCTGGTTCCAAAGTGCTATGCCGGCATCAACAAAGATGTTCACTGTGTCTAATAATTGAGCTTCAATGGGATCAAGTCGGCCATTTATTGCACGGGTTCTGCGGAATTCTACCAAATATTCCTTGATGGCATGTACATCATAAATGGTTTCAGTGTATTTAGCTGAAATTTCGCCGTTAGCATCTAATACTTTTGTTTTAAATACATTTCCACGGAAAGGACGGAATTCTTCATAATCCTCATTGGAAAGCGGACGATAAACATCCATTACCCATTCCGATACGTTACCGGCCATATGGTACAAACCGTAATCGTTTGGCCAGTATGCGTCTACAGGAGCAGTAATGTCCGCAGCATCATTCAGGCCGCCGGCAACACCCATATAATCACCTTTGCCGCGTACAAAATTGGCCATCATGTGTCCCTGCCATTTATCGTCCGGGTTTCTTACCCAGTGACCATTCCATGGATACAAACGACGCTCTACAATACGCTCGTCAATGGTATTGCCAATCAAACCAAATGAAGCAAATTCCCATTCTGCTTCCGTTGGGAGCCTGTATCGGGGAAGAAGAATACCGTCTTCCATACGGACAATACGGTCACCCAATGCGCGACGGCCTCTTTTACCGGCGCCGGGGTTCGATGGGTTCAGGTCGGGAATATAATTAATTACACCTGCGTCATAGTCATTGGCCATATAGGCGTCGGTGGTAAACGGCTCATCCTGCTGCATAGGATTCCAGTCTAAAATACCTTCACGAATAAGAATATATTCGTTTACCCTGTCCGTTCTCCATTTGCAAAAATCAGTTGCCTGAAGCCAACTTACGCCAACAACAGGATAATCGCGGTAGGCGGGATGTCTTAAATAGTATTCAACATAGGGTTCATTGTATGCCATTTTGCGTCTCCATACCAAAGTATCGGGAAGTGCATTTTTGTAAACCATGGGAAAACTCTCGTAAGTTCTGCGTACCCAATACAAATATTCAAGATAGTTGAAATTTGAAACTTCAAACATATCTATATAAAATGAAGAAACAGTTACCCTGCGGGGCACGTTGTTCCAATCGTAGGTTACGTCTTGCTCGGCACGGCCCATGGTAAAAGTACCACCTTCAATCAAAACAAGACCCGGACCGGTTTCCTGTTCTTCGTAAGGTACTTTCTGAAAACCTCCGTTGGCTGAATTGTTGTAATCCCAGCCGGTAACACTGGATGTTTCGTATTTACAGGATGTTACTGAAATTGCCAGTCCGGCAATCATCAAACCTGTTGAGACTCTGAAAATGCTTTGTTTCATATTCCTTGCTTCAGAATGGGGGTCGTTTATACTGCTATAAACCCACATTGGTTACAAAAATAATAAATTTTAGAAAGACGGACAAGCAATTGTGCGGAAAGTTCTCTTTTTTGGCTTGCAATTGAACTTTATTTGCATGCTTACTTCGTGCGAACCTGCTGATACATTGGCCAATCGGCTAATGGTTACGTCGTAGCTGTATCCTAAGCGAAAATTATCGGTTTCAACACCCAAAAGTACAATAAATGCGTCTTTGTTCCTGTACCACACACCGCCGGTTAATGCTCCTTTCTTTACATACAGTCCCATATTCAATTGCTGAAATCCTGCCTGGGTGCGGTACAATATATTAGGAGAAAGATATGCATCGTTGCTGCTGAAACGAGATTGCGAGAGGGCAATCATTGCACCCACGTGTCCGGTAAATTTCATAGGAAGCGGACTGGTACCTTCAACCACCGACTCGTTCGGTTCGTTCAGGTGATGCGCGGCAAATCCCATATAAAACACATCGCTGAATCCTAGAATTCCTGCCGATATATCAACTCCACTTACGTTACCACCGCGGGGCTGGTCGCTGGTTTGATATATAAAACCACGACGGGGATCAATCATGTCGCCAAAAGTAAGTTTATTCCAGTCCAGGGAGCGCTGAAAGTAAGTGGCCTCAAATCCTGCACGAATACTAAAACTGCGGTTAATTTTCAACTGATAGCTGTACATGGCACTTACCCTGTTGGTGTTCAAAGTGCCTTTGCCGGCCTGGTCGCTCACCACAAGCAAACCCAACCCACCGTATAAACCCTCAATATGCTGGTCGTAACTGGCACTAGTAGTTACAAATGTTCCTGAAAGGGCCGGCCATTGATTCCGGTAGTTCAACGCTACGCGCGGACAATTATGGGTTCCCGCAAAAGCAGGATTTAAAAACAAAGGATTTGCATAGAATTGGGTAAACTCCGGATCCTGAGCCTTTGATTCAATGTGAACACAACCAACAGCACAAATAAGTACCAAAAGCCTGTAAACGAAGCGTTTGTTTATGTTTTTACCCACAGTATGTGTAAATTTTGGGCTCAATTTTACAACAATTTTTTAAATTAACGCTACAATTTCATCTTTCAACCATAAATTTTGGCATTTTGTCCGAACTTTATTTTGTTTTGTGGTGTTCACAATAAACACAGATATTTGCGTTTTAAAAATGGTTGCAAAACAGCTTTAGTTGTTTTAATTATATGATGAGATTTTCGTTTTTATACTTGTTAATTTGTGTTTCGGTTACATTTGGTATTGTACGGGGACAATCAGTGCAGTTACCGCAGCAAAACGAGATAGAGAAAACTTTAATAATTGAATGGCAGGAAATAAGAAATGATAAAGGGGAAAAAGTTTTAGTACCTATTGATGGTGCGTTAAATAATCAGGGTTTGCCTTTTATAAAATTGCCGTTACTTTCCCTTGCCCCGGGTAGTAAAATTTCGTCGGCTACCATTACAGATATTGAATTTGTTGATGTAGAGTTGGGTGAAGGTGAGTTTAATGAAGAACAACTAAAACGAATACCTGCTGAATTATCTGAAATGATAAGATTTTCTACTTCAGTAAGCAGGGGTGTTCATAAGGGAATTATTACATTGATACCGGTTATTAAAGAAAAAAATGGAACGGTAAAACGGGTGAAGTCTTTAAAATATTCCTATATGGTTTCAAGAATGGGTTCGCAGATTCAGCGCAGAGGGCGCAGCTATGTGGCCTCATCTGTTCTTGCTTCGGGTAGCGGTGACTGGTACAAAGTTTCGGTAACCGAAACCGGGATGTTTAAAATAGACCGTGCATTTTTACAAACCATGGGCATTGATGCAAATAGTGTTGATCCGGGCCATGTTCATGTTTTTGGTAATAGCGCCGGTTTACTTCCTGAATTGAATGGCTCGTACAGACCCGATGACCTGTTGCAGCACAATGTTTTAGTTTCCGGTTCCGGTGATGGATCTTTTGATCAGGGAGACTATGTAGTTTTTTATGCAAAGTCGCCGCACAATTGGTCATTGAATGGTTCGTTGTTTGAACATCAGTTGCATTTGTTTGATACAAAATCGGTGTATTTTATTAATATTAATTCTGCAAGACCCTCAAAAACGGTTCCCATGCAAAGTACTTCCGTGCTTCCGGTTACGCATACCGTAGATTCTTTCAACGATTACACTTTTTACGAAGTAGATAAAACGAATTTTATAAAATCGGGAAGGGAATGGTATGGAGACCACTATGATGTTGTAACGACGTACACTTATAATTTTCCGTTTAGCAATATTACAGACATGGCGCATGTAAAGGCCAGGGTGCTGGCTAATTCGGTATCGCAAAGCAGCGACTTTACACTTACCGTGAACGGAAGTCCTTCATCGGTAAATATCAATCTGGATCCCGTTGGCTCAAGCTCGTACGCGTCAAAAGCGGCTATTAAGGCTGTTACGCATTCTTTTGTGCCTTCGGGCAATAATATCAACATTTCTCTAACCTATCTGAAACCCACGGCTTCGGCGCAAGGTTGGCTTGATTATTTTGAAATCAATGTCAGACGTCAGCTTACATTTTCCGGTAACTACATGGCTTTTCGCGATATCAATTCAGTGGGGTCGGGTAATATTGCGCAATACACTGTAAATAATGCGCAGGGCATTCAGGCACTGTGGGATGTTACCGACCCGGTCAACGCCGTTTTGCTGGATTTACCCTATGGCTCGGCAACACAATTGGTTTTTAACATGCCTTCCGATACTTTGCGGGAATTTATTGCTTTCTCTGCAACCGGTTTGTCAAAACCAACTTATATAGGTAAGGCGGAGCACCAGGACCTGCATGCGCTTGCCAATCCTGATATGATAATTCTGGTGCAGCCTGAACTTCAAACGGAGGCAAACCGGTTGGCCGATTTCAGAAGAAATGAAGGAATGGATGTTGTTGTGGTAACCCCTGAACAGGTTTACAATGAGTTCTCGTCGGGAATGCAGGATATTACCGCAATCCGTGAATTTTGCCGTATGTTTTACTTTAGGGCCGGTACCGATACATCATTGATGCCCAGGTATCTGCTTCTTTTTGGCGACGGTAGTTATGATAACAGAGGAATCAGAGATCCGGTTAAGAATATGCTGCTTACCTATCAGTCGGTGCAGTCGCTTGCTGTTACTTCATCGCACACTTCCGACGATTACTTTGTAATTCTTGATGACGGCGAAGCTATGGGTAATTCCGATTTTCTGGATATGGGTGTTGGCAGATTGCCGGTATCCACATTGCCTGCTGCCAGAAATGCTGTTGATAAAATCATCAGGTATTCAACGAACACCGCTCCGGGACTTGAATTTGATTGTTGTAGTGAAAGCACGGCAACCATGGGAGACTGGCGCAATGTGGTTTGTTTTATTGCCGATGATGAAGACGGCAATGCTTATGTAAACGGTTGCGAGAATATGGCGGCAAAAATTAAATCAGAACATCCTGAATTTATTATAGATAAAATTTATGTAGATGCTTATCAACAGGTTGCTACCCCAGGAGGACAGAGGTATCCTGAAGCCCAGGATTTAATTGATCGCAGGGTAAAAAAGGGGGCTTTGTTTGTAAACTATATCGGACACGGCGGAGAGTTGGGCTGGGCCCACGAACGATTTTTGGATAACAGCATGATTAATGCCTGGCAAAATACCTTTAATTTGCCTGTTTTTATGACCGCTACCTGTGAATTTACCCGTTTTGATGATCCGGAACGCGTTTCGGCAGGAGAATATGTGTTTACAAATCCTAACGGCGGCGGATCGGCGCTTTTTACCACCACACGCCTGGTATATTCTTGGCCTAACGAGATTCTGAATCTTCAGTTTATAAAAAAGGTACTTACCCGCACCGGTAATGACTTGACGGGAGTTCGTTTGGGCGATTTGTTAATGTACACCAAGAATGAAACTGCCGATAGTATTTCCGGAGATAATTTCAGGAATTTTACCCTGATTGGAGACCCTTCCATGCGGATAAAAAGACCTGCTTATAAAGTGGTAACAGATAGTATTAACGGATTGGATATTGCTGTGGAAACAGATACACTCAGGGCACTCGGCAAGGTTAGAATCAGCGGGCATCTGGAACATCCGGTTACCGGAGCGCCCCTGACGGGTTTTAACGGATATCTGTATCCCACGGTATACGATAAAGAGGCAATATTGAGAACCCTTGCCAACGATGCCGGTTCCTACGAAACCAATTTTAATCTTTGGAAAAATGTAGTTTTCAAGGGACTGGCAACAGTTCAGAATGGCAGCTTTAGTTTCGAATTTATGGTGCCTAAAGATATCGGTCTTCAATATGGAACAGGCCGCGTTTCTTATTATTCACATGATAATACCGATGATGGTATAGGTTATTCGCAGAGTTTTGTAATGGGGGGCATTGATACTACGGCCGCTTCAGACAACAAAGGTCCCGATTTGAAGGTTTACCTGAATGAGCCTTCCTTTGGGTCTGGCAGCACCACATCATCATCTCCGGTTTTTGTAGCCGAATTGTTCGACAATAATGGCATAAATACGGTAGGACTAGGGCTAGGCCACGATATAACGCTGGTAATTGATGAGGCAACTGATAAAACATTAATTCTGAACGATTTTTATCAAAGCGATCTGAATACTTTCAGAAGCGGAAAGGTGAAATACAATTTATCGGGTTTAACACCGGGTAATCATACTCTTAGGTTCAAAGCCTGGGATGTGCATAATAATTCGTCCGAAACGACCATTGATTTTATTGTAGCCGAATCGGATGAACTGGCATTGAATCATGTGTTAAATTATCCCAATCCGTTCACTACAAATACAGAATTTATGTTTGAGCACAATCAGTCATGCGAAAGGCTGTTTGTTAAGGTACAGATTTTTACTGTTTCCGGTAAGCTGGTTAAGACGATTAATGAATATGTGGAACCACAGGGATTCAGGGTGCGAAACGTGTTTTGGGATGGAATGGATGAATATGGAGATCCTTTGGCCAGAGGTACCTATATATATAAAATAACAGCCAGTGACGATTTGGGCAACAAGGCTGATAAGATTGAGAAATTGGTAATTTTAAGATAATTCGGTAACTTCGCAATAAATTATTGAAACTGCCGTATATTTGAACGCCGTTTGGCAAATTTTAGCTGATGAATAAAATATCATTTTTAGGTTTAAGTGTCTTTTTAAGTGTGTCTTGTAATGTGGGACATACTCAGACAGCGCCCAATGGTTTGCCCTATGATGAGCAATTGAACACCATTACAACCGCAGTGCCTTTTCTTATGATTACTCCCGATTCCCGGGCCGGCGCTATGGGTGATGCAGGCGTGGGGTTGAGCCCCGATGCAGGTGCTATTTACTGGAACCCCAGTAAGCTGGTGTTTTCGGAACACGAAATGGAATTCGCCGTAGGTTTTACTCCATGGCTTAAAGCTCTGGTACCTGATATTAATCTTGCGTATATAAGCGGCTACAAGCGAATCGATAAAATGAGTGCCTTTGGTGCTTCGCTTCGTTATTTTAGCCTGGGTAGTATTTCTTTTACCGATATTACCGGTGCCCCAATCCGCGATTTTAAACCCAATGAGTTTTCAATTGATGGTTTTTACAGCCGTCGGCTGGCCGAAAACTGGGCTGTTAGTATGACAGGCAAATTTATTTATTCCAACCTTACCGGTGGAGTGCCGTCAGGTGGGTCGGCTACCAAACCGGGACTTGCCGGTGCATTCGATTTTGGAGCCTTTTATCAAAAAAACGACATCTCCTTAAATGGTAAAGATGCAACGATTGGTGTGGGGGTTCATGTAAGCAATATTGGTAATAAAATGTCTTATACCACATCTTCAGAACGTGATTTTATTCCTATCAATCTTCGCATCGGACAGGCATTTACCCTTCAGTTAGATGAATACAATTCCCTGACCTTTGCAACCGATTTTAATAAACTGCTGGTGCCAACACCACCTATCTATAAACTGGATTCCAATAATGTTCCTATGCTGGGTGCCGATGGACTATATATAGTTGAAAGTGGAAAAAATCCTGACAGGGGTGTTGCTGCGGGTATGTTTGGCTCGTTTACCGATGCGCCCGGGTTTCCTTTACCTGACGAAAACAGTAACTATCAGTACGACGATCAGGGAAATCTTATTATTGCAGACGGTAGTAAGTTCCGTGAGGAATTACGCGAGATAAACCTTAGTTTTGGTATAGAGTACTGGTATAACAAACAATTTGCCGTGCGCAGCGGATTCTTTTACGAGCATCCCACCAAAGGAAACAGACAATTTGTTTCTTTGGGTGCCGGTATAAAATACAGCGTGTTTACCCTTGATCTCTCATATCTTGTTCCCATTGCGCAAAGACATCCGTTGGCAAATACACTGAAATTTACACTTCTGTTCAGCTTTGCCGACCTTGCCTCCAAGAAAAAAGAGGGCGCCTGATGGCTTTTCCGTATCGTGTTGGTTTTGGTTTCGACGTGCATCCCTTACAGGAGGGTTATCCATTATGGTTAGGGGGCGTAAGAATTGAACATCACAAAGGATCCGTGGGACATTCAGATGCAGACGTGCTGCTTCATGCAGTGTGCGACGCAATTTTAGGAGCTGCCGCTTTGGGAGATATTGGAATTCACTTTCCGAATACCGATGCCAGATATAAGGGTATTGACAGTAAATTATTGCTGAAAGAGAGTTATCAGCTGGTAAAAGCTAAAGGGTGGAAGGTGGGGAATATAGATGCAACACTTGTGCTTGAGGAACCAAAAATTAAACCCTATATTATTCAAATGCAGGAAGTAATTTCGGCTATTTTGGAGGTTTCTGAAGATGATGTTTCCGTTAAGGCAACTACCAACGAAAAGTTAGGGTATGTGGGAACCCGGGATGGTGTGGATGCGTATGCGGTAGCCTTATTGTATCGTAATAATGATTGAGAAACATATTCATTTTTCCTATTTTGAAGGTGAAACGGCTCAGCTTTCCCAGGAAGAAAATCAATTGGTAGAAGCGGCGGTGCTTGCCTCCGATAACGCCTATGCTGTGTATTCTGAGTTTAGAGTGGGCGCTGCGTTGCTGCTTCAAAATGGCGTAATCATTACAGGGAATAATCAGGAAAATGCAGCATTTCCTTCAGGCTTGTGTGCCGAACGCGTGGCACTGTTCTACGCCGGAGCCAACCATCCGGGTGTTAAAATTTTGAAAATGGCCATTTATGCTGATACCCATAGATTTGAAATGAATTCACCCGTTAGCCCTTGTGGTGCTTGTCGTCAGGTAATGGCCGAATACGAATTTAATCAGGGTGATGAGTTTACAATTTTTCTGGTGAACCGTACAAGAAAGGTCATTCAGCTGAAGGGTGCTGCCAGAATGTTGCCGTTGTTGTTCATGTCCAGTGAACTGAGAAAATAAAACTTTTGGTTTTCAGGAAAGGAGTTTTTCAATGCTGTCTATTAGAGCATGAATAACCTTAATGTGAATTTCCTGTGCTCTGTCGGCGTATTCTGAAAAGGGTGCCCTGATTTCAATATCGCACATACCGGCAAGCTTGCCGCCGGTTTTTCCTGTTAGGGCAATTACAGTCATTTTCTTTTTTGCAGCACTTTCGGCTGCATTTACTATATTTATAGAATTACCTGAGGTTGAAATGGCAAGCAAAACGTCTCCTTCTTTGCCGTGGGCCTGCAAGTAGCGGCTGTAAATATCCTGAAATCCAAAATCGTTGGCAACACAGGTTATATGAGACGCATCTGAAATAGCTATGGCTCGGTACGGTGGACGGTCTTCACGATATCTGCCGGTAAGTTCTTCTGCAAAATGCATGGCATCGCAAAACGAGCCTCCGTTACCGCAGGAAAAAAGCGCACCCCCCTTCCGTAAACAATCTGCCATTACAATTCCGGCCCGTTCAATAGTTTTAAAATTTTCAGAATTCGAAATAAATTTCTGAAGTAGATGCTGTGCTTCACTGAAGTGTCCTTCAATATGTTTTTGGAGGTCTGCCATGGATTATACGGGTGCAATGTTACAAACATTAGTCGTAAATGTAAAGTTCTATGTATATAGAATTTATTTGTTACTCTGAAATTTATTTCATAAATTGCGCTAAATTATTGTAACATGCTGATATGTAATAAATTGATATTGGGGGGGGGTAATTGCCCTTGCTAGTATGTTGGGAAACCGCGTCAATAGTCAGAATCATGCAGTATGCAGCGATGCGTTTGCGCATTCAGATTTAGGGTTAACATGTAATATGGATACCGTTATGTATCAGTCTAATCAACAGGATTTTTGGATTACATTTGGTGCTACGTCATGTTCAATGGATTTTACTGTTGAAAATGTCAGCATGGATGCCGCTACCGTTGATTACGTTGTACTTTATAAAAATGGATGTATTAATTTAACAGCACTGGACAGTGTACCTGTTTTGTCTTACCCATCAACTATCAGCTGGAACGGTTTGGATACCGGCGCACAATATTACATAAAGATGCATCGCAATTTGATAGCAGATTGTGTTGAGAATATTTGTAATGATGAAGAATATCTGGGGTTTTGTATTGTTGAGCGCATGATTGGTTATGGGGTTGGTTGGACTGGAAATCAGTTTCCTGACGAATGTCCTGAACAAGTGGATCCTTTAGGTAATTCAATTCCCTGCACAACTTATGTGTGTGTAAATGAAGAGGTTCAGTTCTATACTATGGAGAACCTTGTTCAAGGTTACAGTGGAGATTATCACATTATATATTGGGATTTGCCCGGTTCGAACATTGGTAGTTATACAGGAAATTGGTACACGCCCTATGTGGGAACAGCAGGCGCAGTATTCTGGCCGGTAGCCGGTACCTACAATTGTTACTGGGATTCGCCTTGTGGTCACGTGGACTTTGTTGTTGTTGTAAGCCCCGGGCCACCAACGTCTGTAAGCTTTGATTTGGATGCCCAATTAATATGCCCGGGCAGTACGGTTGAAGTGCAGAATGTTACAAGTACGGGAAGCGATATAATTTATGATATTACAGTATCTCCCGGTATGCCGGTAACGGGCAATATTATTGGCCCTTTTCCGGCTGCTGCAAACGGTAGTACATACGACGTAACAGTAACTGCAAGTAATGGCTGCGGCAGTATTTCGCAAACGCAAAGCGTACTGGTAGATTATCAGTTGGGTTTCGATGTTTTGGTAGATTGTATGGAAGCAACATTTACACCCACATCTCCCTGCGATGCAACATGGTTATACAATTGGGATTTTGGTGATGGTACTACTTTGTCATCCGTAATCGGTCCCGCAGTTCACATTTATGCAGCACAAGGCACCTACAATGTTACTTTGAGCCCCTACGACCCTACAGATCCGTTTTTTAATGCAGGCACTACTACCATACCCGTAACCATAACCGGAGCACCGGTAGTAGATTTTATTTACAGCGCAAGCTGTAATAGCGTTACAGTGATTAATAATTCAACCTGTACCGACTGGGTTGAGGACTGGCAATGGGATTTCGGAGACGGCACAACCCTTACCAATGTAAGTACGGTTACGCACGATTATTCTACAAGCGGACATTATACCATAACACTTACTGCTTCCCTGCCCGATGGTTCAACATACACCTGGCAGGAAACGGTGAATGTAAGCAGTCCGGTGCCTGACCCGGTTATTGACGGTAGCACCATAATTTGTTGCAGTACTTTGTCCTTTTCAACAAGTCCCGGTTATGCTACCTATAATTGGTATTTCAGCGACCCTGCCTATAACAGCTATATTTCCGGTAACGGAACTCCTGCAATTGCTGTAAGCCCGGCTCCCGCCACAAGCATGGTAGATTTGTGCGTAGAGGTTACTGATGTTAACGGTTGTCCGGCAGTGTCATGTATTACTCTTTCTGATGAAGAGTGTTGCAAACAGCCCTCTTTAGACCCTGAAAATCCTGTTTCATCGGTAATACCGGTAACAGATATTGAATTTACCACCGACCCTTGTACGGTGGCCTATGTTAGTAATGCTGCAACCACCGGTGGCATAAGTATAGCAAGTTATAACGGATTAACAACCCGGCACCTTATTTTTAATAATGACTTGATTATTGATGTGAATACCACCATAATCAATACGCACATCAGAATGGCCAGCGGACATAAAATTGTAATTAAACCGGGTGTAACGGTAAACTTTGACCGTTGTACCTTGCAGGTTGTATGCAAACAGGAAATGTGGAAGGGTATTATATTAGAAGATGGCACAGTTTCATTGAAAATAACTAATAGCGTGATAAAGCATGCCGAAGGTGCTATTACATCGAATTTGGGTGGAAGCTTCCAGGTTACAAAATGCAGTTTTATAAATAACTGGGTAGGTATATTGGTAAATCCGGTTACAGGACTTGCGCTGCACCCGGGTACTGTTTCAGGCAGTACTTTTACCACCTCTTTCTCGTCCGCACCGGCAGTGAGTCATTTATTTAGTCCGTTTACAGCGCATACCCAGAGTTATTCAGGGATTACGCTGAATGTTGTACCTAATATTATACTGGGTACCCCAACCAACCCTATACCCAACACTTACGACAATCTTCAAATAGGTATAAACGGGCTGATATCTGGCGCCGAAATTTATAATTCAAGATTCCTGAATATTGTTCAAACAGGTGCATCCACTGTGCCTACTGTTCATCGTGCCATAAGTTTCGAAACCAAATTAATACCCCGTTTGCTGAAAGTAGGCGGCATGGCTTCCGGTCAGTCGAATGTATTTAATAATGTGGAATTTGGTATTTACACTAGCAATAGGGTAAGCACCTTAATAGAAGGCAACAGTATCGGTGAATTTTATAAAGATGCTATGCGTTTGCAGAACAATCAAAGTACCACCCTGTATTCGGGACAACACGTTGTTCAAAACAACCAGTTTTTATCGCATCAGGGCAATGCAGCAATATATGCAGCCAATAATAATAATAGTATAGTGCATGTTAAGAATAATAACATTAATGATTTGACCGGATATATTGAATTTGGCGTACTTGTAACTCACGTTAGTCCGGCTACCCTGTTTACCACATCGTTAACGCAAATTACCGAAAATACGGTAAAGCAATGCAAAAACGGTATTGTTGGGCTGAATGTTACCAATATTTTTATAGCCGACAACACAGTTCAAATAGATGTTCCCAACAGCGCTTTGAGTTCGCAATGGTTGGGTATAGGTATGTTGTATTGTCTGCAGGGCGAAGTAGCCAATAACAACATTAAGCGCACTGTACCACACCAACCGGTAAACGAGAACAATCTTGTGGGCATATTTGCCGATAACTGCATGCTATCCTACATTCACCGCAACACCATTGAAAGATTTGGCCAGGGCATTGCCATGTACAACGCATGCAATAACAGCCGCATTTACTGCAATACGTTTAAAAGAACTTGGTACGGACTGTACTTTAACAATGCTGTGGTGGACGACCAGGGTTACCCGGTAGGTGCCTCCGGCTACCCCAACGGCCTTGCCGCCGACAACAAGTGGCAGAACCATTTGGGGCCAGACAGAACCGCAGGGTTCTATGCAACCGCTGCCGGACCGGATTTCTACTATTACAGAAATGGAGGACAGTTGAATCCGTTGATAAGTGTAACACCTACCGGTACATTCAACTCATCAATTCTCTCCGCATCCTCTCTTCAATGCCCAGGAGGGTTTACCCTTCCCTGGCTAAATTTCAGTTTTGGTGGCCGCAACACGCTATTCGGTGACATTGTGCAGGGCAACAACTACGGGCAATACCAGCAGGAGCTGCGCTACCACGAACAAAACCAAACGGCACGTACCTTCCGCATGGATACCACCTGGGTCTATCAAGGGTTACCGGATGATACACTGTTTGCCGGGTTCTATCAAAACTTCAACACCACAGCCTGCGGCAGGTTGCTGGATGTGGAAGCGTCATTGGCGGTTCGCGATTCATTGAGCGCTTCCACTTTCAATGTTGCGGTATCGCCAAGCTGTTTACAAGAGCTGAACCTGAAGAATGTATATGATCTGTATCTGAATAAAGGCATGGCAGATTCGCTATCGGCATCTGACACATTAGCGTTGGAATCGTTGGCTTGTTCCGATCCGTTGGTGGAAGGAAACGCAGCATACAGCGCCATGGCCATGCTTGGGAAGCCCTATTTTTGTTACGTAACGGCAACAAGGAACTTTTTACCATCAGATAATCCAGTAAAGGAAACAGGTCTTGAATCCGGCTTCCTTACGGTGTATCCCAATCCTGCTAACAGCGTAATTACGGTTCAGTCGGATGCAGAAATAACTTCCATCGCGGTGTTCGATGCTTCGGGTAAACAGGTTCAGGTAGAGGATTGTCAGCAGGAAAAAACAATTCTAATCAATCTGGAAACATTACCACGCGGTATGTATTTCCTGAAGGTGCTGTTAGATGCAGAAGTGAAAACCATTTCCATCAGCAAACAATAATGCGCCATACATTACTAGTTTGCTATTGTCTACTTTTTGTAGAAGTAATTGGGCAGCCAGTTGGTTACAAATATACCGACCACATAAACTTGATATCAAATGGTGGTTTTGAAGATTATATCAATAATACACCACCCACCCAAGGGGCATATTATGTACCACCAGTGGGTTGGTATTGGGTTTTGGGTTCACCTGATCATTTTGTGTTGAAGGATAGTTTTTTCAATAATTCTACAGTAATGAACGCGCTATATTTGCCAGAAGAAATTGTGGGCGTAGGTTACTATGGTTTTGGACATGCCACTTTATATGATAATAACAACTATCAATGGGGATGGTATATTGAAGCCATGGGTGCGAAACTCAAGAATAAACTTAAGCCTGTTAAATATGAATTTTCGGGTATAATCGCTCAGGCTGAATTTAAAATCACGGCTATTCCACGTGGTTTATTGGATATTAATTCAATAGGAGTTGGTTTATCTTCAGATAGCATGGTGCTTTCAACACAGCAGGATGTGAATTTATTATTCTCTGCTATAGATGAGAAAATAGAGTATTCAGATGCACCGGATTACGGTTGGTATGAGTTTTCAATCATTCTTGATGCTGAAGGTGGTGAGGAGTACATTATTCTTGGAATTTCTGATACTGTCTCCTTCAAACCGATGCAAAGAGATAGGGACACGGCGTATGAATGTTACTACTTCTACGACAACCTCTCCCTACGTCGTATAGAACCCATTGCAATTGACGAGAACACAGCACAGGTTTTCCCCAATCCATCCCCCGATGGTGCATTTACGCTGGAGGTTTATGGCAACGAAACGGCAAGCCCGGTATTTGCGTTGTACGATGCTACCGGCAGGTTGGTGCAACAGGAGTTTCTCGCTGCGGGCTATCAGCGCAAGGCAGTGCATTACCCTTCGCTGGCTTCGGGCATCTACACCTGGCGGGTAGAAGACCGAAACAACGGAAATGCAGTAATGGGCAGGGGAAAGGTAGTGGTGGGGCGGTGATTATTATTTAATAACCCCTGTATTCATCAAAAATATGTTTTTCCAATAGAATTCTGCACCTTTGCAATATGAGAATCAGTTTACTCATTCTGTGCTTTATCGCCGCGTCAGTTGAAATTAACGCACAGTCGGCTGCGGATAAAAATCATTGTCTGGAAAGATGGGAGAAGTTGATTAGTCAACGGGGGGCGTACCAGATAATAGATGGTCATTACAGAAATGTTATTGTGGCATATTCTGATAATTTCGGAACGTCATGCTGCATGGGTAAATGCAGGGTCGCCGGTGGACGCGTTACGGATATATGGTGTCTTAGGGAAGACGAAACATACGATGTGCTCCCGGCTGCGGCCTTCATCGACTCGTCAGGAGCCCCGGTTCACAATGGTATTTCAAAAAGCTGGAGAAGCCATGACGGACGCGAGTACAGGGTAATTTTTATGGATAGTGTGAAACCCTTGAATAGTTACGTTGATGCTGAAGAGGAAAAGAAGAAGGATGAAAAAAATCCGGAAAATAATGGTAAGGAAAATTCCGAAGATGATTGATATTGAATGCCTTCATTTAGTTCTCCGGAATTTCGCCATACCAGGTTAACCCCTTACTACAGGATAATTCCAGTTGAAATGCAGAAGCTGATTTTGTAGAAAGCAGCATTGTTTTTAAATATCTTATTGGTTCATCGTTCCCGGTACATGTACTTCTGATAAGACAAATCCTGAATGTAACAGGATCGAAGATGGCAATGGTTTTTTCCTTTAAAGAAGTTTTTAAACCTTTGGCAGAAATATGTTTGCCGGCTTCAATTTGAATACACTGCTCGCCAAAGCAGTGAAACCAGTTAAACATTGCATTGTGCATTGAAGTTGAATCGGGGTATTGATAAATATTTACTGCAATACCGGAATCGACGGTTTGTGCATTTTTTGGATGCAGTGTAAACATTATTTTATTCGTCGCATTGAATCTGTTCAAAAAGTGAGGAATTCCTGCTGAGGTGTCATACTGAGGGGACATTACACCTATCAATGTATCGGCAATTTCCAGCGGCGATAAATCTCGCGGAAGTATTTCAGGCAAACGGATGGTTGTATCTGCTGCTTGTAAATCATCGGTTGCTGCATACGACGTAGTATCAGTATTTTGTTTGTTATTATCTACCTTCTCACCTTGTTCTTTGTTGCCATTGCACGACATCAAAACAAGGGAGGTGAACAGGATGTTAAAAAGCAAGTAGTTTATTTTCATATCTATAAAACTTCAGAACGCAAAACACTTTCAACATAATCTATATCGTTGTCTGAAATATCCAGATGTGTTACAAAGCGAACCAAACCTTCTCCGAAAGGAATTCCAAGCACTCCTTTTTCGGCAAGTTTCTGGCAAGTTTGGTGAGCGTTAAGAGAGTTTTTTAGTTTAAAAACCAGGATATTGGTGTCGGGTGGTAATACGTTGTCCACCCAGGGGGTTTCCATTAAAACCGAAGCAAGACGTCTGGCCCGGCGGTGGTCGTGCTGCAGTAAAGAAACATGGTTTTGTATTGCGTAGCGTCCGGCGGCAGCAAGATAACCAACCTGACGCATGCCGCCACCTAAAACTTTTCTAACGCGTTTGGCATCCTGCAGTTCTTTTTGGCTTCCAATAAGTACAGAGCCCACGGGACATCCCAACCCTTTGGATAAGCAAATGGATAGGGTATCAAAAGGTTTTGCGTATTCTGCCGGAAGCAGGCCATTCACGGCAAGCGCGTTAAAAACCCGGGCGCCGTCTAAGTGTAATTTCAAATCATTGGCTTTGCAAAAAATACCAATTTCGAGTAAATCTTGCACGGAATAGACAGCGCCACCGCCCCGGTTGCTGGTATCTTCTAAAGAAACCAGGGTTGATTTTGGCTTATGAACATCTAATGGGTTCACGGCAGATTGCAGCTGTTCCGGTTTTATCATACCCCGATTCCCTTCTATAAGATGAACGCTGCACAGTGAATTGAATGCAATACCCCCGGCCTCATACTGATATATATGCGATTCGCGGTGACAAATTACTTCTTCTCCCGGACGGGTGTGTATTTTTATGGCAATCTGGTTCGACATGGTTCCTGACGGGCAAAATAATCCGGCTTCCTTGCCAAATATTTCTGCAAGTTCCTGCTCCAGCTTTTGCACTGTGGGGTCTTCGTTCCATACATCATCGCCAACCTCTGCACTTTGCATGGCCTGTAACATGCCCTCAGTAGGTTTGGTGAAAGTGTCGCTTCTTAAATCTACAGTTCTCATTGCGTTTCTTTATTAACTTTGCGAAGGTATCTCAATCATTATTATAATCCTTGAAACAGCGGTATTATTTTGGCCTGTTATTTCTCCTGCTCAGTTATTGTCAGGGCACCGGGGCACATGCACAATTCAACGGCGACTGGTATTGGGTTATTTACAAGAGTAAAAACACATCTTTTGACCCTTATACATATTTTGACGAGAAGGCAATAGAGCGAAGAAACAGAAACGGATTGGCTATTTGTGATAGTACCGATTTTCCGGTAAATGAGAGCTATGTGAACAATGTACGTCAGTTTTGTGATTCAGTTTCGTATAGTTCCCGATGGTTAAATGCTACCGCTGTTTATATTCACCAACCACAGCTTGAAGTAGTCAGTAAATTGCCATTTGTATTGAGCGTTGTTCGTATGCACATGGCAAGTTCGGCCGCGGCAACTAAACCTACGGAATCTGCATTAGATGAAGACCATGAGTTTACCATGGGGAAATTGCATCTGGCAAAGGCGCAAACGCTTAGAATGGGTGGGGATATATTCAGGAAAAATGACATTAAGGGAAAAGGCGTACGTATTGCCATTCTGGATGCTGGATTTAAAGGTTACCGGGATGTTGGGTCTTTACAACACGTAATGGATCGCAACGGGGTAATCGCTGAATATGATTTTGTTAAAGATAAAAACAAGGTGGATCACACCCATCAGCACGGAACTATGGTTTTTTCGAATATTGCAGGGGTTGCCGACACTATTTATCTCGGACTGGCACCGGAAGCAGAATTTTTGCTGGCCCGTACCGAAAAAATCCTTGCAGATGGTTTGCGCGATGAGAAGAGTTGGATTGCCGCGTTGGAGTGGGCAGATAAAAATGGAGCAGATATAATTAACTCCAGTTTGGGATACACCAACCGTTTGTATTTTCAAGAAGATATGGACGGAAAAGTATCTTTGGTTTCAAAGGCAGCAACCCTAGCCAGGCAGAAAGGAATTTTGGTAGTTAATTCGGCAGGCAATGAAGGCGATGGCTGGTGGAGAACCATCGGCGCCCCGGCAGACCACCCGGATGTGCTTACAGTGGGTGCCATCAATCCCTGGACCAACATGCACACCTCTTTTAGTTCTTATGGACCTTCGGCCGACAAAAAATTAAAACCCAATGTTACTGCAGTAGGACATACCATAACGCATACTAAATCAGGATTTAATGAGTCGATGGGCACTTCGTTTTCCAGCCCTCTGGTTGCCGGGTTTGCAGCTTGTGTCCTGCAGCTTAATGCTAATATGAGTACCGACGAATTGTTTTCGACCATTGAACAATGCGGGGACTTATATCCCTATTTTGATTACGTACATGGCTATGGAGTACCTGTAGCTGAACGCGCCATGGCGTTGGTACAAAGTAACAACAATTTGTTAAAAGACACTACGTTTGATGTAGACTATCATGCCGGAAGCGGTGAAGTAACTATTACCATCCGCGACCCTTATTTCAAAAAAGCGTACTTGAAGTCGCAGTATTATTACAGTAGTGGAGAAGAAACCACCAATCTTGCGGATACGCTGGAGAGATTTACCTATGGCGAAGTTCATTTTGATGACTCTAAATTCTCTACCCTTAGCAACGGGGCAGAAATAGAAAGAGCACCCTATATTTACTGGCATATCGAAAACAGTAATCATTGGCTTGAAGTGTTCTCGGTAGTAACCGTAGAGCAGAAAAAAATCAGACTGTTAAATGTCAAAACAAGTGCAAGGCCCTATTCTATAGTACCTGAAGACAGTTATAATGAAGATGACGACGATGCGAACCATAGCCCTGCTGAACCTGAAGTATTAAGAATATTCTATAGCGGATTTGTTTATACCATTAAACTGTGAGAAAATTTATTGCCATACTATGTATTCTTTTTACATCAGTACATGTTGATTCTCAAACTATTTTGTTATTGAATAATGTTCGGGACGATGTAGAGATGATGCAGGAAAACGGAGTAAATCGCATGAAATACAACGCCCCGTTTATCGCATTTGGCTGGAATGTTGGCTCTCCGGAGTCGGATTCTTTGGGCATTATCCCATTTCGCAGTCCTTATTTCTCAATGGGAGCCATGGTAAAGATAAAAATGAACAATTTTATTGCTTTCCAACTCAGTTCATTATTTACGTATCAGTCGTTCAGATTAAAGCAAGATTCCTTGAAGCGTTTTATTGACCCGGTTCACTATAAAAAGGAGACGTTGAACCTGTGGTCTTATCAGGTGGGCATGGGTTTTAGAATCAATTTTGATCCCAAAAGAGGCAATCATCTGGGGCATCATTTAGATGTTGGAGGATACGCAGCTTACCGTTTTGTAAGAAGAAGACTTGTAGAATCAAAAAGCAATTCAGGAGGCATAGATACTCCTTATTCGTATACCGAGAAAAAACTTAGATATGTAAATGTTTGGGATTACGGAGCAGAAGCCCGCCTGGGGTACAGCTACTATCAGCTTTTTGTAAGATACCGGTTGTCTGAGCTGTTCAGACCCTACGCAAATACCGATTTTACAGAATTACCCCGTTTTACCGCAGGCATTGGTATCAATTTAAGCTATTGATGCCGATTTTCCGGTACCATGCGTACTCCCCGTTATTGAACAAACAATCAATACGCGCGTTTTATATCCATGAAATTGGGAGATGATATGCCTGCATTTGCGTTGACAAATGCAATGGGTGAAGTTATTGATAGCACTTCCTTCAGTGGGAAAGCCGTAGTTGTGTATTTCTATCCAAAAAACGAAACCAAAGGGTGTACAGCGCAGGCTTGCAGTTTTCGCGATGCTTACCAGAATTTCAGAGATATAGGAGCAGAAGTTGTGGGCATTTCATCAGATGCTGCCGGCTCTCATCAGTCTTTTGCAGAGAATCATCGTTTACCTTTTGTGTTGCTAAGCGATTCCGATGGAAAGGCGCGAAATGTTTTTGGCGTTAAGCCCGATTTGCTGGGGCTTATTCCGGGTCGCGAAACCTTTGTATTCAACCGGGAAGGCCGATTAATTCATAAGTTTCGTTCGCAACTAAAATTCAATCGCCATGTCCAAGAGGCATTGAAGGCTTTGCAGGAAGCCATGAACCGGGTATGAAAGATTAGCTTGCCCTGAAGTATTTTGTTTCCAATGTTATCAATATATTAGAGGAACCGGCCAGGGCAAACTCATACTTTTTTTCTGCCGTTATTAACAAAAGCTGTTGTATAAC
>CAZDUI010000023.1:0-57708 GCA_964508605.1 uncultured Weeksellaceae bacterium | reverse complement strand
CGAACCGTCGGTAAAGATATCCCTACCTTCGGTTGGGAAAAGCTATTCACAACAGATGCATTGAGTTGAAGAATGATAGATTTGATTTCGTTTACGGTAATGCTTTGCCCTGCGTATTGTGTTAATAGAAAGTTTTGAAAATCTGCCTCAATCAGTACTTCTTCGGGATTTCGAATGATATAGGTACCCAAAACATGCTTGTAGCCTTCCATTGCTAAAAGTTCTACAAAAGAGTTTTCCAAACTTGATTCTGTGTAATGTCTCATTTTTTAGGTTTGGGTAGTTTTTTAATGTCTTCCTCAATCTCTTTTAAACTCTGTTCTCGCTCTATAGCCTTTTGTCCAATTTTATATTTCTCAAATTCTGCTTCTGACTTTTGCAAAGCCATTTCGTGGCTAATTTTTCCAGCGTGTGTCAAAAGATCTCTGCCGTTGAGTTGCATAATACTGTCAAGCCGTTTTATCCAATCTTCCATAAACATGGGTGTTCGTTGTTGTGCCATAGTTTCGGCAAATGCCAAATATTGCTCTACCAATAAACCCAATAGTTTTATTTCATCTTCGTTCAAATAATTTTTGGCTATGCTTACGTCTGATTTTTTGATGGAAACAGCATTTTTCTTGTCATACGATTGCATACCTAATAAAGGCAAAGTAGCATCCACCCTGCGATATACCAACTCGGCTGCCGTTTGTTCGCTTATAGCCCATAAAAGTTTATTCTGAACCACCTTAAAAAACTCAATCGTTTTTTCATCTTTCGGGTCGTAATCAATACTTGTAGTGTATATGTCTTTAATTTTCTGATAGAAAAAGCGTTCCGAAAGACGTATTTCCCGAATGCGTTCCTGCAATTCGTTAAAATAATGCATTGAAGTACCCGATTTAAAACGGTCGTCATTCAGGGCAAAGCCCTTGATGATATATTCTTTTAGCCGCTGAGTAGCCCAAATGCGAAACTGTGTGCCTTGGGGCGATTTTACCCTGTAGCCCACCGAAATGATGACATCCAAATTGTAGTAAAATGGGGCTTTTTGCTGAAATTCGGAAATTCCGAATTTCTTCATTGTGGCTGATTCTTCCAGCTCATTCTCCTCATAAATGTTCTTAATATGCTCGTTTATGGTAGATTTTGCCTTGCCAAACAAGGTTGCCATCTGGTCTTGCGTAAGCCAAACGGTTTCATCCTCTAAGCGAACATCTATTTTGATGTTGCCATCAGGGTTTTGATATATGAGTATTTCGCTGTTCATAAATATTCTTTGAGCTTACGAGAATTTATAATGCCTAAGTGGTGCGGAAATCCTTCCTGCCCCAACAACTCGGTAAACGCTTTTTCTAAACTTGCCTCTGTAAATTTCATTCAATTCTTTTTATTAATTCTTCAAAGCATTTCGCTACATCTTTTTCATCAGGTATTTTTCTGTAAGCTAAAGCGGATAGTTCAGTTTGATGTTTTTCTGTTAATTGTTTCCAAAGGGTTGAAAAATCCATCATCAAGGGAGATTCGGAAATTGACTTAGATTGCCAGCCCATCGACTCTTCAAACATAGCTCTATCGTGTTGCAGAATGGTATCAAATTGTTTCTTAAACGAACCTGATGCTACAAATTCAATACAATCAGGATTTTTCATTAAGTAATATAAATCATAAAAGTGTCTTATCTTTTCGGAGATACTTTCAACAGTATTTTCCTTAAATGAAAATCGAATTAATGACACCATCTTTTCCAATAGCGTTTGTTCTTTGCTCAAGACGTTCACTTCAAAGGATTGGAGATTGTATTGCTTAATGTATTTTTCATTGCTTGTTTGCATCAAAAAGTCAAACACCATACTCTGAATGGTCAATCGTTGATAAGGAAAAGGATTGGCAAACGAGTTTATTTCAACAATGAGTTTGTTATTTGCATTGCCTTTTTCAGTTGTAACATATTCAAAAACGGATTTTCTGAATCTTGAACCTTTACTTGTTACACCGTCCATTTGCAACTCTTTTAAATCGGGGGTGATTTCTTTTTCAATAGTGCGGATGATGGTTTTAATCTCATTTCCTGTTTTACCCTTGTCGTTTATGATGGCAATATCTACATCCTCCGAAAATCGCTCTATCAGATTAGATCCTTTTGATAGCGATGTGCCTCCTCTAAAAACGGATTCATCAACATATTTACTTTTTGCCAAACGACTTAACACCAATGTTATCCAGTAATCTTTTTCTACAAATTCCAACTTAATTTCCAAGTGCTGTGATGCAGCCCTCAATGTGTCCGAAAATAATTTTATGTCGTGGTGCAGCTTCATATTATATTCCATTTTTCGGTGGTGGATAAAGCTTTCGTTGCACCTGTTAGTTTATACTTAGTAATGGGGTTCAATGACTTGAAAAGCGTCTCTGTTACTTTGCCTTGCTGCAATTGCTCTAACAGTGCACCTGACAAAGCCCTTGTAGCCGGTGGATATTTCAAAGCCAAGCGAACCAGTGTATTGATTTCTTTGTCCGTAAAGTTTTTGATAATGGCTAAAAACCGCTTACAAGATGCTTCTACATTGACATCAGGTATTTTTTTGATGTAGCGAATGGCATCCAGTAACTGCAATAAAGGAATGTTCTCTTTGGTAATGGTGTTTTTTTGCTTTACAAAAGCAATCGTATAGCGTTCTCTTTTAAAATTGGAGCGAACTTGATTTTTCCCGATTTGTATGGTATTGCTTACCTGTGTGGTTAAGCCCAATTGATTGTAGATGCTGTAACCTGTGAGATAGCCAGTTATTTTTCCGTTTTCTTCCAATAAATCTTTTACTACTTGTGCCTGATTGGGTTGAAGGTTGCCAAAGGGTGTATTTTCGGGTTTGTAGTATTTCCCTTTGGATAGTTTGGCAATTTTGCCCGAAGCCACCATACGGTTCAGGGCTTTTATCACCGCTTCTTTTTGGTTCACCTCTGTAGTAAAGTCGGCATAGGTGAATACATAGCCCTTGGGGAGTCTGTCTATGGTAAATGCTATGTATTCAGAGGTTTTCATCTTGTTATTGTAATGCAAAGATAGTTGATTTGTCCAGTTTATTAGCAAAAAAACTGGACATTTTGAAATTTGATCTACTTTGCGGCAATTCTGCTCTATATATAAGTCCTTTCATTTAATGCCTTTTCTAAGTCAATATTTTATATTATTTCTGTCTGCTAAGTTAAGTTTTAAATGCTCAATGTCATTGTCGGTGCGTTGGCAAATAATGGCTCTTTTGGTTTTGCTGAAGGGTCGGCTTGTGTGTCGGGCAAAACCAAATGTGCCATTTGTGCGGTGGGGAAAATAAAAAATACAGAAGGGTAGGCAATGAGTGTCGGCTCAGTTGCTGTCCAGTTGAAATATGGTCTGTATGTTGGTCACCTGTCAAAATTAGCGTTTCAGTTTATGTTTATAATCGTCCGTTTGGTCGTTGTTGTGTCGTCTTTTATGCTTGCTTGTAACTTACTTATACATACAACTCGTGTTTGCGAACCGTCGGTAAAGATATCCCTACCTTCGGTTGGGAAAAGCTATTCACTACCAATGCGATTATCTGGTGATGCGGAAAAAACAAAAATAGCATTTGAGGAAGTTTAAAAGATAACTAAAGTCTATTTTTAGAAGTCCCCTTATATTTGCAAAATGACAAATATCAACAACCCTTATAACAAAAGTTGGGTATCGGTTCCCCAGGGTTCAGATTTTCCAATACAAAATCTTCCATTTGGAATTTTTAACAATGAAGTGCACGCTGCATGTCCCGGAGTAGCAATCGGCGACCGGATTTTAATCATTAAGGAAATACACAAAGCCGGTTTGTTGAATGAATTGCCGTTCACTCTCAGCGATGTTTCTTCCTGTGTTTTGAATGATATGATGCAACATGGTAAAAAATGGATGACAGCTTTAAGGAATAGAATAGGTGAACTATTGTTAGAGGAGAATGCTGAGTTGCGCGACCGCAGCGACCGCGATTCATTCTTTGCAGACAGACAAACTGCCACCCTGCATCTTCCCATCCGCATTGGCGATTATACCGATTTTTACAGCAGTATTGAGCACGCAACCAATGTCGGTAGTATGTTTCGACCCGAAAATCCGCTGTTGCCCAATTGGAAACACCTTCCGGTGGGTTATCACGGCCGGGCATCCAGCATTGTGGTTAGTGGAACTGAAATTCGTCGTCCTAAAGGTCAGACACGTCCCGACGAAAATCAACCACCGGTTTTTGGTCCGACAAAACAGCTTGATTTTGAGCTTGAAATGGCTTTTGTTACATTTGATGGTGTGCCCCTTGGACGTAGCATTGCAGTAGAAGAAGCGCATCATCATATTTTTGGAATGGTACTTTTTAATGATTGGAGCGCCCGCGACATTCAGAAGTGGGAATACGTGCCACTGGGACCTTTTCTTTCAAAGAACTTTGCCAGCAGCATGGCGCCCTGGATTGTAACGCTGGATGCTTTGGAGCCATTCAGGGTAAAAGGACCGGTGCAGGATCCGGAGCCGCTGCCTTATCTTAAATCATCGCAACCAATGAATTATGATATTCATCTTGAGGTTGTTTTACAGCCGTCTACCGGAACCGAAAATGTAATTTGCCGCTCAAATACCAAATATCTGTACTGGAATATGTCACAGCAATTGGCACATCATACGGTGAATGGCTGTAATATCCGGTGTGGTGATGTAATGG
Source organism: uncultured Weeksellaceae bacterium (assembly GCA_964508605.1). GTDB lineage: Bacteria > Bacteroidota > Bacteroidia > Flavobacteriales_D > CAZDUI01 > CAZDUI01. The sequence goes on along the minus strand of CAZDUI010000023.1, from coordinate 53,005 downwards.
CCAGCGGAACAATAAGCGGGCCCGACGCAGGCAGTTACGGTTCCATGCTGGAACTTGCTTGGAGAGGTACAAAGCCCATTGTTCTTAGTAATGGTGAATCCCGTAGTTTTATTCAGGACGGTGATACCCTAACCCTTCGCGGATTTGCAGGTACAGGAGCGGTAAAAATCGGCTTTGGTGAAGTACAGGGTACTATAAAACCTTCCGAATAAATTTGATGGACACCAACTATACAATAAGAAGGGAATGGTCTGAAAACAAAAAATATTGCGATGTACCGTTCTTATAAATCCCCTATATTTGAACCGACAATACATACATTACACTATGAAAAACAGGCTACTTTCTTTCTTTTTACTGGCAGTTACCGCGTTTTTATACAGCTGTGGCGGTGAAGAGGAAGCAAAAAACAGTAAGGAAAATCAGCAGAAAGAAACCGATTCTACTGACGTGAACGATGCTGAGACCGATACATCCATGCAGGTTACAGATACCGTGGTTAACGAGAATAAACAAGTAATAATTGACGACACCAAGGGCAGCGCATCGGCAACTAAAGTTGAGCAAAAACTTTACAATTTAACCGAATATGGTTATAAAATGACCATTGAATTGCCTGAGGGAGTTAAAATTACCAAGACAGAACTGGATGAGGCCATGCTGGAGTTCGGAACCGATTTTGTTTTGCTTATTGGTGAGTCGTTTGATAATTCGGTTGCTGAACGAAAGGCAGGGTTTAAAAACAACATGCACAATCAGGTTTTGGGATATCTGGTTGATGAAGCCGACGGATTTGTGGTTAAAATGAAGTCCAACGGACAGGAAACGCATAACTTGTATTATCTCTTTGAGATTTCAGGTATGAAAGTTCAGGTAGAAAATGCACAAGGCAGAGGATACAGCAAAGCAGAAATTATGGCCATGCAAAAGGCTGTAAAGACCATTAAAATTCTGAAATAATCAGTACAATTATAACAACAGACATCGGGTCAGCGTTATTTTTGCATCTTTGACCCCTGAATATGGCAGATATTCAAATATCGGTTGTAATACCCCTGTATAACGAACAGGAATCCATTCCTGAACTGGCAGCCTGGATAGAACGTGTAATGGTGCAAAACAATTACACCTGGGAGGTATGGTTTGTTGATGACGGCAGCCAGGACCATTCATGGAAAACCATAGAGGAACTATCCCGGAAAAATTCATCTTTTAAAGGGATTAAGTTCAGAAGAAACTACGGAAAATCAGCAGCATTGGATACCGGCTTCAGGTATGCTGAGGGAAAGGTGGTGATTACAATGGATGCAGATTTACAAGATAGCCCCGATGAAATTCCCGGACTGTACGATTTAATTGCGAACCAAGGATTTGATTTGGTAAGCGGATGGAAAAAAAAGCGGTACGATCCCATTACCAAAACCTTACCTACCAAATTATTCAACTGGGCAACACGTAAAATGTCAGGAATAAAACTCCACGATTTTAATTGCGGTTTGAAGGCCTACCGTAGGGAAGTGGTAAAAGCAATTGAAGTGCAGGGAGAAATGCACCGGTATATTCCTGTGATTGCAAAGTGGTCGGGCTTTAGAAAAATTACCGAAAAGCCCGTTCAGCATCAGGCCAGAAAATACGGAACTTCTAAATTCGGTATGAATCGTTTTGTGAACGGTTTTTTGGATTTGTTCACCATTACCTTCATCAGCAGGTTTGGCAAAAAACCAATGCATTTTTTTGGATTGTGGGGTACACTTAGTTTTTTTGCCGGCTTTGTAATTGCGGTGTATTTAACCATTGCAAAATTTGCCTGGAATGAGTATAAAATGACCGATAGACCCTTGTTTTACATGGGGTTACTTGCAATGGTTATCGGGGTTCAGTTGTTTTTAACCGGATTTATTGCCGAATTGATAATAAGAACACGCAGCAGCCGGGGAACTTATGGTATTGACAGTGTGCTGGGCGAAAACAATGTAGAATGAATATTGCCATTGTAGGACCGGCATACCCGTTGCGCGGCGGCATTGCAAATTTTAATGAAGCGCTGGCTACCGAACTGCAGAATTCAGGCCACCAGGTTACTTTATGGTCATTTAAGCTACAGTATCCCAAAGTGTTATTTCCGGGAAAAACCCAGTTTACTACAGGAAAACCTCCTGAAAATTTAAAGATAAATTCCGTAATAAACTCCATTCAGCCGGCGTCGTGGTGCCGAACGGCAAAGGCCATTTTGAATGATAAACCCGACATGGTTGTTTTTAGGTTTTGGATGCCCTTTATGGGACCTGCCCTGGGTACCATTGCCGGGAAAATCAGAAAAAAAAATATTCCGGTAATTGCCGTCACCGATAATATCATTCCACATGAAAAACGTCCCGGCGACAAAATGCTTACAAAGTATTTTTTGAAGCAGTGTAACCATGTAATGGTGATGAGCCGACAAGTTGGCGCCGACCTTCAAAGAATAATTCCCGATGCACAATTCACGTATAGTCCTCATCCGGTCTATAATATATTTGGTAATCCCGTGGACCGGCTGCAAGCGGTGCAAAAACTGAACTTAGACGAAAAGGAACAGTACATTTTGTTTTTTGGTTTGATAAGAAAATATAAGGGGCTGGATTTGTTGCTGGATGGTTTTATTGAAGCTTCAGCCGAAATTCCTGACGTAAAGCTGATTATTGCCGGTGAATTTTACGACAAGGTTGAGGATTATAAGAACAAGCTGGAACATCCGGCCATAAAACACAAAGTGATTCTTCAGAATAAATACATTGCTGAAGATGAGGTTAAATATTACTTTTCAGCGGCTTCCCTTCTGGCACAAACCTATCGCACCGCTACACAAAGTGGCGTTACCCAGATTGGTTATCATTTTGGAACTCCCATGCTGGTTACCAGAATTGGGGGATTACCGGAAATTGTGAAGCACGGAACCAATGGATATGTGGTTGAACCCAATGCAGCTTCCATATCACGGGCGTTGGTTGATTTCTTTAAATATAAAAAGGAAACACAAATGAGAAAGGAAGTTCAGAATGAGGCCCACCGGTTTAGTTGGGAATTTTTTGTGAATAACCTGCTAGCCGCAGCCAGAAATGAACGCAGTTAGGTCTTATTTTTGTAATCATACATCCCTGAGATGAAATGAAGTGTTTCTGGATTAATAAAAGAAGGTATAATATGAAATTCCGTTATTATTTTCCGTTGATTATTTTGGTTTTTTTCGCTTCAGCTATCAACGCCCAGGAGAAAGTAAATCAGGTAAACGCACAGGGCAAAAAACATGGCAGGTGGGTTAAGTTCTGGCCCGAAACAAATTCCAGGGCTTTTGAGGGAAATTACGAAAATGGTATTCCCGTAGGCGAGTTTGTTGGGTGGTACGAAACCGGTGAAGTGCATACCATTCAAAAGTATTTTGACAAAGGAAAAGTGAAGCGCGCTAAAATGTATCATCCCAACGGGTATATTATGGCCAAAGGAAAGTACATAAATGAGTTGCGCGATTCAGTGTGGTTGTTTTACGATGTTCGCGGAAGACTTCAGGCCATGGAAAACTATAAAGACGGTGTAAAAGACGGAACGGCAGAAACCTACTTTACCAACGATGTTATGATTAGCGAGTATGAAGTGGGACACATTCCTGGTAGGTTGTCGCATCAAGCTACATACGTGAAAGGTGTATTACATGGGCCGTATAAGGAATTTTTTCCGTCAGGACCTAAAAAACTGGAAGGAACCTATGTAGATGGTAATTTTGACGGAAGGGTTACACGTTATTATCTGGGAGGAGTTAAAGAAAGCGAAGTGTTCTACAAACATGCGGTTTTGAACGGATATTCCACTTTTTATAACGAAGATGGCACGGTGAAGTCAAAAATTTTCTATCTTAACGGCAAAATTCTGGAAGGCGAAAAATTAGAAAAGCATCTTGAAAAGATTCGGCAGGAAAAGGCTCAACAGCAAAACAAAGGCAAATAATTTGCGTTACAGATACATGCGTGTTTCTGTTGCCTTTATTGCTTTTGCCTTTTTGTCTCTGGTTTCTTCGTGCCGCAAGGATAATATAAAGAATCCCGACCTGGGTTTGAGCTATGTTTCCGATACCGTAGGGCATTACGCCATTTACAATGTTACTTATATACGTCACGATGACCCGGTAAATATCCATGACACCGTTCAGTATCAATTAAAGGAAAAAATTGAATCGGAATTTACCGATAATGAGGGGCGTCGGGCACTTAGGCTTGAAAGATATCGAAGAGATTCGGTTAGTCAGCCCTGGACCCTTACTGATGTATGGTATTCTGTCAAAACCAGCACCCGATACGAGAAAATAGAGGAAGACATCCGGTACATTCGTTTGGTGTTTCCAGTTTCCGAGAATCAGGTTTGGAATGGAAATGCACTGAACAATCAGAATTCCTGGGATTATTCCATAATGTTTGCAGATGAGCCACTTACTGTGAACGGGCTTTCTTACGATTCCGTTGCCTTTGTAAAACAGCATGAGTTCAAACCCGGTTTTTATTTTCACGAGTACAGCACAGCCGCATATGCACGCAATGTGGGCTTGATTATGATGTATGAAAAACTACTGGAAATTAATCTTTCAGATACTACTGCGCCTTTGAAAGGGACTGAATGGTATCAGGAAATGGTGAGCTATGGTGTGGAGTAGAAATATTTTATTCTTCTTTTTATTCTTCTCAGGAATTGCGCATGCTCAAAATATTTACTGGTTGTGGCTAAGTCCGAAAAATGCGGAGCGCTTAACCACCTTTCAGCCTCACCTGCATTTTTCTGAAAAAGCTGTTACGCGCCGAACCATTCAAAACATTCCATGGGACATTAAAGATCTTCCGGTTGACTCAATAACCCTGCAGCAGGTAAGTTTGCTGGAGGGCATTCGTATCAGAGGAGTGAGCCGCTGGTTGAATGCTATTAGTGTGGAATGTGACGACACAACCGGATTAATAAAACAATGGAACGGCAGTGTAAAAAGTATTTCACGGGCAGCACGTTATTACCGTTCCCGTGATTCCTTGCAAATCAACCGTTCACATTCGGGGCCTTATTGGAGTTCGGTGTACGGGTTATCATTAAAAGGAATGGAGCTTTTAAATATTCCCGTGATGCATCGCAAAGGGTATTATGGCAGCAGTGTTGACATAGCAGTAATAGATGCAGGATTTTATAATATGAATACGGCACAACCCTTCACCCATTTGTTTCATGACGGCAGAATATTGGGAACCAAAGATTTTGCTCAACCCGGAGGAGATGTATATCAGGCCGACCCGCATGGAACCGCAGTGATGAGTGTAATGGCTGCTTTAACTCAGGGCGAGTTGTATGGTGTGGCGCCAAATGCTTCATACTGGCTGTTAAGATCTGAAGATGCAACGGCAGAATATATAACCGAAGAAGATAACTGGGTATTTGCCGCCGAGTTTGCAGACAGTGTGGGGGCACAAATCATTAATTCATCCTTGGGCTACACAACGTTTGATAATCCTGCAGAGGATCATAATTACTATGATTTAGACGGCAATACAACCACAATTGCAAGGGCTGCTGACATTGCTGCTTCCAGAGGAATTCTTGTGGTGAACTCAGCAGGGAATTATGGATCGGGGCCATGGAAATATATCGGTTCTCCGGCCGATGCCGACAGCGTATTGGCTGTTGGAGCAACCGACATCAACGGAGAAAGAGCAACATTTAGCTCGGTAGGTCCCACCGCCGACGGCAGAATAAAACCCGATGTTATGGCTTTGGGATATCAGGCGGCATTGTACAGCCCGTATGCACAGGCAGCAGGCTTTGGTAATGGCACTTCGTTTTCTGCTCCTGCCATTTCAGGCATGGCAGCTTTGTTTTATAATGCTTTCCCGGGCGTTTCATCTTTTACATTATACAATCTATTTAAAAGTTGTTCATCGCGATTTAATATGCCCGATACCGCCATGGGGTTTGGAATCCCCGATGCCTATTGTATGTATTGCGCATTGGCACAGAATTGTAATACGGACGGTGCTTCTGATTTTAGTGTGATCCATCTCAACGATTACTTGTTGGTTTCTTTTGAATTACCCCAAAATGAAACCGTTTCTTTTAAAATAACGGATACGGGAGGACGATTAATGGATGAACAACAAATCGACTTGCAGTCAGGATATAATACCTGGTCTATTGCGTTGCAAACGAAAAATATGGCGGCAGGAATTTATATTCTTAATGTCAGTTCAAAAAAATTCAACGTCGCTCATAAATTTGCCATTCAATAAACTTGATATAAGGTATAATCAAGTAAGAAGGGTTGGCTTTAAATGTATTGGTAACAAACAAATTATGAAAATATTAGTCTAAAACTGTTCTAAATAACATAACATTGAATAGAATCACAGGAATTGTGTAAATTTGCGTTCGAAATTAAACCGACAATGTATGAATAAAGTATGGAAAACAGCGACCATGATGCTTTTAGCAGTAGGTCTGGCAGCAGGAACAGTAGCCTGTGAAGAAAAGAAAGACGATAAGGAAGGTGAGAAGAAAGAATCTAAGGAAGAGCCTAAAGAGGAAGAAGATGTAGAGGAGGAAGAAGAAGAAGAACCTGAAGCATGGGCTGAAATGGATGCATTTCATGAATATATGGCGGGTACTTTTCATCCCAGCGAAAACGGAGACCTTGCTCCTTTGAAAGAAAAAGCCCGCGCAATGGCTGATGCAGCTAAAGCATGGAAAGAATCAGAAATTCCTGCTTCTTATCAAAAAGATGGTGTTACCGAAACTTTGGAAAAGCTTGCTACCGAAAGTGATGCGCTGGCAGTGAAAGTTGAAGGCGGTAAAGCTTCTGATAAAGAACTTACAGCGGATATTAATGCACTTCACGAGCGTTTTCATGAAATTGTAGAGCGTTGCTACCATGAAGAAGGCGACCACGATCACGACCACGATCACGAAGATCATAAACATTAAATAGAAGAAGTTTTCTTTGTGTGTTTTTTTTTTTTACCCTGCGCAAGCGGGGTTTTTTTTTACAAATCAGTGAGTGATGCGCAAAAAAAAAAAAACAAAAGTGCATCTGAACAAGACCTTGCGGGGAATTAAAACCGGATTTTGGAAATCCCTGTAAGTTTAATACTGGTAAACGGAAAAAAAAGCGCCTTTGTGTTTTAAATAAAAAAAATCACTAGTGTCCGATAAAAACACAAATTAATCATTTTGCTTTCTGAAAGCCTTGATTTTACTGATATTGATTTCTCTATTACAAAAGTAAGCCCCCCTTCTTTAAGAACTTCTAAATTTCAGTTGAAGTTGGGCGCCATATTCTCTGAGCCAATCTTTCTCTGGATTTTCAAGGAATTTCATCAAATGAATGTAGTTGAACAAATGCAATCTGCAAAAGCTTGCAAGGTTGGAGAACGCCCATTTTCGTTTGATTTTCTTATGTATTACGGTGAGCAGTAGATTGACGATTAGCGCACACCAAATCTGTATTTTGATGGCGTTTTCATTGTCTCCAAGGAAAAATTTCAGTGGGAAGTTTTGTTTGAGTTGGTTGAACAGGAGTTCTATTTGCCATCGTTTCTTGTAAATCAATGCAATGTGTCCGGCATTCATACCGTTCAGGTTGGTGATAAACTCAAAGCAGCGTTTATTTTCATCATCCCAGTATGCTATTCTTCGTAATTCAATAGTTTTTAAATACGATCCACCCTCTTTTATGTCCACACGTATGATCTCATCCTTGATTACACCATTGTCGATGTAAGAAGGTATATCGTTTTCTTTCACGGATTCATAAGCTGCGTTGGATTTTAAGCGTGTAACGAAGAATACGCCGTTCTCTGTGAACTCATCGAAGGTTTTGTAATCATTGTATCCCTCATCAAATACGGCAATTTTGCCTTTTTCTAGTTTAACATGCTTCAAAAACTGTTTATCATGCGTGGTGGCTGCGGAGAACCAAACAAGCTTTGGAACTTTCCCTTGCAAATTGATTTGTGTATGCACTTTGATACCGCCCTTACGCTTGCCAGTGTTTGACTTTCTTACAACGCAACTTAAAATGTCTTTAAACAACGATATCGTGCTAGAATCGATTTTTTCTAACTTATTTTCCCATGAATAGAACTGTCGGCTGTCCGAGATAATCGGATGATATTGCTGAAGCAAGCAATAATAAATATCCTGAAAGGCCAGATGGCTCCTTCTCTTATTGGCATCACTTAACGTACTTCTGTATGGAATATGTTTTAACTGAAAGTGTTTCATTTTTCCTTTCAAACCTAGCATTGATGCGGCTATTTCGCGAAGTGAAGTGCAATGCGCGAATGTCGAAAACAGCATGCTAATTAGATGATCTAACGTATCAAACTTCTTAATGTAATGGTCTGCCTTGTGATTTTTGGCAATGTAATTGACTTTTCTCAAATCAATTAAGGAAATCAGCTGTCCGAAAACTGACTGTCCAAAAAAATAGTTACTTTTATCCATGTGATTTAGTTCGCAAAACCAAATTACATTAAAGCGGGAAATCCTTAACAGGAAATCCCGCTTTTCTAAAAATTTTTATCGGACAGTAGTGAAAAAAAATCGTATATTAAGGACGCACTTGAATTTTCTTATGATATAATATAACTTAAGTTTTATTATTATATCATTCTTTATTATTTGAAAAGACTTGCGCATAGGTGTGTGCGAGCGACCCCCCGGTCAAAATTTACGTCGGTTGGTAGAGGGTGGAGGATTTGATGACCCCCTTTGGGAAAAGATGGTGGGACACGTATGCGCGCGCAGGGGAATTCATTATGAACATAAAACAATCCATGTTCTTCGTTGTCTCTTTTTTCTGAAACATTCAGCTAAAATGTATCTTCGCACCGTGGCACAACACTTACAACATGTGGGCTCATTGGTTGCGCAATGCAAGGTTGCCGGTGTAAAAACCATCGTATTCTCGCCGGGTTCCCGCAATGCACCTCTGGTAACAGCATTTAATAAAGCCGGAAATTTTGAGTGTCTTGTCGTCCCTGACGAGCGGTCGGCAGCCTTTTTTGCGCTGGGTATTGCGCAACAAACAGGTAATCCGGTTGCAGTTTGTTGTACTTCGGGTAGTGCTGTGGTGAATTACTTTCCGGCAGTTACTGAAGCGTATTATTCTAAAATTCCTTTACTATTGCTTACAGCCGACAGACCTTCTGCATGGATTGACAAAGGAGACGGTCAAACCATAAGGCAAAAGAATGTGTTTGCAGATTATGTGCGCAGCTGTCTGCACCTTGAATTCATTAAAGAACAAGATGAGGTTGTGCGTCAACAAGAAATTTTTTTCACCCTGAAAGGTCTGATGCTGCCGGAACCGTCGCCGGTACATATCAACATAGCTTTGGAAGAACCCTTGTATGGAGAAATACCCACAGCCGAAGGATACAGTTTTCAGCAAATTTCCGAATCGGTTTCAAGGCCCGATTTTGAAGTACTGGAAAAACTATGGAATCAGGCTGCTTCAAAACTGATTCTAACCGGAGTACTGGCTGATGGCGGTATGCTTTCGCCTTTGGTTCAGCAATTATGTTCAGATCCTTCGGTGGCTGTTTTGGCAGAAACCACTTCTAATTTAAATGTGCAGCAAGTAGCTTACAATACCGACAGAATTTTGGCTGCGCTAACAGAAAATTCAGTCCAGAAACAATACAAGCCTGATGTTATTATTACGCTGGGACATAGTATTATCAGTAAGAAAATCAAAGCACTCATCAGAAAATGGGCTGTTCCACACGTGCATGTATCACTTTCTGACCTGGACATGGATACATTTGGAACCCTGGTATGCACCCTGCGTGCGAAAAATGAGGATGTTTTACGGCATCTTATCAGCATGGAACCAAAGTTCCCGGAAAGTACTTTTGGTGCAAAGTGGAAGTCTTTGCAATATCTTACCGAACAATGGCATAACCGGTTTATTGAAACCGCACCCTGGAGCGATTTACAGGCATACCGGTGGTTGATGGAATATACACCCGATTACACCAATCTGCAAATGGGTAACAGTGCCGCTGTACGATATTTACAGCTCATGCCACATGTTTCAACCTTACTTTACAATGGAAATCGCGGTGTAAGCGGTATTGACGGTTGTGTTTCCACTGCAGTAGGTGCAGCGCATGTAAATACTGCTTCCGGGGTGGAGACAATGTTGATATGTGGAGATATGAGTTTTTTATACGATATTAATGCGTTGTGGAATAGGCATTTGTCCTCTTTGCTTCGTATTGCGGTAGTGAATAACGGCGGGGGGGGGATTTTCAGAATTATTGACGGTCCAAAACAGTCTGAATATTTGGAAACTTTTTTTCAAGCTGAGGTTCCTGTAGACATAGAAGCCTTGTGCAAAGCATATCGAATTAATTATTTCAAAGTATGCAGTGAAGAGGAAATTCACGGCATTATGCCTGAATTTTTATTACCCCCCGAAAATAACAGACCTTCTTTGCTGGAAATCAAAACACCTGCAAAAGAAAATGACATTGTTCTGAAGCAGTATTTCAATTTTATAGCCGAAGCATTTCAGAATTACCAAAATCAAAATACGTATGAATCAACCCGAATGGAAGACCATTAAAGAATATTCCGACATTACTTTCAGGTATTGTTCAGGTGTTGCACGCATTGCATTTAACCGGCCTGAGGTGCGCAATGCCTTTCGGCCCGAGACGGTAGATCAATTGCTGGAGGCATTGGTTTACAGTCATGAATCGCAGCAAATTGGCGTGGTGCTAATCAGTGCCGAAGGGCCGTCTCCGAAAGATGGCGGCTGGAGTTTTTGCAGTGGTGGAGACCAGCGGGTTCGCGACAAAAGAGGTTATCGTGGTGGAAACGGTTTGAATCGCTTTAATATTCTGGATGTGCAGCGTCAAATTCGGTTTATGAACAAACCCGTTATAGCAGTTGTACCCGGTTGGGCCGCCGGTGGGGGTCATTCTTTACATGTGGTTTGCGACCTTACTCTTGCCAGTAAAGAGCATGCGCGTTTTAAACAGACAGATGCCGATGTTGCCAGCTTTGACGGAGGTTTCGGCTCGGCGTACCTGGCACGGCAGGTAGGCCAGAAAAGAGCCCGCGAAATTTTTTTTCTGGGCCGGACGTATTCTGCACAGGAAGCTTACGAAATGGGTATGGTGAATAGGGTAGTACCTCATCAGCAGTTGGAACAGACAGCGTTTGAATGGGGACTGGAAATTTTGAAGAAGAGCCCTACGGCAATTAAAATGCTAAAATTTGCTTTCAACCTGATTGATGATGGCTTGGTGGGGCAGCAGGTATTTGCAGGTGAAGCTACAAGATTGGCGTATATGACCGATGAAGCAGAAGAAGGTCGTAACAGTTTCCTTGAAAAAAGAGATGCCGATTTCGGTAAATTTCCAAAATTTCCATGATGGTAAAGGCCTGGCTGGGTGCCATGCGGCTCCGAACATTACCCCTGGCACTCTCTTGCATGATAATGGGGTGCGGACTTGCTTATCCGTTGCCTGAATTCAGAATGGAACTGGCGGTAATGGCCACGGTTACAACCATTTTTTTGCAAATACTCAGCAATCTGGCCAACGATTACGGCGATTTTGTAAGTGGTGTGGATTTAAAAGACAGAGTAGGACCCGTAAGAGCTTTACAAAGTGGTGCCATTAGCAAATTAGCAATGAAAAAAGCCGTGATTTTATTTGCTGTTTTGTCTTTTGTCTCCGGTATTACTTTACTTGCTCTGGCCTGGAATTCAGGAATGAGAGAAGCTATATATGTGCTTTTTGCAGCCGGAATTCTTGCCATAGCAGCAGCTATTTTATATACTGTTGGCCGAAAGCCTTATGGTTATATGGGGCTGGGAGATGTTTTTGTATTTCTGTTCTTTGGCCCGGTGGGAGTAACAGGTAGTTTTTACCTTGCATCCGGTGGTTTGTTTAACTTATGGATTTTGCTGCCGGCAATTGCAGTAGGTTTGCTTGCAACCGCTGTTCTTAATCTGAACAATATGAGAGATTCTCAAAAGGACGCACAGGCCGGAAAGAATACCCTGGTTGTAATTGCCGGGTTGCGTTTCGCACGCAATTATCATGTATTTCTATTGTTCACACCTGTTGTTCTTATGGCTTTTTGGTACAGTAATTTTAACGTGCCGCTACAAAATCACTTCTATCTGGTGGTACTCCCCATTTTAGCAGGCAACGCACTCAAAGTTTTCAGAAATAATAATCCTGAACTGTTGGACCCCGAACTAAAAAAAATTGCCCTGACAACCTTCGTTTTTTCTGTGCTGTGTGTGGTGGGAGTATTGGGATAGACATTTATAGAGATTTATTGAATTCTTTTTCAACCTAAAATGTGGAAAACCTGCATTCGCTGAAAATTTGATGGTTTAATATTTTACGAACTTTGCCGTGAAGTATTAAATTTTGCGAAATTGAGAAATTGAGTTCTATGAAGTACGTAATCTATAGCGTGTTTTTTAGTTTGTCGTTTGCATCTGCGGCACAGTCGGACGTACTGGATTTAAAGGGACGCGATTTGGCGGTGGAAGCATTAAAGAAACGCGATGTAAGCGATACAACCTATTGGAAAAAAGGTGGAGTTTTTGGATTAAATGCATCTCAGGTTTCCCTAACAAATTGGGCCGGCGGTGGCGAAAGTTCCGTATCGGGAGCTGCCATAATCAGTTTGTTCAGTAATTATAAAAAAAGCAAAACCAACTGGGATAGTTCGCTGGACCTTGGTTTCGGTATTGTAAACCAAAGAGGCATTACGTTTAAAAGTGACGATAAAATAGACCTTACGTCAAAATACGGCCATGAAGCGTTTAAAAACTGGTATTATACCGGTATGATGAATTTCAGAAGCCAGTTTGCGCCGGGATATACCAAACCCGGCGACAGTCTTATCATTTCACGTTTTATGGCACCGGGTTATTTGTTGCTTTCGCTGGGTATAGATTACAAACCAACAAAAACGTTTAATGTATTTATATCGCCGGCAACTGCCAAATTAACTTTTGTAGCCGACCCTAACCTTGCAAATGCAGGTGCCTTTGGCGTTGAAAAGGCAGTGTATAACACCGACGGAAGTATTGCAACACCGGGAAAAAATGCACGGTATGAGGTGGGAGGATTTTTAAAACTGATGTTTACCACAAAAATTATGGAAAACATTTCATTTACTACCCGTGCCGACCTGTTCTCAAATTATCTGAATGAGCCCGGTAATATAGATATTAACTGGGAAACGCTGCTGGCAATGAAGGTGAACAAATACATTACCGTAAACTTTACCACTCATCTTATTTACGACCACGATATAAAAATTGCTGTGGACAATAACGATGACGGTGTGGTTGACGCCACCGGTGCACGCACCCAATTTAAACAGGTACTGGCAGTAGGGTTCAGTTACAAGTTCTGAGAATCAAAGACCTGAAACAAAGGGATTGGAGTGTTTTTCGTCGCCGATACTGGTTTTAGAACCGTGTCCGCAATAAACCAGAGTGTGTTCAGGTAATGTGTACAGGTGTTTGCGGATAGACTGTTCCAGAATGTTGAAATTTCCACCGGGTAAATCGGTTCTTCCCACGCTTCCGCAAAATAAAACGTCACCTGAAATGATGAAACCATGGTCTTCAGAATATAAGGCAATATGGCCGGGACTGTGTCCGGGGACGTAAAGAATTTTTAAAACAGCACCATCCAGAACAATGTTGTCGTTCTCGGTTAAAAAATTTACGGCTGTAGGCGAAGTATGATAATCGTGAATGCCATACAGATGGGCATATTGCTGAACACTGTTCAGTTGTGTTTGTTCCAGACTGTGATATTCAGGCAGAACGTCGTACATGCTGCTTACAAAAGCATTGCCTAAAACGTGGTCAATGTGACAATGCGTATTTATTAGCCGCTGTACCGTTAGCGAGTTTCGGGAAATATAATTGCTTAACATCATTTGCTCTTCACGGGTATAACAGCCCGGGTCTATAACAATGCAATTTCCGTTACCACCGGTAACAATAAAAGTATTTTCCTGAAAAGGATTAAAAGTAAGCTGAACAACCTGTAGCATTTTGCGTTTTCTTGGGTGCAAAGATACTATCGTTGCAACATTTTAGTTAATTTTACTACGTGAATCTGAAAATTAATACCGGATACAACAAATTAGTTACCCTATGCGTGCTGCTGGTGTGCATTTTACCTTCTGCTGCACAGTTTTATACGGGTTCGTTTCAGGAGTTCGGTAAAAATCGAGTTCAATATCAGGGGTTCAAATGGCAGTCGTACGATTTTGAACGTTTTAAGGTGTATTTTAACGGCGACGGAAAAAATCTGGCGGTATATACTGCCCGTTCGGCACACCTACAGTTGCAGGAGCTGGAAGATTATGTTGATTTGGCGGTTACGGATAAGCTGGAGATTATTGTTTACAACAAACAGTCCGATTTCAGACAAAGCAACATTGGCATTACCGATGACATTAATACCAACATTGGCGGAGTGACCCGTTTGGTTGGCAATAGACTTTTTGTCTATTTTAATGGCAACCATAACGACTTTGACAAGGAAATAAGGTGTGGACTGGCACAGGTTGTGGTTGCACACATTGTGCATGGTCAGGGTTGGAAAGATGTTGTAAAAAATGCCACTTCAAGTTCCCTGCCCGATTGGTTTATACAGGGGTATATAAGATACCTTGCCTACGGCTGGGATTCAAATATTGACGATAGGGTAAAAGATGCTTTGCAGTCGGGCAAGTTTCATGAGTTTAACCATCTGGAAGGAGCTGAAGCAGCTTTGGCAGGACATGCACTTTGGAACTATATCGCCGAGAAGTTCGGCGACAAGGTGGTGCCAAATGTATTTTACATTGGTAAAGCGTCGCGAAATTTAGAAAACGGCTTCTACCTTGTGTTGAATATGAGTATGATAACGCTTGCCAACGATTTTATAAGATATTACCGCGAGCGTTACAAACTGGATGACGCAAATACCCTGGAACCCGACGAAAAAGTGATTCCGTTAAAAACCCGGAAAAAGGCCGAATTGTATGGTTTTCGCCTGAGTGCTGATGGGTCTCGCGGTGCAGTAGTTGAAAATACCGAAGGACGATACCGATTGTTGGTTTTTGACACCGAAACGGGAAAAAAGAAAAAAATCTATTCAGCCGAATTCCGTTCAGAACGTCCTGCCGACCTTAGTTTTCCGGTCATTGCATGGCATCCAAAGCTAGACGCCCTGGCCTTTGTAACCGAGCGAAAGGGTGAGATATTGCTTAAAATTTATTCGTTTGACGATGGAAAAACCAACACCATTCCGCTGAGTCGCCTTACCAAGGTGTTGTATATGAATTATTCCAGTGATGGAAAGCAAATTGTAATGTCGGCCGTTGCCGATGGGAAATCGGATATATATCTTTATCAAATTATTGGAAATACGCACAAACAGTTAACCGACGACCGGTTTGACGACCTGTACCCGGTGTTTGAAAAAGGTACCGGTAAAATTATTTTTAGCAGTAACCGTCCCAACGATACCATACCGCGGAATGAAAAAGCAGAAATGTTTAAACCTGTGGATAGTAAGTTAGATTTGTTTGAATTAAATCCTTCCGGTCCCGGAGGCAGGGTTCTTTTAAAACGACTTACAAATACACCGTCTGAAAATGAAATGCGCCCATTTTCTTCAGGCAATAAAGGATACATGTATGTTACCGATGCCAATGGAATCTGGAATAGAAAAATAGCATATTATGACAGCGCCATCAGTTATATTGATACTGCCATACACTACCGATATTTTACCCGCGATGCCGTGTACTCTGATTATAACCGAAATGCCCGCGATTTTCATGTGAATGCAGGTGGTTCTCAATATGGGTTTATTCACCTGAAAGAAGGTAAATATCATTTGTATAAGGCGGAGTTATCGGGGAATAAGGAAATTGCTCCCGATCAGATTCAGGTGACGGAATATAAAAGATTGCTGCTGGGAGTAAAAAAGAGTACTACACTAAACTCGGCCACCGGAAACACGATTAAAGTGCCTAAAGATACCGCTTCAACTCCTGAAGAAGAAATAGATATAGACAGGTATCAGTTTTACAATGAAGACGAAGAAGAAACAACGTATCAAAAGGAAGTTATAAATCTAGAGGAACAAATAGAGAAGGCAGCGGCAGATAAGAAAGAGAAAAAGAAAGAGGAATTTACTTTGCCTTTGCAAACTTTGTATAAAAAGAATTTTGCGGTAGATTATGTAGTTACGCAAATAGATAATAATTTTCTGAACGCCTCATATCAGCGTTACGTTGGACCCGGCGCCATATACTTTAATCCGGGAATTAACGGGTTGATGCGTGTGGGTATGACAGAAGTTTTTGAGGACTGGAAAATTGCTGCCGGATTCCGTTTGGGTGTAGACTTTAAAAGCGGAGAATATTTGCTTCAAATTGATAATTTGACCAATAAGGTAGATCACAGGTTTATTGCGTTCAGGCAGAGCGCTTACAATGAACTGGGCAATTATGTAACCAAGGTTAAAACAACCGAACTAAGGTATCAGGCCCGCTTGCCGTTTACTGAAACACTGGCGCTAAGAGGTACGGCGGGTTACCGCAACGACCTTCAGGTAATACAGGCTATTGATAATAGAAGTTTAGATGCAGAAAATGAACTATTTCACCTGGCTTCAGCCAAAATGGAACTGATATTTGATAATACCATATCCAGAGGGTTGAATTTATATAATGGAAGTAGAATGAAGTTGTTTGGCGAGTATTACAGGGAACTGAACGCCGATAAAGCCAATATGTTTGTAGTAGGTCTTGATGTACGTCATTATCAGAAAATTCATAAGGAAATTATTTGGGCAACCCGTATTTCGGCAGGAACATCGTTTGGCGATAAACTGCTGCTTCATTATTTGGGGGGGGTAGATAACTGGATTTTGCGCCGTAATCCAAGTTTTGATTCTAATGTACTGGTGTCGCCCGACCATAACTATGCATTTCAGACCATAGCAACTCCCATGCGGGGGTTTATTCAAAATGCACGCAACGGTAATTCATTTGCATTGATTAATACAGAATTAAGAATTCCTTTGGTAAGGTATTTCACCAATCGTCCTATCAGCAGCGAGTTTTGGTATCATTTTCAACTGGTGGGATTTTTTGATATAGGTACCGCATGGACCGGCGCGCATCCTTATGCCAGTTCCAATTCGTTCAACCAAACAGTAGTAAACCAGAAACCGTTGGTTATTACCATTCAAAACCAAAAGGAACCCATAATTTGGGGATACGGTCTGGGACTTCGCACAAAAGTATTCGGTTATTTTACCCGGTTCGACTGGGCATGGGGTGTTGATGATTATGAAAAATTGCCCTCCATAAGGTATTTATCGTTTACTTTGGACTTCTGATGGACACAAATTCAGTGCTGATTTTATTAACCATTGGATTGATTGCAGGATTGTTGGGTGGATTTGTGGGGGTGGGCGGCGGAATTATTATCGTTCCTGCTCTGGTATGGTTTATGGGGCTTAGCCAGCATCAGGCCATTGGTACCAGTGTTGCGGTAATGCTGCCTCCTATAGGTATTCTTGCTGCCATGAATTATTACCGTACCGGCGATTTAAATATAAATTATGCGCTGTTAATTGCAGCAGCCTTTGTAATTGGAAGCTATTTTGGTTCTAAAATGAGTATTTCGCTCAAAGAGAGTGTTCACTGGGTAAAACTAATATTTGGTTCGGTTATGTTGTACGCTGCTGTGCGTATGATATGGTCGGCTTTACATACCATGAAATCGGGTGGATGAAATTATAAAAGATATTATTCAGGCAAAAGCGGGTGCACTGCAGCAAACCCTTGTGCAGTGGCGTAATGATTTACATAGAAATCCTGAACTGTCTTATTGTGAAGTAAGTACACAGAAATATATTCGTGAGGCACTTTGCCAAATGGGACTTACTCCTGTTGACATGGCCAATACGGGTTTGGTGGTTGTTTTAAATGGGAATAAACCTGGCAATAGGGTAATAGCCCTTAGGGCAGATATGGATGCCCTGCCTATACAGGAGTCAGAATGGGGGGGGATGTCCAAAAATGCCGGAGTAATGCATGCCTGTGGTCACGATGTGCATATGACATCGCTTTTAGGAGCTATTTTCATCCTGAACGAGATAAAGCAGCACTGGGGAGGAACTATAAAGGCGATTTTTCAACCGGGCGAAGAAAAGCTACCGGGGGGCGCTACCCTGATGATAAAAGAAGGCGTGCTGCAAAATCCGGTTCCTGATGTAATAATTGCACAACATGTTTATCCCGAAATGGAAATGGGTAAAGTGGGGTTTCGAAAGGGGAAATATATGGCGTCGGCAGATGAAGTCTATTTAAAAGTGATTGGTAAAGGCGGGCACGCAGCATTGCCTCACAGATTAGTGGACCCTGTAGTGATAGCCGCCGAAATTATTCTGGCACTGCAGATGGTAGTAAGCCGGGCTGCGCGCCCCGACATTCCTGTGGTACTTTCCTTTGGCAAGGTAGAAGCCCCGGGCGCAACCAATGTAATTCCTGATGTGGTTTCCATGGAAGGTACCTTCAGAACTATGGATGAAGATATGCGGAATGAACTGCACGAAAGAATTTATAGGGTTGCACAAGGAATTGCCCAAGCCCACGGGGCTGTTTGTGAAGTGGATATTCGGAAGGGTTATCCTGTGCTGGTTAACCATGAGCAGCTTACGAGCAGATGTATTGAAAGTGCAGAATTGTTTATGGGAGAGAATCGGGTAGAAAAACTGGATATTCGACTTACCAGCGAAGATTTTGCATGGTATTCACAAAAAATTCCTGCATGTTTTTATCGAATAGGTACTGCACAGAAGGGTAGAGCCGCAGCAGGATTACATACGTCTGATTTCAGGGTAGATGGCAGCGTTCTGCCGGTTGCTGCATCCCTAATGGCATGGTTGGCTTACCGGGAACTACAGTTGTAGCAGCAGAGTAGGTGAAGGCTTTATAAGTATTTTAAATAGTTTCAGCGGACTGCTAATTCTTGCAAATCATTCTTAGCCTCACCAAAATAACGGACCCGAACCGGGAGGTAAAAAAATGGTCTTAAACACCGTTCATAAAATCTTCAAAACTTATGTAGCCGCCGTAACTGGTAGTTGCCAACTTGCACAACTGCGATCTGCCATCTTCCGACCAATAGACTCCTGACTTATTTAATTCAATAAAATAGCGCTCACCGTTTGTTGAACTATTATAAAATCTCAAGTCTTTTGTGGCGATTGATTTTTACCGATAACTGTGGAAAAGCTCCGGAATTTATTTCATCAATGAATTGAAGGAAGTAATCTACAATTAGGCTGGATTCTGCCGATTCAATTTATAGATGATGAAAGCCCTTTTGGATATTGGTTATTCATATCAATAGAATAGACTACCCTTAATTCAGGAAAGCGGATTTTAAACAGAAATTTAATGTTTTTACAGCATTTAAATTCAACTTCTAAATCTGTTCCCCTAAAAATGCCGGAGTGATTCTTTTCAATTTCAGTCTTTATCAATTCATAATATAGAAAACTATATAGATAATGTTGATTTACAAACGCAATCAATCGTATTATAACTTAATATCAGTGTTTGTTGGGTTTGGTGAACAATGAAAATTTCTAAAAACGCGTCATTTTAAGGGACAGATATAGAAATAACTGTACAAAGATACCAGTTGGTTATCTAATAAAAATCTTTTTAGTAATCTGTCCTTGTTCAAACTGAGCATTGATAAAGTAGATACCAGAGGCCAGATTTTCAAAGGGTATGGTAGTGTTGACGTTTCTTATTTCAATTTTTGAAATTTCTACGCCCAGGCTGTTTAGCAAAGATAATTTTCCGCCCATTAAATCAGGTGTTACATTCACGATTGCCGATTCATATTGATTAGTGACAGTTATTTTCTGACTCAGGTCAACCGTTTCAAGACCTGAAGCACAAGGGGCACCGGTACCTGCGCCGGCATTGATGGCGCAATTTACAGATGCTTGGTATGCAAAATCTTTAATGGTAATTGAAGTTGCGTTTGCGGCAACAGCTAAACGTATCCATCCATAATGGTTATTGCCTGAGGCAACAAATCGTACTCCCATATACCCGTCGGTTACGCCACCCCAGTTACCGCCTGCCAGTGGTATTTGATTTCCCAGAAAGGTTGCAACTCCGCTATATGCTAACAATCCGGTTGCAGTACTTCCCCATACGGCAGCTCCGTCTATGGCTGCACCTGTTGCCAGAACGGTTGGCGATAATGCAACGTATTGGCCGTAGGCAAAACTTTCCTGCGCACCTATGGCAGCATTCCCTGAAAATAAATCCATGCTGGCAATGTTTCCGTTTACGGGAACCGGTGCACCATACATTGTAACTGAGGTAGCAATTACATTAATGCTGAAAGAAAAATCGGGAGTTGCGTCACTGTTTAAATCCATTGAATAGGGGGAACCTGCAGTAACGACAACATCAGGGCTTAAGTCGGTGTACTGTACCTGACTGTTTACCACATTGGCGGCTAGGACGGCAGCAGCAACTGCTGAGTATCTAACCAGATTTGATTCAGTGTTTGAAGTAGTTTTTTTCATAATGCATAAATTTTAATTTGATTTACTATGTAATTATATTGTTTTACAAAAGGTTAATTCGCCATGTCGCTTATGAATTTAATTCGCATTAAACGCAGTTCCTCTTCAGTGTATTCTCCGTCTAAACCGTGAAATGCCTGGGTCAGGTCGTCTGTATCGGCACTTTTAAAATAATCGAAAATTTCGTCCTGCTGATCCTCATCCAGCATGTCATTCAGGTAATAATCAATATTTACCTTAGTACCACTAAATACAATACTCTCAATTTCGGTAACAATATCTTCCAGTTCTTTTCCGGCAGCTTTTGCCATATCTTCAAGGGGAAGCATTTTATCAATGTTTCTGATGATTTGAACTTTAAGCCCTGATTTGTTTACCAAAGATTTAATCACCAAATCTTGTGGCCGCTCTATTTCGTTCTCTTCAACATACTTCTTTATTAAAGCAATAAAGGGGTCTCCGTAACGAACTGCTTTTCCTTGTCCAACGCCAACAATATTCATTAATTCTTCCTGGGTAACAGGATATTGAATGGACATGTCTTCCAGAGAAGGTTCCTGAAAAACGACATAAGGCGGTACATTTTTCTTAGCTGCAATTTCTTTTCGTAAATCCTTCAGCATAGCCAGTAATATTGGGTCACCTGCACCCTTGTCGGCTTGAGCTCCACCCATTAGTATCTCGTTATCATCGTCAACATCACTAAAGTCGCGCTCTTTAATCAGCATAAAATCATAAGGTTTCTTCATGAATTCATGGCCTTCATCAGTAATCTTTAATAAGCCATACGATTCAATTTCCTTCTTCAGCAGGTTTGCAGCGATGGTTTGTCTGATAACAGCATTCCAGAATTTCTCGTCTTTTTCGGCTCCCAAACCATAAAACTCACTTTGGGTTCCCCTGTACGATTCCACTTCCTGACTGTCATTACCAAGTAAAACATCAACCAGAAACTTAGATTTGTGCTTTTCCTTAAATTCTTGCACCAGTTCAAGCAGCATTATTACATATTCTTTTCCTTCAAACCGTTCGCGTGGATAACGCGAGTTGTCGCACATATTGGCGCCGGGGCCGTTAATTTCGTCAAATTCTTCTCCAAAATACCTGAGAATGTACTTTCTACGGTTCATTGAGGTTTCTGCATAAGCCACTACTTCCTGCAGCAGCTGGTAACCGATTTCCTGCTCGCTAAGCGGTTTGTTATACAAGAATTTTTCTAGTTTTTCTATATCCTTGTAACTATAGAAAGCGATACAAACACCTTCGCCGCCATCCCGTCCGGCACGCCCTGTCTCCTGGTAATAACTTTCAAGGCTCTTGGGCATGTCGTGGTGAATTACAAACCGAACGTCCGGTTTGTCTATACCCATACCAAAAGCAATGGTAGCCACAATAACGTCGGCTTCTTCCATAAGGAACATGTCCTGGTGGCGGGCTCTGGTATTTGCGTCCAGACCGGCGTGATAAGGCAAGGATTTAATTCCGTTTACCTGTAATACTTCGGCAATTTCTTCAACCTTTTTGCGGCTCAGGCAATAGATAATTCCTGATTTTCCGAGATTTTCCCGAATGTATCTTATAATTTCCTTTACTACCTGCTTTTTAGGGCGTACTTCATAATACAGATTTGGGCGATTAAAGCTTGCCTTAAATACTGTGGCATCGGTCATGCCCAGGTTTTTTAATATATCCTGCTGCACTTTTTCTGTTGCTGTTGCCGTAAGGGCAATCAGTGGAACATTACTAATGTTTTCTATAATAGGGCGCAACCGACGATATTCAGGACGAAAATCATGACCCCATTCCGAGATACAGTGCGCTTCATCAATAGCTACAAATGAAATGGGAATAGAATGCAGAAAGTCAATATTTTCTTGTTTTACAAGAGATTCAGGAGCTACGTACAAAAGTTTTGTTTTGCCTGCGGTAATATCTTCTTTTACCTGAGTAATTTCAGTTTTGTTAAGCGATGAATTCAGGAAGTGAGCAATGCTGTCGGCATCGCTGATGTTTCTGATAGCGTCTACCTGATTTTTCATCAGGGCAATTAAAGGCGAAACAATAATGGCTGTTCCTTCCATCATCAATGCAGGAAGCTGATAGCACAACGACTTACCACCACCGGTAGGCATAATAACAAACGAATCGTTACCCTGAAGCAAATTGTTTACTATTGCTTCCTGTTCTCCTTTAAAGGTATCGAATCCAAAATACTTGTGCAGTGCTTCCTTAACCGATATTTCTGTTTTAATCATCTAATGAGAACTTTTTTTTGATTTGAATTTCTAAGGTAATACATAAAACTTAATTGTGCAATTATTTTTTATCAGTTTTCCACAAACACGCTATGGATAACGGGTGATTTCATATCCGGATTAGTGTACCTTTGCCGTGATTTACGCAGGGTTTGGAGTGACGGTGTCGCTTTAAGTTTTTGTTAAACAAATAATTAGTGAAAGACCAGGATTTTAGTCAGGACTCTGATAAAACGGCATCTGACAAGCCGATGCCCTTTTTGGCTCATCTGGAAGAATTGCGCTGGAGACTGGTGCGGTCGGCTGCAGCACTGGTATTAGGTGCTATTGTAGTATTTATTTTTACTGAAGAGCTGGTAGAGACTTTGTTTATGAGCATGCGGTATTCCGATTTCCCAACCTACAAGTTCTTTTGCTGGCTTGGGCGGGTTACTGGCGCCGGCGACTCACTGTGTGCTACCGAAATTGGAATTGACGGACTGCAAAGTACCGGAATGAGCGATCAGTTTACTACCAATCTTATGTTTGCTTTTGGCGGTGGTTTAATACTGGCTTTTCCATATATTGCATATCAGTTGTGGGGATTTATTAAGCCTGCCTTAAAGGATAAGGAAAAGAAAGGTAGTGTATGGATAATTTTTTATACCACGTTATTGTTTTTTCTGGGAATATTGTTTGGATATTACATAGTTAGTCCGCTTACGGTACAGTTTTTTGGAAATTACAAAATTACTGAAGATACACTGAATCTGTTCACTATAACTTCTTATATTGGTACCATTACTAAAACCACCTTTTTAACAGGATTGTTCTTTGAATTGCCAGTAATTGTTTATATAATGTCGCGCATTGGTTTAATGAGTCCCGCATTTCTTAAAAAGTACAGAAGACATGCAATTGTGGTGATACTTATTATTGCTGCCATAATAACGCCTCCCGATTTTATAAGTCAGGTAATTGTTGCCATACCTGTTTTAATTCTTTACGAAATAAGCATCTTTGTTTCTGCCGCTGCGCTGCGCAAAAGAGGCAAGCGGGAACTTAATTAACGCCTGCGTGATTTTTAAACGCTGCTTTCATTAAATTTGCAGGTGATGTTAACCGAAGAAGAATTACTTAAAGAAAAGCAGGAAATTCTAAATGCCTATCGCGGGTTATTACGTGGGGCTCGCAACAGCAGGGGAGAAGTAAATACGCGGCTGATACGGAAAGCTTTTAATCTGGCCGTTGATGCTCACAAGGATATGCGGCGTAAGAGCGGCGAACCCTATATCTATCATCCTATTTCGGTTGCCCGTATTGTTGCTGAAGAGATTGGACTGGGCAGTACTTCAATAGTTTGTGCTTTGCTTCACGATACCGTGGAAGATACGGATATTACGCTGGATGATATTGAAAAGGAGTTTGGTACTAAGGTTCGGAAAATTATTGACGGACTTACCAAAATTCCAAACACCTTCGACCAGACCGACAGCATTCAGGCCGAGAATTTCAGAAAAATGCTGCTTACCCTGAGTGATGACGTGAGGGTGATTTTAATAAAAATGGCAGACAGGCTGCATAACATGCGTACATTGAGCAGTATGAAGCGCGAGTCTCAACTGAAAATCGCTTCGGAAACCTTGTATTTGTACGCACCGCTTGCACACCGGCTTGGGTTGTATAATGTTAAAACCGAGCTAGAAGACTTATCGCTGAAGTACAAAAATCCTGAAGAATACTCTGAAATTGAAGCCAAACTTGAGAAAACCAAAGAGGTTCGCAATCGTTTTATTCGCAGCTTTTGTTTTCCTATCAAAAGGGTCTTGCAAAGTGAAGAAATTCAGTTCACTATAAAAAGCCGTACCAAGAGCATTTTCTCAATCTGGAATAAAATCCATAAAAAGAATACGCCCTTTGAGGAAATATTTGATTTGTTTGCCATTCGCATCATCATTGATGTACCGCCCGATATGGAAAAGGCTGTTTGCTGGAAGGTTTATAGCATGGTTACTGACTTTTACAGGCCCAATCCGGATAGATTAAGAGACTGGATTAGTACTCCACGCGCCAATGGTTATGAAAGTTTGCATACCACGGTTATGAGCCCTACAGGCAAGTGGGTTGAAGTGCAGATTAGAAGTAAGCGCATGGATGATATTGCCGAGAGGGGATACGCCGCGCACTGGAAATATAAAGAGTCAAAGAACGATGAAAGTAAACTTGATTTGTGGCTGGCTCAGATTCGCGAAATGCTGGATAACCCGGAGCACAATGCTTTAGACTTTATTGAAGAGTTTAAACTGAATTTATTCAGCGACGAAATTTATGTGTTTACTCCCAAAGGGCAGTTGCGAACCTTGCCGTTAGGAGCTACAGCCCTTGACTTCGCCTTTGATATTCACAGCGAAATAGGTATGCAGTGTATTGGTGCCAAGGTGAATCATAAACTGGTGCCTTTGAACTATACGCTGCGCAGCGGAGACCAGGTGGAGGTTATCACTTCCCGCAAACAACAACCTAAAGAGGACTGGCTGAATTACGTAACTACAGCAAAGGCGCGAAGCCGTATCAAGAGTGCTTTAAAAGAAGAGTACCGTAAGATTGCAATGGACGGCAAGGAAATTCTTGAACGAAAATTCAGGCATTTGAATATACATGCCAATCATGAGAATTTCAATACACTGGCCAAAAGGTTTAAATTACACGATCCGCTGGAGGTGTTTTATCGCGTAGCCAAAGGAAGTATTGCACTGGATGTTCTTAAAGAGTTTGACATTCAGGGAGGTATTCTGGCCGAAAAACAGGTCCTTTCACCGTATGCCGAGAAAGAACAGGGCATGATTACCACGCATGCCGGAGATAAAAGCGACAGCATTATCATTGGTAACGACCTCCAGCAAGTTGAATACACTTTGGCCAAATGCTGCAACCCAATTCCCGGAGACGATATTTTTGCTTTTATTACCATTAGTGACGGAGTTAAAATTCATCGTTCTACCTGTCCCAATGCCACCCAGCTTATGAGTAAATTTGCTTACAGGACTGTAAGGGCAAGATGGCGCAGTCAGGCCTTGAATGAATACCTTATCGGTATCCGCTTTAAAGGAATTGATGATATTGGTATTGTTAAAGGGGTAACCGATGTGGTAAGCGGCGATATGCAGGTAAATATGCGAAGCATTAGTTTTGAAAGTAATGCAGGGGTATTTGAAGGAAAAATTATGGTTTACGTATACGATACCGAGCATCTTGATAAACTTATCCATAACTTGGCAAAAGTTTCGGGCGTGCATACCGTTGAGCGTATTCCCGAAGGTGAAGATGCTGTATGATATTAAGTATGAATAATTAACCGATAAAAGGGAGTATGAGTACAGAAAATCAAATTATTACTGAAGAAGATATTCAAATTCGTGTTAAGAATATCTTCTCAGCTTATATGGAACAAAACGGACACCGCAAAACGCCTGAACGGTTCGCAATATTGAATGAAATATATGCTTATGACGGACACTTTGATGTGGAATCGTTATACGTAGCTATGAAAAACAAGAAGTACAGAGTAAGCAGGGCAACCTTGTATAACACCATTGAATTGCTGTTGGCCTGTAATCTGGTAAGAAAACACCAGTTCGGGAAAAATCTGGCACAATACGAGAAATCTCATGGAAGTAAACAACACGACCATGTAATACTTACAGATACAGGAGAGGTACTTGAATTTTGCGATCCAAGAATTCAGTTGATAAAATTAAGTATTGAGTCAACATTTGGTGTAAAAATATTACATCATTCACTGTACTTTTACGGCGTAAAGGATACTGACAATAAATCTTTAAACGGCAAAAAGAAATCCTGACGCAATAAACAGGTAAATGCGCTGGTTTAAAAGAAGAAGGGTGATGTGTTATACATGAAAATAAAACTGAGATTATGATAGAAACAACACAGAATATAGATTGCGTGGTTCAAAGGAATGAAGGTTACAGCCTTATTAAAATTGGAGGGAAGCTGATTTCACAGGAATCGTGCAGCATGCTTAAGCAGGCAGCAGACAAAGAACTGGGCGATGGAGTTATCAACCTGATTGTGGATATGAAGCAGCTGGAATTTTTAAACAGCAGTGGTTTAAACGGCTTGATAGGTATGCTTACACGTACCCGCAACGCCGGTGGAGACCTATATCTTGCGCATGTCTCTGACAAAGTAAATCAGTTGTTCATTATGACGAAACTGGTAAATGTTTTTAATATAAAATCCTCAGTAAATGAGGCACTGGCCGCCTTAAAGGCAGCTGAAACCGAAAATTAACATGAAAGCAGACGTATTAATTGGCCTTCAGTGGGGTGATGAGGGTAAAGGTAAAATTGTAGATGTTTTAACGCCCGACTATCAAATTATAGGTAGATTTCAGGGAGGCCCAAATGCGGGACACACCCTTGAATTTAACGGAATAAAGCACGTACTTCATACCATTCCTTCCGGCATTTTTCGCCAGGGTATCGCCAATTTGGTGGGCAATGGCGTGGTGGTAGACCCCATAGTATTGCGCAAAGAAATTATTGCCATTCAAAAACTGGGCGTTGATGTTTACAAGCAGCTTTTAATTTCTCGCAGGGCACAGTTAATATTACCTACACACCGATTGCTGGACGCCGCCAGCGAGACTTCAAAGGGCAAGAATAAAATTGGTTCTACCTTGAAAGGTATAGGGCCGGCATACATGGATAAAACCGGAAGAAACGGGTTGAGAGTAGGAGATGTTTTTGAGCCCGATTTTATGCAGAAGTATCAGACGCTTAAAGAAAAGCACGTTAAGATGCTTAGTCATTACAGCTTTGAATATAATCTTAATGAGTTTGAGCCTGACTGGCTTGAATCTATTGAGTTTCTTAAAGGTTTACCTGTTGTTGACAGTGAATATTACATCAATGAAGCCCTTAACGCCGGAAAGAAGGTGCTGGCCGAAGGAGCTCAGGGCACCATGCTGGACGTTGACTTTGGTACCTATCCGTTTGTTACTTCAAGTAATACAGTTACTGCCGGTACCTGCACCGGGCTGGGTATTCCCCCAAATAGGATTGGTGACGTTATTGGTATTTTTAAAGCGTATTGCACCCGGGTAGGGGGTGGTCCTTTTCCAACCGAATTATTGGATGATACAGGTGAAGCCATGCGCAAAGCAGGAAATGAGTTTGGAAGTACAACCGGGCGTCCACGCCGATGCGGTTGGCTGGATTTGCCTGCGTTGAGGTATGCGGTAATGATAAACGGAGTAACCCGACTGGCCATGATGAAGGCCGATGTTTTAAGTATTTTTAGCACAATTAAAGTGTGTACACACTACCAGATGGATGGACAAGTGTACAACAGCTTGCCATATAACATTGTAGATAAAACAATAAAACCTGTATATACCGAGTTACCCGGTTGGAACTGCGATTTAACAGAAATTGACCACGAAGATCAAATGCCAGAAGCTTTGGTTCAATATATACGGTATATTGAAAAGGAACTGGGCATTCCTGTCTGGATTGTTTCTGTGGGGCCCGACCGTCGGCAAACCCTGCTCCGCAATGCTGTTCCTGCGTAGTATTCTGGTATCCATAGGATGCCTTGTACTTTGGAATTCATCTGCACAACCCGGTAACGGTAATAGTGGTCAGCAGAGCAGAATTAAGGTATTGAATGCCGATAAAGCTAAATACAACGAGAAAATTAGCGCGGCCAGAATTCTGCAAGGTAATGTGAATATTGAACACAACGGAGCCCTGATGTTTTGCGATTCGGCACACTTATTCGAGAAATTAAATTCAGCAAGGGCATACGGACGGGTACACATCAATCAGGGAGATACCTTAAATCTATATGGCGACTCACTTTATTATAACGGAGTAACCGGACTTGCCCAGTTAAGAGGGAATATTAGGCTGGTTGACAGTAAAATGACGTTGACTACCGATTCGGTAAACTATCTTACCGATAGCACCATTGCATGGTACACAGGAGGTGGGAGGCTTGAAAATAAGGCCGATGGCACCGTTCTTACCAGTAAGACAGGCAAATACTTTGCCGATTCCAGAACTATGTATTTTTCTCAGGCAGTAAAGCTTACGGGCGAAGGATTTTCAATGAATGCCGACACTTTGGAATACAACATGGAGCGTGAAAGAACTTATTTCCATGGGCCTACTACCATTTTTACGGATAGCGCTGAGGTTTTTTGCACCGGTGGCTGGTATGATACATCTGAAGATGAAGCCCTGTTTACCGGTCCGGCAATTTTTTTACAAAAACCACAGGAAGCCGTTGCTGATACTATATTTTACAATAAAGAGAAGGGAGAAGGGAAACTGTATGGCCACGTGCAAATTAAGGATACCGCTGCAAAAACGCTTCTAACCGGAGAATACAGTGAATTCAGGCAAGCCGATAACTACGCCATGATGACCAAAAAAGCCTTGTTTGTGCAGTATGCCGAAAATGATACACTGTACCTGCATGCCGACACCCTGCTGGCAACCGAACCCGACAGTGGACAACGTCTTTTAAGGGGATACTATCATGTACGATTTTATAAAAGAGATTTTCAGGGCATGTGCGATTCAATGTCCTATAACGAGAGCGATAGCATACTGCAATTGTTTGGAGAACCGGTCTTGTGGAACGAAAACAATCAGCTAACTGCCGATACCATCAGGATTTATACGCGCAGCGGAGAAGTGTTTAAATTACAAATGCGCAACGCATCGTTTATTATACAGGAGTATGACACTGTAGGGTTTAATCAAATAAAGGGCAGGGACATGGACGCTTTTTTCAGAAGTAATGAACTGCGAAAAATTGTAGTTACAGGGAATGGCCAAAGTATATATTATGCCGGCGAAGAAGGGAAAAAGGGTATAGGCCTTAATAGGGCAGATTGCTCTGATATTTTAATTTATCTGGATACAGCGGGCATTAAAACCATTAGTTTTTTAGAGGCACCTGAAGCACGGTTGATACCTATGAAAATGATTCAGGACGATGACAGGTTGTTAAGTAATTTTAAATGGTTTATTGAAGACCGGCCTTACGAACCCATGGACGTATTTTTTCGCAGGGAGGAAGGTGCCGACAGTATTTCTTCGCCGGATATGGATGAAAGAAAATAATATGGGAACTTTTAAAACTACGGACAGAATCCGGTGAAGTTTTAGCAGTTTTTACAAAGTGTTTATTTGCGAAATGCCGATTCCAGTGCAGCTTTCATTTTATCGGTTGCTTCCCTGATGGCTTTTTCTTTGGTGCTGCTTTTGGCGGCCACTAAAACCGGTGACATCCCTTTGGGTTTTGCTTCTATTTTGCATTGAATATCATCAGGACCCGATTTCTGTCCGTTCTGGTCAGAAAGATGAACGTCAAGGCGGGTGATTTTATCGATGTAGTGTTTTAACGCACTTTGCATCGATTCCTGTACGTATGCTTCCAATTTTGCAGTGCCCTGAATGTTGCTGTCGGTGTTTATTTTGATAATCATAAATATTGTGTTTAATAGGTTTTATTTTATTTCTGATGTAGAAGTTTTGTTTAGAAAGACAAAAATAGGAACAACATGATAATAAATTTCACGATAATTTTCATCGCAAAAACTGATTATGGCTGGTTTTGGCATAGTAAAAATCAGACTTAGCTTTTTATTTGATTTTGACGGGAATTCCACCAACCGAAGAAGGCCAGATAAGCAAAACATACTACACCAGTAAGGTAGCTGAATTTAACGCCCAATAAATCGGGATGTGCCAGGCTACCTTGAAGATAACTTATCCATCCACCGCCCATTATCATCATAATAAGATAACCCGAAGCCTTGCCGGTATTTTCTCCGTAGCCTTTAATGGAAAGTGTAAATATGCAGGGCCACAGGGTGCTGCAAAACAAGCCGCAGCTAAGGAAAGCGAAAATACTAAGTTCGCCAGAGGTAAGCATGCCGGTTATAAGTGCTGTTGCGCCCAACGAACCGTAAATGATAAGTTGGCGGTCGGGCTTACCGTTGCTTAAAAAATCTGCTGCTATTAGCAAAGCAACGGGCAAAGCGTAGGGTATCATAGCACGGGTTGCATTACCTCCGGCTTCATTAACCAGAAAAAATAACCCGAAAGCCAGATACGGAAGAATAACCGATAACAGCCGTATCAGACGTTTATCGTCGGTAAAAACTGCCGAAGCTGAAGTCCAGCGACCTATCATTAAACTGGCCCAGAAAAGTGATACATATACTGATAGATTTTCCTGTTTTATGTTGTACTCCTGCTGCAACAATTCTCCAAGGTTTCCTGCCGAAGCAACTTCAACACCCACATAAAGGAATATGGCAATCATTCCAAGAATTAACCGGGGTTTGAAAATGCTATGTTCTGCACCCGAACCCATTTTTTTCGTCTCATTTGTTATTGCAGGCATTTTGTTGGGGACAGGTGACAGGCGAAAGAGCAGCGCCACCAACAGGAAAGCACCACCGAGTATGAGATAGGGTATTTTTATTTGTTCCAATCCGCCGCCTTCGGTCTTTTGCGCCCAACCAAAAATGGCGATGCTAATCAAAATGGGACCTATGGTGGTTCCTATATTATTGATACCGCCGGCAAGACTCAGTCGTTGCGACGATTTTTCACTACTTCCCATATTAATTGCCAATGGGTTTGCTGCTGTTTGTTGAAGTGAAAATCCAAGTCCTACAGTGAATAATCCTGTGAGCAGCCAGCCATAAGAATTATATTCAGCAGCGGGAATAAAAAGTAGCGTACCGGCTGCCGAAATGCACAACCCGATGCTGATACCATTGCGGTAACCCACGCGCTCCAGTAGGTCTTTTTTCAATAACCCTGAAATAATCATGTATAATATTGCGCCAATGGTGTAAGCGATATAAAAAGCAACAGATATCCATTGACTTTGGGCCTGGCTAAGGTTCATCCCAGATTTCAGTACAGGCATAAGAATGTCGTTGGAAGCCGCTACAAATCCCCAGAAGAAAAAAACCGTAACCAGTACCGGATATCCTTTTGATGGCATAGTATCTCAAATTTTTACGAAACTATACTTTCTGTAGAAACACCATTATAAAATTGATGAACTGCCGGATGTTAGCATTTTTAGTTATGAATGGTTCACAACAAATACATCAAGACTCAGAGTATTCAATGGATGCTCCTAAAAAGGCTTAGCCGGTAATTTCGCCCAGCCCCCAGGCCAGAAAAAATCCTACGATAACAAGACTTAAGTGTCTTAAGTTAATTTTATGACTGCTTTCACCTTCCAGTATAATGGTTGTGCTAACGTGAAGAAATGAACCTAAGGCGACTGCAAGCAATGCGTACAGAACTTCTTCTCCGGTTATAAAACTACCGGTAAAAACGCCCAGGGGTCCTGAGAGAGCGAAAATCAGCAACCAGAAAATCCGCTTGTTTCTACTGGTACCGGCCTGCATCATTAATGCCATCAGTGCAAATGCCATGGGTACCTTATGGGCAATAACGCCCCAAATAAAAGATGTACCCATGTGATGGTGATGCCCGTGATGCTGCTGCTGCGATGACGAATCATCTGCCGTGGATTCAACGTGTATGTCTTCAGCGTTGTGCGTTGAATGATTGTGGTTGGAGTGGTCGGAATGATTGTGCTGGTGCAACGCTTCTTCGTTGTCTGCAGATTCTGCATTTGAATGGGGTGCTGATATTTCAGTGGTATGTTCCAGTTGTTCCAGACCGCCAATAGGAACGGCTTCAATATACGTATGCACAAATAAACCAATAAGAATGGTTACCGGAAATACTTTTTTGCCATGCATATGGCCATGCTCAACGCCTTTGCTCAAACTTTCGGCAAGAATTTGAATCAGGAAACCCAGCAACATAAAAACACCCGGAAAAGGCGCCAGTTCAAATACTTCGGGAATAAGGTGTAATGCGCTAATACCCAATAAAAATGCCCCGCTAAACGTAAGGAGCATATTCAACATTTCCTTACTGTTTCGCTGCAAAATCATAACCAGTATTCCGCCGCTTAATACAGAACATGCCAGTAAAAGGGCTGCAATTATGGGGTCGGTAATACTCATGGTTTACGGGCTGTTAAAATTACTCTGGCATCGGTTTCCTTATATGGCGACAAACCATAATCGCCAAAAAAATGATTTACCACAAAACCGGCATTGTGCAGCATGTCTGTTAGTTGCTGTTTGTTGAATAGTTGAACACGCTCGGTGTGAGATTCAGAATGGTCGCCGTCTTTAATTTCTATTGTTTTGATAACAAAACCGTTCTCTATTGTACGAGTGATATTAAAAACAACCTGATTTCTTTGTTGTATTTCGTTTTGAACCAAATTTTTTAAAACCTGGCTGCTGTTAAAAAAGTCAAGAACTAAAATGCCGTTTGTAATGAGCGATGAAAAAATATTTTCAAGCACTTGTTTGTTTTCGTCTGTATTGTCAAAATAACCGAAACTGGTAAAAAGATTTAAAACTGCGTCGTAACGATTTTTGCCAAAGGGGGTTCGCATATCGTGTACCGCATATTCAGGATTGTTGCCTGAAGTTAACTTTACGGCATCTGCAATACTTTCAGCCGAGATATCCAGGCCTGTAACCTGATAATTCATAGAGGCAAGCTTACGGCTGTGACGTCCGCGACCACAAGCCAGATCTAAAACCTTTGCACCCTCAGGCAACTGCAGATATTTTTGCAAATTTTCGAGAAACAGGTCGGCTTCTGCATCGTCCCTGTGCATATAAAGCATTGGGTAGTATTCTGAATCAAACCAGTTTACAAACCATTCTTTGTTTTTATATTGTTGATGAACCATAAGGAATTCTTTGCAAATGTAAATCATTTGCATTTAGAAACGGGCTTTTGTTGAAATACAATCGGGGTTATTCAAACAATCGCATATTTGCTGCATTGTTATACCTTTGCAAAATGCAGATATTCAACCGGGCGTTACTGATAGTTCTGTTATCTACATTTTGCTATTTCCAGGTATTCGGACAGAAACTGCTATTCAAACATATTACGCAACGTCAGGGATTGTCGCAAAGTGCTGTTCACGATGTTGTTCAAGATGCCTCAGGATTTATCTGGTTAGCCACTGAAGACGGGCTGAACCGCTACGATGGCATAAAAATAACGGTATTTAAGGATGATCCGGCGCAGGATGTAAAGCCGGGAACCACTGGTAAGATTACCGACCGGAGTATACAGTGTTTATTTGTACAATCAAATGGCACGCTATGGATAGGCACATCCTCCGGCGGATTAAATGCATATTCTCATGTGCATAATCACTTTATAAGGTATCCGTCAGATTCTACAGGCAAAAGTGTAATTGGCGGAAGTATATATGATATTAAGGAAGCCGGAAAAGACAAACTGTGGCTGGCAACAAGTGCCGGCCTTGAGTTGTTTGATATAAGTATAGGAAAATCTGTTCAGGTATTGCAGCCCATTGAAGATGGATTGGTTCCTGAGGTAAGATGTTTACTGGTAGAGAAAAATGTGGTGTGGGCAGGAAGCCATGGACAAGGGTTGATACGGTATGAACCTGAACGGAAAACCCAGAAGGTGTTTTTGCCAATTGCGGAAGACGGAAGCCCTGTGTCGCGGTATGCGGGACGTGTTCGTTCAGTGGCAAGAGACAAGAGAGGTAATTTATGGATGGGCACCGATGGCTCGTATTTATTCCGGGTGAACGAAAAATCAGCAGAATTTATTTCATATCAGACTGTTGAAGGAGATATTCACAGCATTGCCGGAAAGCGAATCACCACAATGCACACGGACAGTGAAGGAATATTATGGATAGGAACGGATGCGGGTTTGTGCCGGTATGATGTTGCCGAAGACCGGTTTGACGTATATCGTAATGACGAAGACGATGAGGCGTCCCTGAAACAGGATTATGTCTTATCGGTTAGTGAAGATGCTGCCGGCAGTTTATGGGTTGGAACCAGCGGGGGAGGAGTAAGTGTAATGCACAGAACGCTGGGAAAATTCAATCATTTTAAGCACCAGCAACATTCCGATTTCTGTTTACCCGGAAACACTGTTTTTGCAGTGGAAGAAGACAAAATGGGAAACATTTGGGTGGGAACCATTGGTGAAGGGCTTACACGTATAGATTTTAATACCCGCACTACACGGAATTACCAGGTTGAGGAGAATAAAACACACAATAAAATATTGTGTATCAAACGAACCCGTGTTGGAGTATTGTGGTTTGGAACCTGGGGAGGCGGACTGAACAGTATTTATCCGGCCAGCGAAAAATTTGGCGAGCCGGTGGTTGCCGATGGGCCTGAAGGACTCATTAATAATACTGTTCTGGATATTGAAGAAGATGCAAAAGGCAATTTGTGGATAGCCACCTTCAAAGGCTTGTGCTACTATTATCTTAAAGAAGATACAATGTATGCCATTACTCCGGAAACAGAGCTGAAGGATAAAAAAGGTAAGCCGGTATATTTACCGGTGGGGCACATTAATTCGCTGTATATGGATCGGCAGAACAATGTATTGTGGATAGGTATGGAGAGTGGAGGAGTAGGTAAGCTGCAAGTGAAACGTGATGGGAATTACGTGTTTGAGAACTGGAATGAAGACTCAGGATTAAGCAGCAATTCGGTGTTTTATATTGAACCCTCTGTTGACGGTGACGGCATATGGGCTGCTACCAAAAGCGGATTGAATTTTATTGATTCAGAAGGGCGAATAACTGTTTGGTACGAGCAGCATGGTTTACAAAGCGATTATATTGTTGCCATATTGACCGACCCGGAGGGTTACCTGTGGTTAAGTACGAATAAGGGACTTACCCGGTTTAAGCCCGGAACAAAGAACAAAGACGGCAAAGATTATATTAGAAATTATACCGAAGATGACGGGTTGCAAGGCAGTGAGTTCAATCAGGGGGCTGTATGTAAAACCGAGTCGGGCGAGTTGTTTTTTGGCGGAATTAACGGATTGAACCATTTTTATGCCCGTCAGATAAAGGATAATCCGCATGTTCCGCCCGTTGTTATAACCTCCTTTAAGGTGTTGGGTAAAGAGTATGCATTGGATTCGGCAGCATCGGTGAAGAGGTATATAGAGTTGTCGTGGAGACAGAATTTTTTCTCTTTTGATTTTGCGGCGCTGGATTTTGTATTGCCTGAGAAAAATCTGTATCAGTACAAGATGGAGAATTATGACGAAGACTGGTCGGTGCCATCTACTCGTCCGTTTGCCAGTTATACCGGGTTGCCGGGTGGCAATTATGTTTTTCTGGTAAGAGCAGCCAATAACGATGGTATATGGAGTGAACCTTTGCGTATTTACATACGCGTGAACCCTCCCTTTTGGAAAACCACTGCGTTTTATGTTTTGGTGGCAGTGTCTGTGGTGTTGATTTTGTTTTTGTTATATCGCTGGCGCATCAGTAAAATGAAGCGTGAAAAAAGGGTACTTGAAGAGAAAGTTACCGCGCGCACACAGGAACTTGCGCATCGCACAGAGGAACTGGCCGAAAAGAACAAGGATATTATGGACAGTATACACTATGCAAAGAGAATACAGAAAGCCATATTGCCTGAAACCCGGCTGATGTATCAGGGGCTGCCCGAACATTTTGTATTGTATTTACCCAAGGATGTTGTAAGCGGAGACTTTTACTGGTTTGGTACCCGGTCGGGATGGAACATAGTAGCTGCTGTTGATTGTACGGGACATGGTGTGCCTGGCGCATTTATGAGTATGATAGGAAGTAACCTGCTAAGTCAGATTGTAAATGAGCTGGGCATATACGAGCCCGGTAAAATTCTGGAAGCGCTGAATCTGGGGGTGCAAAAGGCGTTGAAGCAAGGTACGGAGAGTCAGGAAACCAACGACGGTATGGACGTTAGCCTGGTGGCAGTAAATGCGGACCGTACCCGTTTAATGTATGCCGGTGCTTATCGTCCGCTGATTCTTATAAGGAACCAAGAAATAACCAAAACCGATGGTAATAAATATCCCATAGGTGGGTCGCATGTAGAATTAAACCGGGCATTTGAAACACATACTTTTGAAGTACAGCCGGGCGATGTGTTTTATATGTCCAGCGACGGGTATGCCGATCAGTTTGGTGGCCCAAAAGGAAAAAAGTTCATGGGAAAACGGTTTAACGACCTGTTATTAAGTATTTATGAAAAGCCTATGACCGAGCAGTACGAAATATTGTATCGGGAAATAAAGGAATGGAGCGGGGATCATGAGCAGAATGACGACATCTGCGTAATAGGGTTGCGAATCTGAGGCGGGTGTAAATTACCCTAGGAAAACTTCCATTTAATAAGTGCCCAGGACTGGACTCGAACCAGCACGCACGGAGTGCGCCACCCCCTCAAGATGGTGCGTCTACCAATTTCGCCACCTGGGCAGGGATTACAAAGATAATATTTTGATGGAAATTCAGTATTGCGAATCAAAAATTGCGTTTTACTGTTTGGAAGTCCCCTTTATTAAAACGTGATTATATTAATGAATTTCCGGACGTCATTGCAGTTTAATAATTAAAGCCGAATGCCCATAGCGGAATCACGTTTTGATATCCGTATTCAATGTCATCTTTTACCAGAAATGAATGAATTTCGTTTTTTATCTGTGTTTGTTTTTTATTCTTTCCTCCTACTTCAAAAGTATAGTTGTTTATAGTGAAATCTGCTGTATTCGAATTAAATACGTTATGACGCAGGCTCATTTGATTCATAAAAAATGTTTCTCTTAAATTGCCCATATTCGCGCTTTCTCCTACAAGGTTATATATCAAATTTGTGTTTTCAAGATAAACCTTTTCTACTTTGCCCAAGGCCCGTATGCCAGCAGTTTTAAAGTGCAACTGAGCGATAAGGCCTGCTTGTTCCATGTAGTAAAAATAGTCGTACAATGAATTTCGACTCACACCAATCATTTCAGAAAGTTTAGAAAAGTTCGGTTTGAATGGAACACTCCCGGCTATGATGGAAAGAAGATGTTTTAATTTACGGCTGGTTCCGGAAGTTAGGTTGGCAAATTGAGGAATGTCTGTTTCCAGTGTTTGTAAAATAACCTGATGTAATCGAATATTATATTCACTTTCATTGCTAAAAGGGTAATATCCTTCTTTAAGATATGCGTTGAATAAAGGAAGGGGATGCTGAATGAAATCTGGTTTAATATCGTTATTTACAATCTGTTCTAATGTATACGTATCAACATGAATATCATGAAATAAATGAAGATATTCTCTGAAAGAGAGGCCATGTAATTTGTAAACAACTGCGCGTCGGCTTAAATCTGAAGTGCCTTTTATAATATCAAGAACTGATGAACCGGTAAACACTACTTTCAGACCAGGTAATGAATCGTAAATGTTCTTTAGTTCACGAGACCAGTCCGTGTATTTGTGCACTTCATCAATAAATAAATATTCTATGGAGTTTTTATAGCATGACATTGATAAGTCAAATAATGTGTTTTCAGTGAAATACAAATCATCTGCCGAGACATATAAAGCTTTATTCGGGTCTAAATTTTCTTTTATGTATTGTAATAATAGTGTTGTTTTTCCTACACCGCGTGCGCCAATAATACCACTCATACGGTTGTTCCATGATACATTATGGTATAGATACCTTTTAAAAGAGGTACTTGTGTTCTCAAGCAGTGATAAGTATTTTTGATAAAGCGTGGTCATTTTTTCAATTTTACGATAACAAAAATACAAAATTGCACAACTGAATTAACAAAAATCACAAATATTGTTCAACGGATTGTGCAATTTAATGAAATGGTGTTATGTATCATTGAAAATGAAACCAATGAAACACATAAAGAATTTCTGAAGGGTAATTAAATACCCGCGTTCAGGAATGCCGCCTTATAGACATTTAAAATAGTCAAAAGGTTCCAGGCAATCCAGACATTTCCATTGTGCTTTGCAGGCTGTGCTGCCAAAGGGGCTAATCATTTCGGTATTCATACTCCTGCATAGCGGGCAAAGAACATGTTTGGGCTCGGAGGCCAGAAAGTTTTTATCGGCTTTCCCTGCCGGTGGGGAAATACCGTATTCGAGAAGTTTTAGGCGCGCTTCATCGGTAATCCAGTCGGTGGTCCAGGCTGGCGAAAATATTTTTTTTATGGTAGCGTTGGAGTATCCGTTTTTTAATAATTCGGTTTTAATATCATCTTCAAACCGAGTCATGGCCGGGCACCCCGAATAAGTGGGAGTAATTATCACTTCAATAGCCCCGTTTTGTGTTATTACAACATCTCTTAAAACACCCAGTTCAGCAATCGTGATTACCGGAATCTCCGGGTCGGGTATGTCTTTAATAATGTTCCAGATGGTATTGCGGTGCAGCATAATTTACCATTTGGCATCAGGATAGGCGCGGGGTAAATATTGCATTTCGGCCAACATAAACCCAAGGTATTCCGAATGAATTCCTTTTCGGCTTCCCGTTTGCATAAAAATGCCGTTAGGAATTTTCAAGGTTGCTCTTTCAAGAATTTCGGTAACGGTATTTGTCCAATCAGATTGCAGACTTGCAAAGCCAACGGCAATATCTTCAGCAGCCAGTTGCCGGTCTTCATCGGTTTCTTCAAACAGCTCTCCGGTATAAGCCCAAAGTTTATCCAGGGCATTTTGCGCTTTGCTGTTACTTTCTTCTGTACCGTCGCCTAACCTTACACACCATTCGGTGCTGTGGCGCAGATGATATTTTGTTTCTTTCAAGCCCTTGGCAGCCAGACCGGACAGTGTTTCGTTAGGGCTCTTCAAAAGGGCAGTGTACAAATGAAGTTGCCATGCGTCGAACAATAGGTTTCTAACAGTGATGGCGGCAAAATCGGTATTGGGTTGTTGCACCAGCAATAGCGTTTTGAATTCTCTTTCCGGCCGAAGGTATGCCAGGTCGTCGGCGGAACGTCCTTTGCCTTCAATACTTCCTGCAAAATCGAGAATGCTTTGTGCCTGACCCAGATGATCCAGGGCAATATTGGTTTGGGCAATATCTTCTTCAAGAAAAGGTCCGTTGCTACAGGTTTCACTAATGCGATGACCTAAAATAAGACTGCTGTCTCCCAGACGCAGCAGGTAGTTAAACAAATGATTCATATTAAATATGCTTCGCTCCGTCGGGCATTACGTAAAATGTTGGGTGTCTGTATATTTTGTCATTCATCGGCTCAAAGAAGCTGTCGGCATCCTCAGGGTTTGAACTGCTGATGCTACTACTGGGAACAACCCAAATACAATTTCCTTCTCCGCGTCGTGTGTATGTGTCGCGCGCCATTTGCATGGCCATTTCGGCGTCGTGTGCATGCAGGCTGCCTGCGTGCTTGTGTGGTAAACCTGCTTTGCTTTGAATAAATACCTCCCACAGAGGTCCCTGACTGTCGCTCATGCTGCTATGGTTTTATGTTGATGTTTTTTTGCGTATGCTTCTGCTGCCTGACGAACCCATGCGCCGTTTTTATGTGCTTTTATATGATTTTCAATACGTTGACGATTGCAGGGGCCGTTGCCGTTAATTACATTTTGAAATTCCTGCCAGTCTATGGCACCAAAATCGTAATGCCCGCGGGCTTCGTTCCATATTAAATCCGGATCAGGAACGGTAAGTCCTATTATTTCAGCCTGCTGAATGGTTTTGTCAATGAATCTTTGACGAAGCTCGTCGTTACTTTCCCTCTTTATTTTCCACTGTATGGCTTTTCCGCTGTGTGGCGAATCACTGTCGTGGGGGCCAAACATCATTAGCGATGGCCACCACCAACGGTTTAAAGCGTCTTGTGCCATGGCTTTTTGTTCTGCTGTACCACGCGCCAAAGTGGCCATAATTTCGTACCCCTGTCGCTGATGAAAACTTTCTTCTTTGCAAATTCGAACCATTGCCCGTGCGTAGGGGCCATAGCTGGTACGCTGCAAACTTACCTGATTTACAATGGCAGCACCGTCAACCAGCCAACCCACGGCACCCATATCGGCCCATGTAAGTGTAGGATAGTTGAAAATACTGCTGTATTTGGCTTTCCCGGTGTGTAATTGTTCAATCAGTTCGTCACGTGATATACCCAGAGTTTCGGCGGCACTGTACAAATACAGTCCATGACCCGCTTCGTCCTGTATTTTTGCCAACAATATAATTTTAGCTCTTAAACTGGGTGCTCTCGTAATCCAGTTGCCTTCCGGCTGCATTCCTATTACTTCACTATGTGCATGTTGGGATATTTGTCGTATCAAATGACGGCGATATTCCTCAGGCATGGCGTCGCGTGGTTCTATTTTTTCGTCAGCATCAATTTTGCGCTGAAAAGATTCAGGTACTTGTATCTCATTCATGTTCTTTAATTATTGACTTACACTCATATCAACAAAGAAGTGCTGCTTTTGGTTGCCCCGAAAATAATGAAAATTGCCATTCCGCAGAACATGAGGTTATATTTTTGTGTTGCAGCTTCGTCTGTAATCTTAATTTTGCAGTTAAAATATCACGGTATGTCACATTTTTATCAATTAAAAGTAGCTGAAGTTCAACGATTGACGAATGACAGTGTAGTGTTGTCGTTTGAGATTCCGGCAGGTGAATCTGCACAATTTTCTTATAAAGCCGGGCAATACGTTACGTTGCGCGCTCAAATTAACGGTAAAGAAGTGCGCAGGTCCTATAGTTTGTGCAGTGCTCCATCTGAATCTGGTTTTAAAATTGGCGTTAAGGAAGTGCAGGGTGGTAACATGTCTGTATGGCTGAACCGGAATGTAAAAGCAGGAGACGTTATTGACGTGATGCCGCCTGCAGGTAATTTCAAGTTACCTGATAACATATCCGGCGGTCATTTTGTGGCATATGCAGCAGGTAGCGGAATTACCCCGGTTTTAAGTATGATGAAGGAATGCATGGAAAAACATCCCGAAGTGAACTTTACTCTCTTTTATGGCAACAAATCGATGGATAGTGTAATGTTTAAGAGCGAGTTGCATGCATTGAATGAAAAATATTCGCAGTTACATATTTATTATGTTCTTAGCCGTGAAACCGCCTCAAGCCCGGCTCTTGAAGGCAGGATGAGCGGTGCCAAAGCTTTAGATTTGCTCAGACAATATGTGCCGGGCGTGGTGAATGAGTTTTTTCTTTGTGGCCCCGGCGATATGATTGTATCTGTTGCCGATTCATTAAAATCCAGTGGAATTTCTGAAAAGAATATTCACTTTGAGTTGTTTAGCACTCCGGTTCAGGATACAGAGAAAAAGACCTTGGCTTATAGTGGGACAAGTTCTGTTGAAGTGGTGATGGACGGAATGTCATATCATTTTTCATTGGCGGGAGCGGGAAATTCCATTCTGGATGCAGCAATATCTGCCGGGGTGGACGCCCCCTTCAGTTGTAAAGGAGCTGTTTGTTGCACTTGTAAAGCCAAAATTTTAGAAGGTACGGCTGCAATGGATATGAATTACGCGCTAACAGACAGCGAAGTTGCCGATGGATATATATTAACTTGTCAGGCACACCCTACGTCTGAAAAGTTAAAGGTAGATTACGATGTAATTTAGGTGATTTGAATTCCCCTTCAAGTCATTTTTCTCTTCGCAGCCCTATTTTTTAGTAAGGCAGCAAATATCTCCCTGTAACAACTTCAAAAATTAATGTCTGCTGTTTTTGAAAGTACCCCATATTCGTGCAGATAGGAAAGAGAAATATCAGTACCTTCACCCGCCGGATATGAATACACTACGCATTACATTTTTAGGAACCGGTACTTCGCAGGGGGTTCCAGTAATTGCTTGCAATTGCCGTGTGTGCACCAGTTCCGATCCGCGGGACAACCGGCTTAGAACATCATTGTTGGTTGCATCGGCCGGCACTGTATTTTGTATAGACTCGGGTCCGGATTTCAGGCAGCAAATGCTGAACCATAAAGTACAGCAACTGGATGCCATTGTGTTTACACACGAACACAAAGACCACGTGGCGGGAATGGATGATGTTCGTGCATTTAATTACTTACAACAAAAACCAATGGACGTTTATGCAACATTATGGGTTCAGCAAGCCTTGAAGCGGGAATTTTATTATGTTTTTAACGGAGATGATTATCCGGGAATTCCGCAGGTTAAACT
Organism: uncultured Weeksellaceae bacterium; assembly: GCA_964508605.1. Lineage (GTDB taxonomy): Bacteria > Bacteroidota > Bacteroidia > Flavobacteriales_D > CAZDUI01 > CAZDUI01. The sequence goes on along the minus strand of CAZDUI010000023.1, from coordinate 9,939 downwards.
GCACAGTATTGAAAAAGACACGGGCTTTTCGGTAGGTGATGTTGAGATTACCCCTGTAGAGGTGTTGCACTATAAACTTCCTGTACTGGGGTTTCGCATCAATAACTTTGCATACATCACCGATGCCAAAACCATTGCAGATGCGGAAATTGAAAAGTTAAAGGGTGTGAAAATTCTGGTGTTGAATGCCCTGCGCCGGAATCCTCACATCAGCCATTTTACCCTGAGCGAAGCCATTGAGATGGCTCACAAAATTGGTGCGGAAACAACGTACCTTACCCACATCAGCCATTACATGGGGACGCACGGAGAAACCGAAAATCTATTGCCACCGGGTATTCACCTGGCGTACGACGGTTTACAAATTGTTGTTTGATAATTATTTACTTGGAATACCTATATTGAACAATGCGTCGCCCATATTTACAATGGGGGCGTGATTGGTGCAAATAATATATCCTTCTACCGGAGAACGCAGTTTTTTCTCGAATGAGCCGTACGGGTCGGTAATGGTACCCAGCACTTCGCCTTTTTTTACCAGCGAACCCGCGCGAACCATGGTTCTGTATAGTCCCGCATAACCTGCCCGTACCCATTGAGTATCGTGTATCAGGGTTGTAGGGTGCGATTCAGGCAGTGCATGCAATATGTCCGAAAAATCGCGCATTCCCAAATGATGCATTACTCGCAGCGCTCCGTAAATACCGGTTCGAGTTACACTTTTGCTGAAATCGAGTGCTTTGCCTCCTTCAAATAACAGAACATGTTTGTTTTGTTTTACAAGCATCTCACGAAATGACTTTTCGCGCTCACCGGACTGTAAGGTAAAAGGTGCTGCAAAAACCTGTGCCATCTGCAAGGCTTTGGGGTCGTTTTCTGAAATACGGATTTGCGAGAAATTAAAACGACTACTGCTTCCTGTGTGATAATCAATGCAATAATCAATATGAGGGACAATGTCGGTTGTTAAAGCATGCGCGAATTGGGATGCCAGCGAACCTTTTTTGGTACCCGGAAACACCCGGTTTAAGTCCCTTCCGTCGGGCAGATAGCGCGACTGATGAATAAACCCGAAAACATTCAGCACCGGAATGCATATCACGGTACCTCTGGTAGGCTTATTCCATTTGTTGGCTACAATTTGCCGCACTATTTCAACACCATTCACTTCATCTCCATGAATACCTGCCAGTAATAGTAAACACGGACCGTCCTGTTTTCCGCGTTCTATAATTACCGGTATTTCAATTTGTGAACGGGTAGGCAGCCGGGCAATATCTACCTTAATTAAAGTGCGCTTGCCGGGTGGAATGTCTTTGCCCAGAATGGTAAGGGGTTTACTTTTTCTTAACGGCATGGCATTGTTTTGGACGAAGGTACAAATTTTAATTATGGTACTTATGCCGGTCGCGCAATTTGAATTTTACCATAAACAAAATACATTGCAGGTAGAACCGGTTCAATATGTAGTCTTTAACGAAATTTTTACCTTACAATTACGTTATACAATGCGCTTTATATCATAATATTCCATTCCTTTTACCCATGCGCGGCATCGGTACCCTGCGCCAAACATACAAAGCCTCCCACCAGGGCATGGAAACGTATGAAAACGTAAAGCGGGTCGATGCGCATGTATTTATACATCCGGTGTATGGCTTTATTGTTACGGCGTTCCCGATAACGGTGAATGAGGAGTTTGCGGAGCAGTACAAGTTGATGATGAAGTGGAATGTGGTACGATGGTAACTAATTGTCGACAACGTGAATAGGGCCAGGGTATAGATGAAAACTAAATCCCATTCAGAATATTCCGGTTGAAACATTACATTTGCAGTCCAATTAAACAACTATGAGCGACGATAAGAAAGTGATATTTTCGATGGTGAAGGTGAACAAGATTACACCTCAGGGAAAGCATATTCTCAAAGATATCTATCTGTCTTTTTATTACGGTGCTAAAATTGGTATTCTGGGTCTGAACGGCGCCGGTAAAAGTACCGTATTGCGCATTATTGCAGGTATTGACAAAGAGTTTCAGGGAGACGTAGTATGGAGTCAGGACAATTATAGAGTGGGATTTTTACCACAGGAGCCAAGGCTGGATGAAGCGAAAACTGTAAAAGAGATTGTTCAGGAAGGTGTTCAGGATATCATGGATTTGCTGAAGGAATATGAAGACATCAATAATTCCTTTATGGATGAGGAAGTATTGAGCAATCCGGATAAGATGGATGCTTTGATTGCACGGCAGGGTGCTGTACAGGAGAAAATTGAGCAAATGGACGCATGGGAGATAGACAACAAGCTGGAACGCGCTATGGATGCTCTTCGTTGTCCCGACGGGGATACGTCGGTTGCTGTACTTTCAGGTGGAGAGAGGCGCAGGGTAGCATTGTGCCGTTTGTTGCTGAGTCAACCTGATGTGTTGCTTCTTGACGAGCCTACAAACCATTTGGATGCCGAAAGTATTGACTGGCTGGAGCAGTATCTTCATAATTTTCCGGGAACTGTTATTGCCGTAACGCACGACAGGTACTTTCTTGATAATGTTGCCGGATGGATTTTGGAACTGGACAGGGGAGAAGGCATACCCTGGAAAGGAAATTACAGCAGCTGGTTAGAGCAGAAACAGGAACGCCTGAAGCAGGAAGAGAAGAGTGAAAGCAAGCGTCAGAAAGCGTTAAGTATGGAGCTGGAATGGGTACGGCAAGGCCCCAAGGGAAGACAAACCAAACAAAAAGCTCGTTTGAAGAATTATGAGCAAATGCTGAGTCAGGAGACGAAAGAAAAGGAAGCCATTTTGGAAATTCCTATTCCCAATGGTCCCCGTTTGGGAAATGAGGTAATTGAAGCCGTAGGTGTTAGTAAGGCGTTTGGCGACAAGTTGTTATACGATGATTTGAATTTTAAACTTCCGCCCAACGGTATCGTGGGAATTATTGGACCCAACGGTGCCGGTAAAACCACAATTTTTAGAATGATTATGGGACAGGAACAGCCTGACAAGGGAGAATTTAAAGTTGGCCCTACCGTAAAAATAGCGTATGTAGATCAGTCTCATGCCGAATTAGACCCAAATAAAACGGTGTATGAGGTAATAAGCGGCGGAACTGAGTATATTGAACTGGGGCGACAAAAGATGTTGTCAAGAGCCTATGTGGGAAGTTTTAACTTTAACGGTGCCGATCAGCAAAAAAAGGTTAGTGTGTTGTCGGGTGGAGAGAGAAATCGTCTGCACCTGGCCATGACATTGAAAACTGAAGCCAACGTGCTATTGCTGGACGAACCTACCAACGACATTGACGTGAACACGCTTCGCGCCCTGGAGGAAGGAATCAGCAATTTTGCAGGTTGCGCCGTTATTATCAGTCACGACCGCTGGTTCCTTGACCGAATTTGTACCCATATCCTGGCATTTGAGGGTGATTCAACTGTGTATTGGTTTGAAGGCGGTTACAGTGAGTACGAAGAAAATAAGAAAAAACGGCTGGGCGATCTTACCCCGCGCAGAATCCGATTTAAAAAACTGGTATAATTGCTTACCTACATCGTTATAGGATTATCTGTTTTGGCAGCATATGCGGTTTTCACTCGTTTCCAAAGAGTATTGGCCGAAAGGGAAAAATTAAAAGAAGCCCAACGGCGGCTGAAGATGTTTGAAGATACGGGGCGATTACCCGAAGATGATGAACCTCCTGTTTTGTCCGAAAAAAGAATTACTTTTAGAAGGTAATCGTATTGATATCCATACTGGATAACATTTGTTACAATAAGTCTTTGGCTTTCATATTCAGCCAATTTAAGGAGCTTTGATGCATTATGTTTTTCAGAACCTGTTCCGGTAACCCCATTTCTTCAATAAATTTGCCCATCTCAAGGTCTCCCAGAGGAAAAGGATAATCGGAGCCCAGACAAATTTTATCAGATGGTTGCTTGTTCATAATGAACCTCAAAGTATCTACATCGTGCGTTATACTGTCTATCCAGAATTTGCCAATGTATTCCACTGGATTCACATGATTATCAATAGCTACCAGGTCCGGGCGGCAGTTAAATCCATGTTCAATTCTTCCTAAGGTTCCAAAAAAATTACCACCCGCATGGCTAAAGCAAACTCTTAGTTTTTGAAATTTCTGAAGCACCCCGCCAAAAATCATACTGCACATGGCACGGGTGGTTTCAGCGGGCATTCCTACCAGCCAGGGCAACCAGTATTTTTCCATCTTGTCTTTTCCCATCATGTTCCAGGGATGAACCAACACGGCCATTCCTAATTTTTCACAAGCCTCCCATACTGGAAAAAACATGGGATGGTCCAAATTTATATCGTTGATATTACTGCCAATTTGTATTCCTTTTAATTTTAGCACCTTGCTGCATCTTTCAAGCTCTTCAACCGCCAATTCAGGGTCTTGCATGGGTAGAGTTGCCAATCCTATATAATTACGGGGATATTTTGCACAGATTTCAGCTATATGGTCGTTTAAAAAAGCGGATGTCTGCAGGCAATGTTCGGGTTTAGCAAAATACGCAAACAACACCGGTATAGTACAAATTACCTGGACACGGGTATTGAAACCCGCATATTCTTCAATTCTTTGCCCTGCATTCCAGCAGTTTTCCTGAATCTCTCTGAAAAATTTGGTACCCTGCATCATACGCGCACTACCCGGTTTGTGGTGCTCAAGGTGGATAAAGCCTTCGTAGCCAAATTTTTCCGCCCATCGTGGCATTTTGTCGGGCATGATGTGGGTATGCATGTCAATTTTAAGCATGCTGATGATGTTTGCAGGATTTATCACTTTTTTTTGGAACCGGATCTTCTCCGTGTGTTCCCCAAGGATGACAACGGGCAATTCTTTTGGACCCCAGCCAGATTCCTTTAATAGGCCCCCATTCCTTGATGGCTTCAACAGTATACTGACTGCAGCTGGGCGCATGACGGCAATGATTACCCAGCAATGGAGATAAACTCCACTGGTATAGTCTCACCGGCAAAATAAATATACCGTTGATGAAACGCCTCATGCAAAATCTTTATACAACATACTGGTTTGAATACCATTGTTGTTCTGATATTTTCCACCTTCGTACCGTTCAAAATCTCCTTGTATACTGTGGTAAAAAATTTGACAAATAGGCACACCCGGATAAATCCGGATGGGTTGAACACAAAAGATTTCAAGAGTCCAGAAACCTGAAAAACCGACATCCCCAAAACCGGCAGTTACGTGAATAAAAAGTCCTAAACGTCCTATACTGCTGCGTCCTTCCAGCATGGGGACATAGTTTTCGGTTCGTGTATGCTCGATGGTGCGGCCAAGGTATAATTTCCCTGTTTCAAGTAATAGCCCTTCATCCGGAATGATTATTTTACTGGCAGTGTTAGGTGTTTTCATGTCAAGCACCGGGTTGTCGTAAACAAGAAGTTCGTGGTGCAACCTCAGGTTGTAACTGTTAGGGTTAAGTTGTTTGGGGTTGTATGGCTCTATAAAGATGTCTTTGTTAAGAAGACGTTCAATTTCTTTTCCTGAGAGTATCATTATTGGGAATTTTTTGCAAATGTAAGGTTTAAGTGGGAATGGGGAAATATTGTGAGGAGCCATTTCTAAAGTTATCGTCTCTTTTTATCAGACTACCCGCAATTATACAAGTTGCGGATTCTGAATGCTCGCAAATATCAGTCGTTCAAAAATTTGCTCTTTTACGTTTCGACGGTTTAGTTTATAGCAGTATTCATCCAGATATAACTGTAAGAACTTCAAATGAACATTGTGATAAATACCACTCAATATGCGTTTTGCGTTTGAAGTGGTTATTTTCGTCCATTTTGTACTCATTACCGGATTCTTGCCTTTTTTCACAACATTAATCACTTCAATAAATTGAGCAAGCGTTTGCCCTGGTTTTATCCCGCCTGGGATAAGTGTGGATTGGCTGTTTGGGTTCTGTTGTTCTTTATTGTCAATGCTCTGATTTTCTTTTACTTTCATATTAATTTTTCGAATTCCCCGGATCTTATCAATGGACTTGGAGTCAGCCGACTGAATATTCTGGTATTCAGTCAAGGAACCTGAAGTTTTAGGAAGGTTGTTTCGTCGCCGGAGCCGTATACGTTCAACAGTGGCAATTACAGATACCAAATTGCCGGATGGTTCATCCGCATCCATCAGGTAATTTAGGGCTTCTCGATTACCCATAATATTGCGGATGCGGTGCATTAGAGACCACACCGTATCATATCTGCTGTGTCTTAGTTGTCTTTGTAATTCACAGGCCGAAACAGCCTTTTTGCTGAAACACATAAACGCCATAGCCAGATACCAGGTGTATAGTGATAAATTGCTGTTTTCGAACATTGTGCCGCTTTTTAAACTTGTCCTAAAATTACAATTACTGCATTGCCACATCCATTGATTTTTTAGCCAATACTGCTTGCTGCAATTACACTTTTTGCATACAATTCCTTGTTTTTCACGTCGAGTTTTCAGGTGCAGACGGCAGGAATGCTCATCAGGAAACCGTTTCATAAATTCAGTAAGATTCATTTTGCTTAGATTTTATCGCAAAGCTAACACACCACTCCGTAATCTATTTACGGTTTGCTGACAACTTGTAGAATTACGTGGAATCAAATTTTAAGGGAGAAATTCTCCCCTTACTACCTGACGCAGCAAACTCCTCCCCGCAACATCACTCAACTTCCCAAACAATTCCGCCGTCGCCAACGCATCCCCGGCTGCCCGGTGACGGTTCTGTACATCTATCCCAACTTCCTTACACAAATTCCCCAAACTGTAACTCTTATAACCAGGCATAAACTTTCGGCTGCATCGTATCGTACATAGTCGGTCACTTGAGAATTCCATACCCACATTAGAAAACTCCTGCCGAATAAAGGAATAGTCAAACATTACATTATGGGCCACAAAAATTCGGTCGTACAATAATTTGTCTATCATCCACGCAACATCTCCGTAGGTAGGTGCTGACTGTACCATATTATCTGATATACCGGTTAATCGTGTAATAAAGGGTGGTATAGGTTCCATTGGATTCACTAGGGTCTCATAGTGTCCTTCTATTTCCTTCCCGTTGTGCAAAATGATTGCTACCTCCGTTATTTTACCGGTTTTATAATTTCCTCCTGTGGTTTCAATATCTACTATTGCGTAGGGCATTATTCTTTAATTAATTCGTCCAGAAGTTCATGGACATTTTCAGAATCCCAGTCAGAGGCGCCTGTTTCTTTCACTACAATAGAGCCTTTCTTATTCACTATAAAGGTAGTGGGGTACGAATTGCTGTGAAACATTTCAGGTAAATATGCCACAGGCCACGATAATGGTATTGTCATCTCACGGCGGGAAGCAAAGGACCTAATAACACCCGGATCTTCAAGACTCAGAAATATAAAGGTTACCTTGTCTTTATAGGCGTCATACAATCTTTCCAGACTGTTCATTTCAGCTATACAGGGACCGCACCAGGTGGCCCATAAATTAATGAAGATTACTTTTCCTCTGTGTTCGGGTAATCTTATAATTTCGCCGGTAGTTGTCTCGGCTACCAAGTTGAATTCTTCGTCTGTAGGAACGGGAGCATCCTGAATTTTTTCGACATTGGGCGAACTCATGGTAAGCCGCAAAATATTGCTTACCGCCCAAATTCTAAACGACGGTATTAGTAGCATTAATACAATTACTAACAGCAGTGAATTACTAAACCACCATCCAAATTTTCTTCCTTTGAAGTACGCCTTGATTTTTTTCATCACGGCAAAAATACTACATCCCTGCTTTTTGCCATGTATCTTTTGGTACACCGTCTTTGTGTAACAAGATAGATATTGTCTTTAACTTAAAATAAGCAAGGCTTACATACATGTATCCTGACTGGCCTGCCGCTTCACCCCAGCTGTTTTTTACACGGTACCAGACGTTCCCTTTGGAATCGGTGTATTTTCCGGTAAGATGCATCAAGTGATCATCTGTAGTTTCTTGACTGTCAAAAGCGTTTTGACGAATTTCTTGCGTAACAACCATTTCATCAACCGGTTCATTGAATAATTTACTTCGTTCTCCTTCGCTAAGTTCTGTAAAATCTTTTGCCGGCCAGATGGCTATTCCTTTTGAATTACTAAATGTTTTTTCGCTGACGTCGGCATCCCATGCTATGCTTACTCCTTGTGAAAGAGCGTAATCTGTTATTTTAATAAATTCATCTAACGGAACATTCCAAAATCTGCCATTCGAGTAATTATCGGGAACTTCAAGAACAAACCACGATTGAAATGGATGATGATTGAAAGAACTTATGCTGATGTATTCATTAACTTTTATTCCCATGGCATCGGCAAAGCTTCGGGGAGTGTATTCTTTATTTTGGTATTTGAACTTTTCCGGAAAGGCACCAAGGTAAACGTCGAGTACCGAACTTACGGCATTTCTCCAAAGGGAGCTCTTTTGAGACTCTTTATTTACAGCCGTTACCAGAGCTGTAAGTACATTCTCAAGTTCTGTATGATTGTGCTTTTCTGCCCCGTTTACCAGTCCTGAATAAATTTCCTGAGGCACCATACCATGTTTTTCAATCACCCGTAGTACATCATGTCCCAGGCTACCCTGACTAAACTGTGCTTTTCCTTGACGGCGCACAAAGTTGTCGGCTTTATCTTCATAAATCATGCGGGCATTAAACATTTCGCTAAGATCGTGCATACCTTTACCTTTGCGAATTAATTCCGATTCAAGAAAGGATATGGTACTGTAACTCCAGCAGGTACCGGTGTTGTCCTGGCTTTTAACAGGTGAGGCCTCAACGTCATGTATTTTTTTGAATCCGTAACCTTCTTGTGCACAGGTAATTTCTATTCCTGAAGCTGCGGTAATCATGAATAATGCAGCAATCCTTTTCATATTAATCTTTCTCATTCTGTTTGTACTTGTATTTTTGTGAAAGATGAAATTACAAAGAATCCGCAAGATATTCATGCTTTTCGTAAATTCTTACCTTGAATTTACACGCGAAAAGTTAATAATGCATGGTGCTGCGTTGAGCTATTACACTGTATTTGCAATCGTTCCTATGATTGTTCTCGTTATTGGTGTGCTGGGGATTTTTTTTTCTGAAGAGTTCATTACAACCGAACTTTATCATAATATGCAGCAAATTTTTGGTGACAGGGCAACCCAGCAGATTTTCAAGGCAGTTATAACCAATGAAGGAAATAATGATAGCTGGATTAGTGCATTGGTTGGTTTTGGAATTCTCTTGTTTAGCAGTACTTCAGTACTGTATTCGTTGAAATTCAGTATAAACCAAATATGGAAGGTACCCCTGGCAGAAAGAAAAGTTGCTTTGAAAAATTTGATGGACAGGGGAATATCCTTTTTGTTTTTGTTGGCATTCGGACTGATTTTGCTGGTATCTTTCTTTTTTGAGGCAGCGCTCGCGGCAATGGGAAATATGCTGTCCCGATGGCTACCGGGTATAGAATCCGGAGATTTGGACAACCTTCATATCCTGTTTTCTTTAATTTTTAACACGCTTCTGTTTTTTATCATCTTTAAATTCCTTCCTGATGCAAGGGTTAAATCAAAAATTGCGCTGGCAGGAGCCTTGGTAACATCCGTTTTTTTTCAGATTGCGCAGGCAGGTATCGATTTTTATGTAAATGCGTCTTCGCTGATTGAAGCGTGGGGGGCGGCTGGTTCACTTATCTTGCTGCTTTTTTGGGTGTTCATTTCCTCTCAGGTGATATTTTTTGGAGTAAAATTTACCTACCTGCTTGCGGAACATATGGGAGCTCCCATTGTTCCTTTTACCAGATATAAAATATGGATTCGGCGAAAACCATCTGAATAAGTTCCCATAGTTAATCAGGGCAAACGCATTTAAAAACCTAAGATTTTTAAGAGGTAGTTTTCATCCCAT
>CAZDUI010000022.1:0-62950 GCA_964508605.1 uncultured Weeksellaceae bacterium | reverse complement strand
CGGGATTCTCTCTCTTACTTTTTTGTTTTTTTTAAACGTTTAGGACGCTATTGGTTCCATATATTTATTATTTCGATGAAATGGGAACGTGGAATGACAAATTTTACATTTACAGACCGCTGAAATAAAACTTTGTATTAAAATTAAACTTATTGCTTCTCAGATGTTTCTGTTGGATTTTCGGTGTGGGCATGCAAGGAGGGCTTGTTTGGATTGTTTTCTCCGGGTGTTATCATGGGAACCTTGATGCCCAGGTAACCATAAAGTACAGTTATAATAGGGCTCAGAATATTAAAGAAGCAGAAAGGCAGATAGGTTATAGTTGCAACCCCCAATACACTGCTTTGTGTTGCGCCACAAGTATTCCAAGGAACGAGTACAGATGTTACTGTTCCTGAATCTTCCAGAGTTCTGCTTAAATTTTCAGGTTTAATGCCCCGCTTGCGGTAAGTGTCCTGATACATTCTTCCGGGTACTACAATCGCCAGATACTGGTCGGATGCTGTGATGTTGAAAAATATACATGTGCCCGTAGTGGCGGCAATCAATGAACCGGTGGTATTGGCCAAACGGATTATAGATTCTGTTATTCTGCTTAACAGTCCTGCCATTTCCATTATGCCGCCAAAAATCATAGCACAAAGTATTAGCCAAACCGTATTCAGCATTCCGGACATTCCTTTTTGTGACAACAGACTGTTAACCGATTCGTCTTGTGTTTTGATACTGGTTTTGATGCTCATAGCATTTACAAAAGCTTTGTAGGCCGAGTAAGCATAGGTACTCCTTTCTGCTCGGATATAAACATTACCAATTTGTTCGTTGTTCAGGTACAGCGGAAACTTGTCTCCGTCTGTAATGGATTCACCGTAATCTGGGACCAGAATCTCTGCGGTTCCTGTAAGTCCGTTGTCATTTGTAACGTTAACGGCATATTTGCCGGGTTCTATCATATTAATGTATGAACCGTTGTTTTCCACTAAAGCATTATCTAATGAACCGGTTTCGCCTAGTGCTGTCCACTCCAGTTTGTAATCCTTTTGCTGCGTTTCAACCTCAACATATAATCTTGTTTCACTGCCAATTTCTGAAACCACACCGGGCTGAAAAATGATGCCAAATATACCTCCCAGCAATGTGCCGGTAAGTAGTGCAGGGATCGGTGCTATTTTTTTAATAATCATCAAAATAACTACTATTGGGACGATAAAAAGAAAGGGTGTAATGTTGAATTTACTTTCTATTTGAGTAAGAATAACGTCCATTTCTCCTTTGCTGGCATTTGTATTATATGTGAAGCCAATAATCAGAAATATCAATAAAGTAATCAGAATTGCCGGAATTGTCGTCCAGGTCATGTGTCTGATGTGCGTAAATAAATCAGTTCCGGCCATGGCCGGGGCCAGATTCGTTGTATCACTTAAGGGAGAAATCTTGTCGCCAAAATATGCCCCTGAGATGATGGCCCCTGCAACCAGACCTTCATCGAAACCAAGCGCTTGGCCAATGCCTAATAGTGCAATACCAACAGTTGCAACCGTGCTCCACGAACTGCCTGTACCTAAGGAAACAACGCTGGATATTACACAAGCTGCAAAAAGGAAAATTCCGGGGCTAAGTATTTGTAAGCCGTAATATACCATTGCAGGTATTACACCACTCAATAGCCAGGTTCCTGCAAGCGCACCAATCAGAAGCAAGATGATAATTGCCTGAAGTGTACTGCTGATGCTCTTTATTATGCCTTCGCGCATCTTAATCCACTTGATTCCCAATCGGAACCCTACTAATGCTGCAACGCAGGCACTTAACAACAGTGCTATTTGATTCCCGCCGAACGATGAATCAACCCCAAAGACGTACACGTTAAAAGCGAGCAGTCCAACCAAAACCAACATGGGCAGTAAGGCCTCAAAAAGACTGGCTTTTCTGGAAATATTTACCATAACTTATTTTGCAAATTCTGCCGCCTAAGATAATCTATTTGTGAATAATCGGACACTTGTCGTAATCATTTCAATTTTTCTTAATTAACTTTGATGCATGAAAGCTCAAGTAAATAGTTTGTTTTTAACGGTTCTGTTCTTTGTAACAGTGTTGAATTGTAAAGCGGGTGACAAACCAGCATACGTTATTTATTCAAAAGATGGAAAGGTTCTGGAGTATACTCAAATGATAAAGGGACTTTCCAATGCTGAAGTTGTATTCTTTGGAGAGTTGCACAATAATCCCATAAGTCATTGGCTTCAATTACAGATTACCAAAGAACTGGCATCTATTCATGACCAAAAGATAGTTTTAGGCGCAGAAATGTTTGAGTCAGACAATCAGATAATTATGAATGAATATATGGCGGGTAAAATATCGGCTGACAGTTATAAAAATGAAATGCGTTTGTGGTCAAACTATCAAACCGATTACAGCCCTATGGTTGAATTGGCTAAATCGCAAAAAATTCCTTTTATAGCTACCAATGTACCCCGTCGTTATGCTTCTATGGTATACAAGTATGGATTTCAGGTTCTGGATAGCTTATCAAAAGAGGCAAAGAATTATTTTGCCCCACTTCCCATTTTTTATGATTCGAATTTAGAGTGCTATAAAAAGATGATTGAAATGTCCGGAGGGCACGGTGGCGAAAATTTACCGAAAGCTCAGGCCCTAAAAGATGCAACCATGGCTTATTTTATTCATCAGCATGTTAAAAATGCGGCTTGTTTTATTCATTATAATGGTGCATATCATTCTGATAATTACCAGGGTATAGTTTGGTATTTGAATCGATTGGATGAACGACTGAAAGTTAAGACAATTACAACCGTATTACAGGATGATATCTCTGCTCTGAGTGAAGAGAATTTCCGTAAGGCTGATTATATAGTTTGTGTTCCCTCTGATATGATAACAACACATTAATATTTAGGTGTCTGATAGTGGAATTAAATATCATTTCATTGTCATTTTCCTGATTTTTAATTTTTGTTTGTCCTCTAACCGGGGCAAGGCGGTTGGTTCAAGAGAACTTTCTTCGCCATCTGCTGAAGATTCTTTGCTGCTCCTTGTTTCAAAAGAGAGAAATGATTCGGTTAAGGCAAGACATTACTGCGAACTTGCAGTTTACTACAATTGGAATCAGGCGGGAAAAATGGTGAAATATGCTGAAAAGGCATACAACCTGGCGGTGAAAACTGGAAATGAGGAGATACAGTTCGACGCACTGATTATTTCAGCGGATGCAAGATTCGTTACCGGTGATTACGGGAAAGGATTGAAGGAGGCAAAAATTGCAATGAACCTTGCAAAAAAACACAAATGGAAGGATAGGCTGGTGAAGTCTATGTTATCAATGGCGTTGCTTCATTCAAGATTGGGGAATTATCAAATGGCGGTAGATAATTATCTTGAAATTTTGAATCTTGGAGGTCGGAATACGGATTCTGCGGCTTTAGCGAGTACTTGTAATAATTTGTCAAATAACTATATGTTTCTTTCTAACTATGATGAGAGTTTGAAATATAGAAATCTGGCCATTAAAATCCGAAAGAATTTGAAAGACAGCAGTGGACTGGGAGATTGTTACAATGATATGGGAGAAATGTTCCTTCTTAGAAATCAACCCGATTCGGCTATTGTCTATTTATTGAGGTGCTTTCAAATTAAGAGGAGTATTGGCGATGTTGAAATGACTGCATTGTCTGCTCTAAATCTTGGTTTGGCTTATATTAGAACAGGAAATTTGATAGAAGCTGAAAATAAATTAGATACGGCATACACACTTTCTGTTAAAATTGAATCAAAGGCATACATGCTTGAAATTCTGAAATACAAAGCCGAGATATTCGAATCTGAAAAAAAATACGGTGATCTTGTGGCTATTTTAAAAGAAATGCTGGTTTTGAAGGATTCTTTATTTACAGAGGAAAATGCAATTCAGTTGAACAGAGCTTACGCCGAATTTGATGTTGAAAAGCGGGATATGCAGATTGAGGTCATGCAAAACAAGCACAGGCAACGAGAAGTTTTGGCTGAAAAGGAAAAGCGTGAAGCAAGGATAATGCTAATTTCTTTCATTACCGGATTTATTTTATTGGCTGGTATATTGATAATTGGCATTCAAAGATATAGAATAACCCGCCGGCAGAAAGCCATCATTGCTCAACAGAAGATGGCAGTAGATAAAGCGTATTTGGCTCTTGAAGAGAGAAATAGAGAGGTTTTAGATAGTATCCAATACGCACAGCGTTTACAAAAGGCAATTCTTCCCCCGGCCATGGCATTTCAGGAGGTTTTTACCGATTCCTACTTTGTTTTATACCAGCCTAAGGATATTGTGGCCGGAGACTTCTACTGGTTGGAAAAGACAGAAGAGTGTGTGTTGTTCGCAGCCGCCGACTGCACGGGGCATGGTGTTCCCGGAGCTATGGTATCGGTGGTTTGCAACAATGCCCTGAACCGCTCTGTTAGGGAATACGGGTTAAGTGACCCGGGTAAAATTTTAGATAAAACGCGTGAAATTGTAATTGCAGAATTTGCTAAAAGCACCGATGATGTGAAGGATGGAATGGACATATCGTTGGTGGCGTTGCCACGTGTCGGGACAGATGACCATCTGCACTTACAATGGGCAGGCGCCAACAATCCTCTGTGGATTTTCAGGAATGGAGAAATTCTTGAAACAAAAGCCGACAAACAACCCATTGGCAAATACACCGATGCCAGGCCTTTCACCACTCATAGAATTGAAATTTATAAAGGGGATACGCTTTACATTTTTACTGACGGATTTCAGGATCAGTTTGGTGGTGAAAAAGGAAAGAAATATAAAGCGGCAAATTTGAAGCAGTTCTTGATTTCTATAGTGAATGAACCATTAGCCTATCAGCGTGAATTGCTTATTAGAGAATTTGAACAATGGAGGAAAAATACGGAGCAAATTGACGATTTATGCATTATTGGAGTTAAGGTGTAAAGCTCTGAATTAAAGGGGACTTCAAAAAATGCTATCTGCTGTTTTTAGAAGTTTCCTGAAGTTAAAGAGTGCATTTGCAATTCTATGTACCTTCAAAATTAAGGTTTGGCAAAGTCTTTACCTTCGTTTTCAGTAGATTAATGGGGCGTTTGTATTGCATGTCTCGCAGTCTGCTTCTTATTTCGTTCCTTTGCATCCAAATGTCGTTTAAATCAGGTTTTGTAAATATTGTGGGATCGCCCAATGTGGGAAAGAGTACCTTGCTGAATGCCATTTTAGGTGAAAAGCTAAGTGTTATCACCCCAAAGGCACAAACAACAAGGCACAGAATTTTGGGAATTTACAATAAACCTGAATGTCAAATTGTATTCAGTGATACCCCTGGAATGCTTGAGCCCGGATACAAGTTGCACGAGAATATGATGACATACGTTTCGGAAGCTATTGAAGATGCGGATATTATTATTTTTCTAACGGATGTTACTCAACCAGCCACCCCGCAGCGATATCTTGACGCTTTAAACCAGACTGAAATTCCCGTTTTGTGTGTGATTAATAAAATGGATGAGGCTACACCGCAGGAACTTGAGGCATTGATGGATGACTGGCACCAAAAATTACCCGGGGCAAGAATTGCTCCTTTGTCTGCATTGTATCATCAAAATGTGGATATGCTTCTTGAAGAAATTAAGAAATTATTACCCGAGCATGCGCCGTATTACGATCATGAAGAAATTACTGACAGACCTGTCAGGTTTTTTGTGAGTGAAATTATTCGTGAAAAAATTTTATTGAATTACGGACAGGAAATTCCCTACAGTTGTGAAGTTGTGGTTGAAAGCTATAAAGAAGAGCCGATGTTACATCGAATTCATATAGTTATTTACATAGCACGTAACAGTCAAAAGCCGATATTAATTGGTATCGGCGGCAGTAAGCTTAAAAAAGTGGGAACAGAAGCACGGCGCGATATTGAGAAACTAGCAGGATGCAAGGTATTTCTTGATTTGAGGGTGAAGGTTAAGGAGAATTGGCGGGATAATGAAAGAACTTTAAAATCATTTGGTTACTAATGGCAGCAATTGTAGCAATTGTGGGAAGACCCAACGTAGGAAAAAGCACGCTGTTTAACCGGATGGTTGAAGCACGCAAAGCCATCGTTCAGGAAAGTCCGGGTGTAACCCGCGATCGTCATTACGGTCATGTGGAGTGGAATGGAAAAGTGTTTTCATTGATTGATACAGGCGGATACGTAAAGGGAAGTGATGATATTTTTGAGGAGGAAATCCGAAAACAGGTAGTAATTGCCATTGAAGAGGCAAATGCTATCGTTTTTGTTACAGACGTAACCACGGGAGTTACCGATTATGATCAGCAAGTAGCTGATTTGTTGCGACGTACCAGGAAGCCGGTGTTTGTAGTTGTTAACAAGGTTGATAATCAGCATTTGCAGTTTCAAAGCCCGGAATTCTACTCGTTGGGTTTTGATAAATTGTTCGACCTTTCGGCAATTAGCGGAGCCGGTACCGGAGATTTGCTGGATGCCGTTGTGGAGGCTCTACCGGACACATCAGATGAAAATTTATCAGAAAATGCTCTGCCAAGGTTTGCTGTTGTTGGCCGTCCTAATGTGGGTAAGAGTTCATTTACCAATGCATTGCTGGGAGTTGAAAGAAATATTGTTACGAATATTGCGGGTACCACCCGCGACGCAATAGATACTTATTACAAAGGATATGGTTTTGAGTTTATTCTTGTAGATACGGCCGGAATTCGTAAGAAGAACAAAGTAAATGAGGATATCGAGTTTTATTCTGTAGTACGAAGCATTAAAGCCATTGAAGAAAGTGATGTGTGTCTGTTTATGATTGATGCAACAGAAGGTATTCAAAAACAAGATCTTGCTATTTTTAGTTTGATTGAAAGAAATAGTAAGGGCGTAGTAGTTTTGGTAAATAAATGGGATTTG
Source organism: uncultured Weeksellaceae bacterium (assembly GCA_964508605.1). Classification (GTDB taxonomy): domain Bacteria; phylum Bacteroidota; class Bacteroidia; order Flavobacteriales_D; family CAZDUI01; genus CAZDUI01. The sequence goes on along the minus strand of CAZDUI010000022.1, from coordinate 56,012 downwards.
GTAGAAAAGGATACCAATTCCGTAAGGGATTATGAGGAAGGCCTTAAAGAGGTGTTGGCCCCGTTTACCGATTTACCCGTAATTTTTATTTCTGCTTTAACAAAGCAGCGTATTCACAAAGCATTAGAAGACGCTATTAGGGTACACCAAAACAGGTCACGCAAAATCCCGACATCACGGTTGAACGAAATATTGTTACCCATCATTGAGGCTACACCACCACCGGCTATCAAAGGGAAATATGTAAAAATTAAGTTTGTAACCCAATTACCAACCGCGGTGCCTTCTTTCGCTTTTTTCTGCAACCTTCCTCAATATGTGAATGAGTCTTATCGTAGGTTTATTGAAAATCAACTTCGTAAACAATTTGATTTTACAGGAGTTCCCATACGGGTATTTTTTAGAAAAAAGTAGACCCCGCAATATCTTGTATCGGATTTTGTTTTGTCGTTTGAAAAACTCTTGTGACGTCAATCAAAAATATATCTTTGTCAGGCTCAACAGGGCATATTAATGAAGGCATTTTTTAGATTTTTAGTTTCATGGCCGTTTTGGTTGAATCTGGGTATAGCCATAGGAGCCTTTTTTCTTACAGGTTACCTGCTTCTTAACTGGCTTGACGGTTATACACGTCATGGTGAGAAGATAAGAGTTCCTAACCTGGTTGGAATTCATGTAGATGAAATTCCTTCGATTCTTAGACCGTTAGGACTGAATTATGAATTAGATTCGGTATACGTTTTGGGGCAACAACCGGGAACAATTTACATTCAGGATCCGCAGCCAACCGATTGTACCGGTGTTCATGCCAAAGAAGGACGTACCATTTATCTTTCTATGATACGCTTTACTCCGCCGGGTAAATTTGTTAATCCTAAAAAGTATATCGGTCACTCTAAACGAGAGGTTATTACCAAGCTTGAAGGACTGGGCTTTAAAATTATAGAAAAGTACGAGCCGAATCCGGATAACTTTGTACTGGATGTTCGATACAAAGGAAAGTCAATCAATCCTGAAGAGCAGATTGTAAGTGGAGAAACCATACAGGTTGTCATTGGCAACGGACGTAAAGTTCAGGTTCCCGTGCCCGACCTGATGGGTAAGACAATATCTGAGGCCAAAAAGAGTTTAGGCAATATAGCATTGAATATGATACCTGCCGAATGTATAGGATGTGTCTCGTCTGAGGATTCTTCTAGGGCTGTGATTGTGCGCCAGTTTCCTGAAGGCGGACCAGAAGCTGCGGCGGCTGCAGGTTCCGATTTGATGATTTGGTTATCCACAAAACCCGGAATTCCTGATGACTCACAGGATTAATACTATAGAGATGTATCAGCGAATTCTGTTTTTCATCCTACTTGGGGCTTTATTCCCCAAGACGTATGCCCAACAGGAAGTATTAAATTCGCTTCAAATGGATGCCGGTCAGTTTAATGCGAACAGTATCCGTTCGGTAGATGGTTTGTTTCTCTATGAAAATGATACCGTATCCCTCCCCTTTATAGATGACTTCAGTACTGACAAATTCAGGAAATATACTGCGGAACCCGGGGATGCAAATGTAACGGCAGACCAACAAATTTTACTCTATGATTTGCCAGGAACTACACCACTTCAAGACACAGTCTGTTTTATGACCGACACCACTTTTTTTATAACGTACGACTCGGTAACGGTGGATTCAATGAGTGTTACATATGTTGCCCTGCCTTCTCAGCAAATTACGGTTTACGACGAAGATATATATCCTTTTACATCTACCTTGATTACGGTATGGCCTCCTTACAATGTGCAACTTACAACCTGGAACGGTTTACAAGATACTCTGTATGAACCGATACCTGATCTCTGCCAGGATTCAGTTACTGTATATCTGGTTTCCAACATTGAAACCTATTCCCGCTGGATGGATAACTTTGCTTATCGGAATAACCGGTATGCTGTTGATCCGCCTTCGGTAGGTGTTGCCACGTTAGATCCTCTGGATGAGAAAGGCATGCCATACGAATTTAATGCTTTGGGCACATATGGAGAAGCAGACTTATTGACCAGTAAGCCCATTTATATGTCCGCAGCACTCGATTCCGTTTATCTTACTTTTCAGTATCAGGCACAGGGATTGGGTAATCAGCCGGAAGGTGAAGATTCCTTAGTGCTGGAGTTTTGGGCACCGGACAGTAACGAATGGTATCATATCTGGAGCACACCGGGTAAGGCGGTTCACAATTTTGAAATAGTTCATTTAAAAGTGAATCAAAGTCAGTATTTAAAGGATGGCTTTCAGTTTCGGTTCCGGAATTATGCAACTTTGTCGGGAGCGCTCGACCATTGGCATATTGATTATGTATATTTAAATCATTTGAGAACTTACGATGACACTGTAATGAAAGATTTGGCTTTCAGGTATGATACTGACGGATTGTTGCAACATTTTACAGCCATGCCCTGGAAACATTTTAAATGGAATCCCGCATCCTATATGAAAACCGGTATTTCCATTGAAGCATATAACGGCTCAAACGACCCGAAACTGTTTGGTCCGGGCAGAATGCAAGTTTTGTTTAACAACACTGTAACTCATGACTTTCCTTTTATTATCACTACCCCCAATGCGGCTCCTTTCAGCGAAATCCAAATGGATTATGCAGTAAGTGATGCGCCTAATAGTTTCGTTTTCGATGTTCTTGCTGACGACACGGCTGCCGTTTTTGAAGTGAAACACGCTCTAAGTACTTCTACCTTACCCGAGTTGATTACAGATAATGATACTGCGCGCTATCAACAGGTTTTCAGTAATTATTATGCATACGATGACGGTTCTGCCGAAGCTGCTTACGGACCTTACGGTGCCGGTGCACGGTTGGCGTACAAATTTGAATTGGCACAGCCAGATACTTTACGCAGTCTGCTCATTCATTTTGCTCCTTCTGTTCAGGACGCTTCGCTTAGAACCTTTTGGCCAACGGTTTGGGCAGATAACGGCGGAGTGCCGGGTGCGATCATTCATCAAAGCGACAATTTGCCTTACAAAAAACCTGTGTATCTTAACGAACCCAATGCCTTTGGAGAATACTTTTTTGATGAGCGGGTACCTCTAAATGCAGGTACATATTATGTAGGTTGGCAACAACAGGATGAGGATGTTCTGAATATCGGTTTCGACAGGAATCTGAATAATGCCGGTAAGATTTTTTACAATGTGGCAACGCTATGGCAAAATACATCATTTCAGGGAAGTTTAATGATGCGTCCGGTATTTGTTTCTGAAACGGATAATCTTACTGAGGTGCCGCAAACCGCACAGGAACAAACTTATATTTCTTTGTACCCCAACCCGGTACAGCAGTTTTTAAATGTAGTTATTCAGAATAACCAGAACAGCCTTGTTCAATATAGTTTAACAGATATTGGCGGACGCGAATATCAAAGCGATAAACTGGATTTTACAGGAGGTACCATTGATGCCGGAGCGCTCGCTTCAGGGATTTATTTTCTTCGAATTTCGGTTGGCGATACCTGTGACGTTCTTCGCTTTGTAAAGCAATGAAAAATTTTGAAGACGAAGAAGTGGACGGTGCATGGCAGCAGGAGAATGATGCCGACGCCGATGAGCTATTTGAACATTACAGGTTTATAGCCGATCCCGGGCAAGAACTGCTGCGTATAGATAAATTCTTAATCGACAGAATCCCCAATACAAGTCGAAATAAAATACAGGAGTCGGCACGTGCAGGCAATATTCTTGTAAACGGCAATGCTGTAAAAAACAACTATAAAATACGCCCGGGAGATGAAGTGTCTGTTGTGATGCCTTATCCTGTAAGGGAAATTGAATTACTGGCCGAAGATATTCCGCTGGACATTGTTTTTGAAGATGAAACCTTGCTTGTAATTAACAAAGTTGCTGGTATGGTTTCTCATCCTGGATTCGGAAATTCCAGCGGAACTTTGGTAAATGCGGTATTGCATCATTTGGGTGTCTTACCGGGTGGAACGGAGGCAGGGGTGCGCCCGGGGCTCGTTCACAGGCTGGATAAAAATACTTCGGGTTTAATGGTGCTTGCTAAAACCGATTTTGCCATGAGCCATTTGGCAAGACAGTTTTTCGACCGAACAAGTTCCCGAAAGTATCATGCAATTGTTTGGGGTGATTTTGAAACCGATGAAGGAACAGTTTCCGGCAATATAGGCCGGTCCTTAAAGAACCGAAAGGTAATGTCAGTATTTCCTGACGGTGAAGTTGGAAAACATGCAGTAACGCACTATAAAGTTCTTAGGAGGTTTGGATACGTTACCCTGCTGGAATGCAAATTGGAAACAGGACGTACGCATCAAATAAGAGCTCATATGCAATACATTGGACATCCATTATTCAATGATCCTGAATATGACGGCGACAGAATATTAAGGGGTACTACGTTTACCAAATATCGGCAGTATGTCGAGAATTGTTTTCAGGTATGTCCGCGCCATGCCTTGCACGCCAAAACACTGGGGTTCAATCATCCTAAAACAGGTGAAAGAATGGAATTTGATTCAGATTTACCTATGGATATGAGCTTGTTGTTAGAAAAGTGGGAAAGATATGTCGGAGTTCAAGCCGAATGAAAAACTTAAGATTAGGCTGCAGCCTCTTCCAGTTGACTTACTTTAACTATTAAACTGAAAAATGAATTTTTTTCATCTACCGGATGAAAATCAAAATCGAGCTTTTGACCGCTTTTCCGGGCAATATCTATCATGCCTAAACCGCCGCCGCCTTTGTCGGAAAGCTTGCCGTTATTTAATATGGATTTGTAATACTCCTTCAATTCGTCTTTGTTCATGCTGTTTATCTTTAACAGCTTTTCTCTAAGGCCGTTAACATTGTCATTTAAAATAAAGTTACCGGTAAATATTTTATAATGATCGGACTGCTTACTAATCATAAAAATGGCCGAACGCTTATTTACATCCTCCATACCCGGACCCTCATCAATATGGTGATACAAATTTTGAAGACATTCAACAAGTACATTGAATACCTTTTTCTTCGTTTTGGGCGCTTCCTCAAGATTATCCATCTTGGTCTCCATAATTTGAAGAATGGATGAAAGCAACTCTGAAGTTACTGAACCCTTGAACGACAACAATATATTGTTGCGTTCCATTTTGTCGTAAAAGTCGTAAATATCCAACATTGAGTCCTTTTCAGAACATTTAATTACGCGAAGATAAGAAATGATTTTCAATAAAAGTAGGATGAATCGTTAAATTCTTTCTGCGAAAGTTCATTTTTTTCATACAGATAACTTAAAGGTTGATGAAATGATGATATTGTTACAGGAACAAATCGAAAATGATGATGAAATATCTGGTGGAAATCAATACTGGAATTTACAGTTCCAGGAACTTGAATTATTGCATCTGTCAGTAGCTGTGAATTTAACTGTGTGATTACCTGCTGATAGTGAAAGGCTTTTCATCAGTACAAAGTACTTATTCTTTTTAGGATTGAACTGCAAAGGTATCCATTCGTCGTCGATGGAAAGCGCAAAGTCTTCTATTCCTGATAAATTATCATTTATTGAAAAGCTGATTTCTGTATTGGATCGAATATTTTTGTTCTCAGAGATATTTAAGGGCTGAATAACCGGAGCTATGGTATCTACATAAACCGTAAAATCGCCAAATGTGCGCCATTCTGCACTCACCCATCCATCAAGCCATGTAGCTTTTGATTTTCCGTTTACGGCCCCGTTTTTTAATTGTACCATTACACATTTGTCTTTGTATCGGGACGGTACTTTACTTTCAATTTTTAATGTATAGTATTGCTGAACCGGAATGGATTCCGTCAGTATTTTTATTAGCGGACTATACGATATTGAAGGTCCTATGGCTGAAGAATACTGAAACGGCATCATGTGATATACGGTTCCGGGGGGTAGAAAAAGTTGGAAGTTTTTCTTGTCAATGTGGTTTTCGGTATTGGGATTCAGCATAATATCGGCACTGGGAACCGGGAGTGCCTGACCATTCACGCGTTTCAGATTAAAGGTTAGGGTAGAGGTGTTTCCGTTTACGTCTTCAACAATGTATTTAACCTGGTGGGCGTTGTTGTCTTGAAGGCGGAATAATCCTCTGCTATTGTGGTGTTTGTATATTTCCAGTTTGTTATTCGCCAGTAAAAAGGAACGGTGATAACTTTGACTGGTTTGTTTAAACAGATCGTAGTCGGTATGCGCGTTCAGGTACCGATATGTATTAAAGTCGAGTTTGTCGGTTTCCTGTCTAAAAATTAACTCGTTGTCTATAAAAAGCTGGATACTATATACACCACAGGTGCTGTTGCTTCCATTTAAATAATCTACAGCATGAATGGCAATACCTAACAATTCGTCTTCAGCTGCTGAGATTGTAACGGTACTTCCGTCACGCATATAGTAGTTGCCATCGCCACCGGCTACAACATGGCTTTTGTCGCAGTATCCGGCTGTGCTGTCGTGCTGAAATCTGTATACTCTGATTCCTTTCAGGACAGGTTTTTTATCATCTTTTATGTCGAATCCAAAGAAGAGAGGATTTACAGGTTTTTCGGTTTTTGTTTCCCGAATTTCAAAATGTAAGTGCGGCCCCATGCTTAACCCGGTATTGCCAGACAGCGCTATTACTTCGTCTTTCTTTACCTGAATTTTATTAGCATCGGGGTAGAAATCCAGAATCGATTTTTTCATATGACGCTGTGCAGCAGTGTATGCACTGTCAATTTTGGTTGAGAATGCGCTAAGGTGTGCATAAACACTGGTGTAGCCGTTGGGGTGGTCTATGTAAACCACTAAACCGTATCCCCAAGGAGAAATATTGATCCTGGATACATAACCATCGGCAATGGCATAAATTTTTTTGCCTTCAATACCTTGTGTCAAAATGTCCAGGCCGGTATGAAAGTGATTAGACCGCAATTCACCAAAGTTTCCACTGAGCAGCAAGGGGATGTCCAGTGGCGATCGAAAGTAGTTTTTTGGATAATCTTGCCCGCTACAGGAACTTAAAACAGTAAAGAAGAATACACACAATATGGCTCTCATACTGACAAAAGTGCGGAATAAAAAACTGTAAATTCAATTTGTAAACACGTATTTGCGAACATAGATAAGTGCAAACCTTCCGGTAGATTTATCCAACTGCACCTACAAGACCAAATTGTCTTTTATTATCAATGACTTTTACCGATATGTAACGTTGCGAAGTGTACGTTTTTCCTCCGCTTTTGAAATTGAAAATGTATTTATAACCGTTCTCGGAAGGGGTAATTTTGACGGTTTTTACATCAGAAATTGTATTTAATCCCGGACAATTGAATTGGGTATTTCCTTTTTTATCAGTAATATAAGTTCCACAAAAGAATTCGTTTATAAACTGTATTGTATTCCCCTGCAAAAAATGGTCGTGTTGTTCTTTTCGGTATGCTCCATCCATAAGGGTCATCAACAGAACAGTGTTATTGCTATTGGCAGCTTTTTCAAATTCATGGATAAATTGCTTTAGTTCCACAGGAATTTTTACAGGTTTTGAAAAGTGTTTTACCTGGGTATTCGCGTTGGAATAAATACAACAGAAGATAATGATTGTCCAGAGTTTCATGTAAAAAAATATAGGCACAATATAGAAAAAAACCTCCCGGGGGGAGGTTTCGATTTTTTAACAAGGTGATTATTCTCGCATTTTTTCAAGCAGTTTTCTTTTAAACCCCTCTTCTGCACGATAATATTTGGCTACTTTTTTTGGTGGTAAAACTTTTAAAAATTCGGCGTGATATTTTTTTTCAATGGCCAGTTCTTTTTCCTTCATTTCAAAATGGGAATTCATCATGGTTTTGGCTTCTTCATCTGTAATTTCTCCATCGTCTTTGGCATCCTTCATTATGCTTTTCCGTTCCTTTCTAAGTGCTTTCATTTCTTCCATGTATTTTGCATGAACGGGCCAGAATGCTTGAGATTCTTCAGGTGTTAGTTTTAGTTCGTGCGTAACATGAGCAACAAATTGTGCTTCCATTTCTTCTTTGTCTGGCTTGTCGTGATGTTTGCCATGCTGTGGAGGAGGGGGAGGCCCCTGAGCAATTACTGTTGCTGAGCCAAGCCCAAGCAGAGTGCTTAAAATAAACTGTTTCATTGTTTTTGGTTTTTATTAGTTATGTTGAACAAGGGATAAAATGCGATTAAATTTCGTAAAGTAATTCATCTATGGCCACATCATCTTCAAGCAGGTAGTCTTGTATGTTCTCAGACTTTTGGTTTGAATAAGAGACAGAATCGAATCCTGTAGTATATTCGTCTGCAGAAACATAGAAGTCGTAAACATCGGCAAGGGTTAAATCTTCAATAAAGTAGTCTGCCGGTGAATATGGGTTATAGTCCAATGAATCATAATCAGTCTGGCGTGCCATAATTGTCAAAACGTCGTCTTCATCGGCACTGCCCGGGTCTGTAATGGATATTTGATTTGATGTAGGCTCATCATTTACATCACGGTTTAATAGTGTCGTGGCCGTTAATGAGCCCAAAATGAGTAAAGCAATGGCAGCGGCGAATTGAAGACCACTATAAAAACCGGTATCTTTTGTGGAATGACCGGCTACTATTGCCATAATCTTCTGCTCTGATTCCTGAAAATATTCGTCACTTACATCACCACTACTTTGTGCTTTATCAACAATTATGTCCTCAAGTTTTTCAAAGTACCCTGAGGGTATTTCAAAGGTAGATTCAGAACCTTGAGTTAATTGCTCTTTTAAGTCTTCTATGTTTAATCGTTTTTTCATTTTGTAGTTCTTTGATGCAGTAATCATCGGCTCGTTTAATTTCCAAGAATAAATTTTTCAATTTTCTTTACTGCGTGATGATATGATGCTTTCAATGCACCTTCTGTTGTGCCCAACATAGCTGACATTTCTTCATATTTCATATTTTCAAAATACTTCAAATTAAAAACCAGTTTTTGTTTTTCGGGCAACTCCTGAATGGCGTTGTTAAATCTTATTTGAATTTCATCTCCTGATAACATCAAGTCGTGTTCCTGCTCTGTGGCAAATTCTTCCGGATAATTTTCGATATCAAAATGCAGATTTTTGTTTTTTCTTTTCAGGCAGGCTAAGGATTCGTTGATGGCAACCCTGTGAATCCATGTATAGATAGAAGATTCACCCCTGAAAGATTCGAATTTCTCCCAAACTTTTATAAAAACATCCTGAACAATATCATTCGTATCGTTGTGGTTATCTACAATTCGCCTGACAGCATAGTAGATTCTTTTTTGGTATTTTCTGATCATCAACCGGAAGGCATCTTCTCTGGTGAACTGATTTTTAAATGCTTCCGTCAGGGTTTTGTCGTCAGGGTATTCTGTCATGTTATTTACGCCTTACAGCGCGCTCAGCAGCTGCAACAATATCCGGAGTGTCCAGACCATATTTTACGAGCAATTCGTCCGGAGTTCCACTTTCTCCGAAAGTGTCGTTAACGGCCACAAATTCTTGTGGTGCCGGAAAATTTCTGCTCAATGTCTGTGCTATGCTTTCGCCCAATCCTCCTGAAATCATATGCTCTTCTGCTGTTACCACGCACCTGGTTTTTCTTACAGATGCTATGATGGCCGATTCATCCAAAGGTTTAATGGTATGTATATTTATTATTTCCGGATGGATGCCTTTTTGCAGTAGAATTTCTGCAGCCTGCAGCGCTTTCCAAACCAAATGACCAGTTGCGAATATTGATACATCGGTTCCCTGCTGAAGCATTTGTGCCTTTCCAATGATAAAAGGTTCACTTTCCGGAATAAAAACGGGTACTTTGGGCCTTCCGAATCTTAAGTATACAGGTCCTGAGTGTTTTGCAATTTCAATGGTTGCAGCCTTGGTTTGGTTAAAATCGGCCGGACAGATAACTGCCATTCCGGGTAGCATTTTCATTAAACCTATGTCTTCAAGAATCTGATGGGTAGCTCCGTCTTCTCCAAGAGTTAAACCGGCATGAGAAGCGCATATTTTAACGTTTTTTCCGCTGTATGCTACACTTTGCCGGATTTGATCGTACACACGGCCTGTTGAAAAATTCGCAAAAGTACCTGTATAAGGAATATAGCCGCCAATGGTAAGTCCGGCTGCCATTCCAATCATGTTGGCTTCAGCTATTCCGGTTTGAAAGAACCTTTCAGGGAATTCTTTTTGAAAGGCATCCATTTTAAGGCTCCCTGTTAGGTCGGCGCAAAGAGCAACAACTTTCGAATTTTTACGGCCTAATTCAAGTAGTCCTTCACCGAAACCTGATCTGGTGTCTTTGCTTCCTGTCTGAGTAAATTTCATATTTTATAAGTTTATTGTAGTTCTTTCTCCGGGATAAATAATAAATTCAACCTTCCGTGTATGCATAGTTTTCATGGAGCTCAGTTCTCTGTATATTATTTTATATTTTCCCGGTAAAAGTTCTATCATATCATGCATTTGTGCGGTTTGCAGATTATATACCCATTCATCGGTTTTTGTATCGTTTTTAAAAATGGCACCTGTAATTTCGCGTGCACAGGAGTATGAAAGCATGCCGGGTTTGGGAATCTCAATTTTGTATGTTTGACTTTGTTTAATTTCTATATTATTAAAATACAACCTTGGCAATGTTAACACTTCAAGATCGTAAAATCCCGTTATTAACTTTTCAACAGTATTCATTTGCTGAACGTGCAGTGTTTTTCCATCACCTCCGTGGTGTCTTATTATGGTATTGATATTGACCTTGCCAAGGTATCCCGGAACTTTCATGTTCAGATAACCCTGTGGTGTGTATGCGGGTATTATGTTGTGTTCTCCGGGTTTTATTTTTATATCTTTCACCTCAACCGGCGGGATTGTATGAACTACCATCCGGTAGGTAGTTATGGGGTCCAGGGTTAATGTATCCGGATTACCTTTATAATTCAGTGTATGCATGATACTTTCCTTCAGAATTCCTGTTTTCTGGTCGTATAGGGAGCACGTAACATTAGTTTCGGTTGGTTTTTTCTGAGTGTCCATCAAACTAATTTGCACTGTGGTGTTGTTGAGTACTTGAGTTAGAATAACATTTAATACATCCTTAAATTCCTGCTCATTGCTTGCATCAAAGAAACTGCCGATGCAAGTAAGTCCCATCAGGTGAGAAATGTCTAAGCCTATACCCACCACAAATGGTTTTACTGTAATTCCTTTGGAAGCCAATGCCCGTGACACTGCACATGGATCTTCGTCGCAGGCTTCAATACCATCCGTAATTAAAATGATAATGTTCCTGCTGTTTTTGTCAGGAAAATCTTCTCCGGCATATTCCAAAGAACGGGCAATGGGAGTTGTCCCCTTAGGAATAACAGAAAGTACTTTACCAATAATGTTTTTGTGATTGTTGGGAGAAAACGGAACTTCCAGCTTGGTATCACTGCAATCCTGCTTTCCCGGTTCAATGGGAACCTGATGACCATACATGCGCAAAGCAAGTTCAAGATTCGGTATCCCTTCTAATTGCTTGATGGCTGCTGTAAGTACGTCTTTTGCTGATTCTATTTTTGTTTTGTCGCCCCAGGTTCCCCACATACTGTTTGATGCGTCGAAAATGAAAAGTATACGGGTAAGCTGTGGTTCTTTTTTTTGCGCCGCAGCTGTAATAAATGTTGACGTGAATACGAACAACAAAAGTGAAGCAGAGAGAGGTTTAATTATTTGTTTCATATTTTAATAATCCCCAACGGTTTCAGGGAGCTGAGACAAAGCCTGTGCCGTTTGTTCTTCATTGGGCGCCGAGCCGTGCCATTTGTGGGTACCCATCATAAAGTCGACTCCCATACCCATTTCTGTTTTCATCAGAATCATTACCGGTTGTCCTTTCCCACACATGGAGGACGCTTCTTTTAAAGTGCTGCTGATTTCAATAAGATTATTTCCATTACATTCAAGTGTCAGCCAACCAAATGCTTCCCATTTTTTTCGTAAATTACCCAGACTGAGCACTTCCTCAACAGGGCCATCAATTTGTTTACCATTATAATCTATAGTGCTGATGAGGTTATCAACCTTATTGGCGGCTGCATACATGGCAGCCTCCCATATTTGTCCTTCCTGCAATTCTCCATCACCGTGTAGTGAAAATACAAGATGCGAATCTTTATTCAGTTTTTTTGCCAATGCGGCACCAATCGCTGCCGATAACCCCTGCCCCAAACTGCCTGAAGCTATCCTGATACCGGGCAGATGCTCTTTGGTGGCCGGATGTCCTTGTAAACGACTGTTCAATCGTCTGAATGTTGATAATTCTGCAACCGGAAAATATCCTCTTCTTGCCAAAACGCTGTACCATACAGGACTAATATGGCCGTTCGAAAGGAAAAATATATCCTCACCCACACCGTCCATGGTGAACTTTTCAGGTTCAATTTTCAGTATACCGTTATAGAGACATACCATATATTCTACACAACCCAAAGAACCCCCGGGATGGCCGCTTTGAACCGATGCAACCATTCTGATAATATCGCGTCTTACCTGTGAACAGAGAAGTTTTAAGTGTTCCATATTAGTTATTATGACGCCAAAGGTAATTACTAAGTCTTCGATTGCGGAATAAGGAAACGATAGGTTTCCCACAATCTGATAGATTTTATCAAGGAACTTTGGTCTTAAAAAGAGGAATACTTTAACTTTGTTAAAAAAATGAATTATTTATTCACAAATGGTTAAATTATCAACAAAAGGGTTGCTTGCTGCTGCTCTCATCTGGTATTCTGCAAGTTCAAGTCTTTTTGCCCAAACCCAGCCTAATGCAAAAGTTTTGAGTGCATTCACAGATTCACATATTGAAAAATTAAAGGCAGAAGGAATGGATATTGAATACCTGAACTTTGTGTCGGAAAAAGGATGGTACGTTTCCGATTTACCAAAAGAAAAAATTCAAAAAGGAGACCAGGTAGGTAAAATCAGTATAAGTAATGTAGACGATATTAACATTTTCAGTGTTGGTTTGCTGCCGAAAGAAAATGCATATCAGTATCTTCATATTGAAGGCACCGATAAACTGTTAGTTGTTATGCCGGGTTTTTACATCCGGGATTTGATGAGAAAAAATAGTGGAAAATGAAGAGCTTTAAAATTTTTCTTTTATCGGGATTATTGTGGTTACCAATATCTCTAAAAGGACAAACCGTTTTAATTACTGATGCCGATTACGATCAGGCTTCTCCTGTCGATTGCAGTTTGTTTGACGATGGTTCGGTTCAAAATTTTTATGATTCCGGAAATTCTGGGGCTAATTACTCTGACAATGAAGATGAAACGATTGTTATTTGCCCAAATCTGACCCAAAATAGTAAGCTTACCATTGCTTTTGGAATTAATGCCGGTTATTCCTTTAATGTAGACGGGTCCGATTCTATTTACGTATTTGATGGCCCAAGTATTGTGTCTCCGTTGTTGGGGGTTCACAACAGTGTAACAGACCCTAACGGGTTTACATATACAAGTTCCTGGAACAACCCTTCAGGTTGCCTTACTGTCAGATTTCGTTCCGATGCCGCTGTAACAGGTACAGGTTGGGCTGCAAACATTACTTGTGGTAGCCCTGCGCAACCTTTTGAGGCGCACATGGAAGCATTTGTTAATGGAACAGGCTCTAATGCTATCAATCCGGCCGACACTGGTTACGTGGATATTTGTTTCGGAGATTCTATCCGCTTTGATGCAACACCGTTTTTTCCGCATTCATCTGATGTGACCGGAACGGGTTATTCCCAAAACCTGAGTAATGTTACCATAGAATGGGACTTCAGTGACGGTACATCACAAACCGGTCCTTCTGTTTGGTTTAAACCTCCTGCAAGATCGGGTTTTCTGGTTTCGTTGAAAATTACAGATGATTTTCCCCAAACTGAGGTAATGCAATCAAAGGTTCGGGTTTCTACGATTCCCAGTTTTGCCGGCGCCGGACCGCTGGATGATACCATTTGTGCCGGTGCAACTACCGAAATTATTGGGGGAATTACTGTAAGTGATACTGCCGGTGTTGATCCTACTTCAACAAGTTTTCAGTTGGGGGGCATTTATGCCGGACTTACATATCTTCCGGACGGCAGCGGTCAGCAATACACAACCACGATCCCTATTTCCGGATTCCCTCCGGGTCAAACTGTTGCAGCTGCTTCCGATATTCAGAGTTTGTGTATTACAATGGAGCATTCATATCTGGGTGACCTTGAGATGACGCTAACATGTCCCAATGGTACTACCGTTAATATTTTTAACAGTTACAGCCCCGGTATGATACCAGGTGGTTTTAGCGGTGGTACTACTTTTTTAGGTGATGCAGATGATACAGGAAATGGTTCTCCGGGTATTGGCTGGGAGTACTGTTTTAGTGATGTGCTGGCTACTTGGGGAAATATGGCCACTGAATACGCTGCAGGAAATACGGTGGGGCCTACAAGTATTTCTTTCGGACAGGCCATGAATCCCAATGGAGTTTATCAGCCCGAACAAAGTTTTTCAGCTTTTATTGGCTGTCCCATCAATGGTAACTGGACAATAACGGTTCAGGATAATCTGAGTATTGACGATGGTTACATTTTTGAATGGGGTATACTGTTTGACCCGTTGGTTAATCCTAACAATGAGGTATATGCACCCGTTATTGTAACCGAGCAATGGTTGCCCGATCCAACTATTCTTACGGGAGGTACGGATACGGCTATTATAGTTATGCCTCCTTCACCAGGAACATATGATTATGTTTTTCAGGTTACTGATAATTTTGGATGTACTTACGATACCACGGTGGTATTGGAAGTAATAGCCGGTCCCACTATAATGCCTGATACAGTGGCATGTAATGGCGCTTTTCAAATCAGTGGTACAACTTCTCCGGCTGGCGGTGTTTGGCAGCAAATCAGCGGACTGGGAAGTACCGTTTTTTCGCCGTCAGCCAATGCCGAGAATCCTTTAATAACTGTACCAGCCACCGGATTTTACGAATATACTTATACTGACAACCGTTGTAATCAAACTCTGAATTTGCAAGTGTTTTTTGGAGAAGCACCCACTGTAGATATTGAAGATCAGGAGTATTGTGATGGAGAGGAATTTGCTTTTGATGTTACAAGTGCATTATCCGGTGTTACTTATCTCTGGACACCCGGCAATGGCACCTCTGCTGTGTTTTCTCCACCCGCTTCTGGTGTTTACACCATTACAGTGTCGAATCTTTGTGGTTCAGATTCTGATTCTTCCATTGTTGTAATAGATCCTTGCGAATTGGTTGTGCCCAATATCTTCTCTCCAAACTCCGATAACATTAATGATGATTTCGTAGTAACAGGTCTTGAAAAATATCAGAATTCCAGATTGTACATATACAACCGCTGGGGACAACTGGTTTATGAAAGTTCTAATTACCTTAACAATTGGGATGGTAAAACAAAGTCCGGAAATGATGTGTCCGATGGAACCTATTTCTTTGTTTTATTGGTTGAGAAAAGAGGCGAGTTGATTGATTATAAAGGAACGGTTAATATAGTAAGAAATTAAGCTGATATTTAATTGTCCTTTTCTCCCCAGAAACCATTTCCTTTCTTTAACTCTAAATTTGATGTAACGGTCATCTGACAGGCAAGTCTAAGTGTTTGACTCTTCTGAAAAGGTGGAAGGGAGAGCCTGATTTTTTCAATGGAATTCATCTTGCCATTTTCACCTGCAATAATATGTACAGCGCATGTACCGCATGTACCCAATCCTTTGCAGTTAATATACCTTGACTCGTGATTGTGCGGTGTCAGGCTGTTGTCAATTAATATCCTCCTCAGGTTTTGTCCCGGAGTGCATGTTATTTGCCTGCCATCATATATTATCGATATTGCAGGTTGTTCTCTCTTTTCTATTACCGGTTCCTCATGGGAATATTCAGAATAACCGGTGTTTTTATCTCTTAAATCCATATTAAACCTTCTTTTTCTATTCCAAAAGATTTTGCCTCATTACGTGCCTTTCTGATTCCAATGATTACGCACAACAACGCATCCACATGGTGCCAGTTGTCAATATGATTGATATTAAGTTTTAAACTGAATTTTTTGGATAGGAATCGGGTTACGTCAGATATATTTTTCGTTGCCTTTTTATATCCTAATTCCTCAAGGTTTAGTGTTTTTGCGAACCCTGACGGATATACTTCTGTAATTATGTGCCCCTCTTGTTCAATCTTTTTGCTCAAGGCAATAGCCCTTGCTGTTAAACCACCCAGAAACATAGGTGACATAGCTCTTAATTCACGGTCACTGTTTCTGAAGAAAAAGTCATCGCCTTCTTTATCGCTTTTGTAAGCCAAAGGAAGTGACAATGGCGCATCAATAAAAATTTGATGCCGGCCTTCAGTCATTTCCAGTAGTTCCAGAATAAGGTTATCTGCATCACTACCCGGCAATGAATGATTGAAACGAATGGGTGTAACCGCGTCTTGATACCAGGCAATTACTGTGGTGCCGGCCGTGCGCGATCCAAAATCAATACCTGCAATCATACCGACAAAACACAAAGACGGAAAAAAAGTTTGTTTAACTTGATATAAAGCGTTTTACGCCTTGCAATGTGTAATTAAGTTAGGGGTAAAAAGTACAGTGGATGCACTTCTGCCGGTGGCAAAAAGTATCCACCGAAGCTTTAGTCTTAATAAGAGCCAGCTCATTTTTCTAATTGAATTCTTCAGTGCCCCGCTTGTATAAAGATAAGACGAATGAACTGTAACATCTGCAAAACCGGCTGCCAAAGCCAGTTGCTCGGCAGAACTTTTGTTTAAAAACAAATCGTGGGTTAAATCGCCGTTAGCGTAAACCGTTCCCATGGGTGCATCTGTATTAGGGCATCTGAATATAACAGATCCGCCCGAGTTGAGCTTCGATTTGCATGTTTTAAGAACGTCAAGTGCCTCACTCCTTGTAAAGTGCTCAAGTACGTCAATCAATACAATTACATCGGCAGTAAAGTTTTCCTTAAGATAGGAAGTGATGTCGGCGTGAATGATTTCAATTCCCCATTTTCGGGCAATATCTGTTTGTTCCTTACTTACATCTATACCTGAACAATTTGTATATTTGTTTTCTTTCAGGAATTTAAGAAAACTACCATATCCGGCTCCCAATTCAACAATTCTGCTTGTTTTATCAGATGGAAGTAAGGGCAGAATTTCGCGGCTGTAATATCTACAATTCGTTACATGCTGTGCGGTTACATCATTTTGAATGGTGCGTACAGCCTGATTGCTGAAATAGTCCTGATAAAACTGTTCTTTAAATGTTTCCAACACTGCAAAGGTATTATATTTGACGCACTCAAATTCAAAGATGATTCATAGCAGAAAGATAAGTTTGTCGTTTTACGCCACTTTGGGTATTGTGTATCTTTTGATAAGCAGCTACTTTACCTTACAAAATGAACTTTGGTTTTATGCAGCTCCCCTGGGTCTGGCGGCACTGTACCTTGCAATGTTTCAACTCGAGAATTTAATCTGGGTCTCTGTTTGCTTAACTCCCTTGTCTGTAGGACTTGAGGAATTGGGATTTGGCCTGGGAATAAGTCTTCCGTCAGAGCCTTTGTTTGTTCTGATTCTTTTATTTTTAATACTAAGAACTTTACAATCTGATAGTATTCCCACGCGCTTTTTCTATCATCCCATTACAATAATCTTGACTCTTCAAATTGTGTGGTTATTAATTACATCCGCCAGCAGTTCGATGCCTGAAATAAGCTTTAAATATACTGCAGCCAGGATATGGTTTGTGGGGGTAATGTATTTCGGCCTGGTAATGATATTTTTTAAAAATCCGGAAAAGATTAAGAGTTTTGTTTGGCTGTATGTCATACCTCTGTGTTTTATTATTATATATGCCACCATACGGCTTCTGCAAATGGGAATGGAGAAAGAAATGGCACATTTTTCCATGCAGCCTTTTTATAAGGATCATGCTATTTACGGTGCATGTATTGCCCTGTTTATTCCAATAATTACTGTTTTCACCCTATCGACAAACTACAGCGGGAATTTTAGAATTCTTAACGGCACTATTCTGGCAATTCTTTGCGTGGGACTTGTATTTTCATATACCAGGGCTGCCTGGGTAAGCATGGTTGTCGCCATGGCTGTCTTTTTAATACTCAAATTCCGTATTCATTTCAGGTATGTCCTGTTAGGACTTTGCATCACAGCAATAATGGGCATCAATGCTTACGACTCCATCATGATTGACCTTTCAAGAAATAAGACAGATTCCAGCGATGATCTGGCCGAACATGTTCAGTCTATCTCAAACATTAGTACCGATGCCAGTAACCTTGAAAGAATTAATCGCTGGAATTCGGCGCTCAGAATGTTTGAAGACAGGCCATTTACCGGATTTGGTCCCGGAACGTATTCCTTTCAGTATGCCCCATACCAGCATAGTAGCGAACTTACAATTATTAGTACAAATGCCGGAAATCTGGGAAATGCACACAGCGAATATCTTGGGCCTTTGGCTGAAACCGGATTGCCGGGAGCGCTGCTTATGGTTTCTTTGCTAGTTCTGGTTTTTGTTCGAGCGGTTTCTCTGTATAAGAATATTAAAGACAGGGAAACAAGGAATATTATGACGGGCTGCTTTATGGGGTTGATAACATATTTTGTTCATGGTGTATTGAATAACTATCTGGACCAGGATAAAGCAGCAGTGCCGTTTTTTGCTTTACTTGCTGTAATAACAGCTATTGATATGCGGTTCATTCCAAATCAAAAAAAAGAACCTGACTTTTAATTTGAATCCGAACTTAAAAGGAAAATTTTAGATTCAAATTAATCATCTGCTTAAGTATGTTTGGAATTATTCGTATTTTGCGCCCAAATTGTAGCACAATGAAAAAAATATTTTATTTTCCGGTTGTTTTAATGGTTTGTTTGTCAATGACTTCTTGCTCAGAAGACAAGAAAAGCTCAGGTGATGTTTCAGAAGTAGAGGAACAGCCTGAAGATACTACAGCAAATGATGGTGATTTTGAAGAATCGGAAGAACAAAGTTTTATTATGCCAAGCCCAATGCAGGTAGCCGACCTGTTAAATAGTTCCGGGTTGGTATGGAGTGATGGTCTTACCAACGATTTGAATAATGTTAGCAAGTACACTTCTGAGATGAAAAAGGCCATCAATTTTGGTGTTTATTCAATGGACCTTGCGTATGCTGTATTAAATAACCGCTCTACCGAAAGTCAATCCTATTTAAAAGCCGTACGTGAACTGGCACTCGAAACCGGACTTGACGAGATATTCAACAGTGAAGATCTGGTAAATCGCTTTGAAGCTAATTTGGGTAACAAAGACTCCATATTTCCATTGTTGTTTGAAATTCACGAAAGAACAGAAATGGTACTTGATAACAATGACGACAGGCATAAAACTGTAATTCATTTTGCAGGTGCTTGGTTAGAAGGTATGTTCCTGGGAACTCGTATCGCAACAGATAAGAACAATACTGAACTTGGCACAGCTGTTGTTAATCAGATGGTGATTCTGGAAAATATGATTAAAGGACTTGAAGGATATCCAGGTGCGAACGATGAACTGAAAGCGTTTGCTGCCAAGCTTAAAGTGATTTTAGACACCTACTATAATTTTGAATCTGTTAAGAGTAATGCTGACAAGGATTATTTAGATCCTACCTTAACTGACAAAGAACTGAACATTCTTAAGGAAAAAATCGTATCACTCCGTACTGAGATAGTAACTATTTAATAAAGAATAGATTTATGAAGCGATCAATAATTTATATAACTGCTTTTCTGTTGTTTAGCGGCGTGGTAACTGCGCAGTTGCTTAATAAAAAGGCCGATGAAGCTCCCGAGAGTGAAGATATTTCTGCTATCGTAAGTGAAGCGAAAAAAGAGGCTACCTTAAAACTTCAGCCCTACCGCTACGATGCTGCAAAGGTTACCTATTTTATTTATAAGCCCTTTGACCAGATTAAAGAAATAGAGGTAGTGTTTTTTAATTCCGTAGATTATCGTTTGGCTTTCAATAGTAAGGCGGTTCAGAGTGATGGAATATCTGTTAAAATTTACGACAAACCACAAACTGTTAAGGAAAGAAACCTGCTATTTGAAAAACCAGGTGTGAAGGCCGGTAACAATTTTGAGGTAACATCTTCTGAATTGACTGCCACTTTGGTAAGTACCTTGGGTAAACCTGAATTAAAATTGAAGAAGGTATATATTGATTACGTTGTACCGGCTCAAAAACGAGAGGTACATAAAGATGAAAGGACCGGCGAAGAAACAACCATCAGAACGAAAGCTGCAATGGTTCTAAGCATGGGGTATCAGAATATTTAATGGATTAATTTTGAATGAACCCCGCAAATGCGGGGTTTTTTTTTGACTATAATTGATAACACCAATATCTTTGCGGCATGGCTGACCAAATTAAAATCACTTTCCCTGATGGCAGGGAGGCAGAATATCCCCGGGGGATTTCTTCACTTGATATTGCAAAATCTATCAGCGAAGGGCTGGCGCGTAATGTGCTGGCGGCTGAAGCAAATGGGGAAGTAATTGACGCCACAAGGGCATTGATGGCTGATACCAGATTAAAACTTCTTACCTGGAATGACCCGTCAGGAAAGTCGGCGATGTGGCATAGCTCGGCACACCTTATGGCTGAAGCTTTGGAAGCCTTGTGGCCGGGAATTCGCTTTGGTATTGGACCTCCTATTGAAAATGGCTTTTATTATGACGTAGATACCGGAGATCATACCATTGGAGAAGCCGACTTGCAAAAGATTGAGGATAAAATGCAGGAACTTGCGCGACAAAAGAACCCTTACATAAGAAAGGAAGTTCCCAAAGCTGAAGCAATTGAGTATTTTACCAGGAAAAATGATCCTTATAAATTGGAATTACTCAAAGACTTGCAGGATGGAAGTATTACTTTCTATACCCAGGGTAACTTTACAGATTTATGTCGCGGGCCACACATTCCGGATACGGGATTTATTAAAGCCATCAAACTTACTACGATTGCAGGTGCTTACTGGAGAGGTGATGAAAAGAACAAAATGCTGACCAGGCTTTATGGTATTACCTTTCCCAAAAAACAAGAACTTGACGAGTACCTTGAGATGCTGGAGAAAGCCAAGGAACGCGACCATCGCAGGCTAGGCAAAGAGCTGGAGTTGTTTATGTTCAGCCAGAAAGTGGGACAAGGTCTACCCATTTGGTTACCAAAGGGCGCGGCGCTTCGTTCCAGGCTTGAGCAGTTTTTGAAATCAACGCAGCAAAAGGCAGGATATGAAATGGTAATTACTCCACATATTGCGCACAAAGATTTGTATGTAACGTCTGGACATTACGCTAAATACGGTAAAGACAGTTTTCAGCCCATAAGTACTCCTGCTGAAGGTGAAGAATTCATGCTGAAGCCAATGAATTGTCCCCATCATTGTGAAGCGTATAAATTCAGGCCCAGGTCTTACAGGGAATTGCCAGTTCGTTTTGCCGAGTTTGGAACTGTATACCGGTATGAACAAAGCGGTGAGTTGCATGGATTAACGCGCGTTCGTGGTTTTACTCAGGATGATGCACACATTTTTTGCCGTCCAGACCAGGTTAAGACGGAGTTTATCAATGTAATTGATTTGGTTCTTTATATTCTTAAAACACTATCATTTGCAGATTTTACTGCTCAGGTTTCTTTAAGAGATCCGGCGAACAAAGAAAAGTATATTGGTTCAGACGAGAATTGGCAAAAGGCAGAGCAGGCTATTATTGAAGCGGTAAAGGAAAAGAACCTAAACTATGTAATTGAAGAAGGCGAAGCGGCTTTTTACGGACCCAAGCTGGACTTCATGGTTCGGGACGCATTGGGCAGAAAGTGGCAGCTTGGAACCATTCAGGTAGATTATAATCTGCCAGAGCGTTTTGAGTTGGAGTACATTGGCGCCGATAATGAAAAGCATCGTCCGGTAATGATTCACAGGGCGCCATTTGGTTCTATGGAACGGTTTGTTGCAGTATTACTGGAGCATTGTGGTGGAAATTTCCCGCTTTGGTTAACCCCTGAACAGGTTGTAGTGCTGCCAATCAGTGAAAAGTATCAGGATTATGCAGAAAAAGTTTTGCAGTTGCTGAAAAATTACGATATTCGCAGCCTCATAGACGAAAGGGCTGAGAAAATTGGCAGGAAAATAAGGGATGCTGAAGTAGGTAAAGTTCCTTATATGCTGATAGTTGGAGAAAAGGAAGCCAACGAAAATACAGTTTCAGTGCGTCGTCATGGAGAAGGTGATTTAGGAAGTATGACTGTGGAAGTTTTTTCCGAAATCATCCAAAAGGAATTACAGAAAGAATTAAGTAATAATTAAACAGGGAGGAGTACTTATAATACCAGACAACAGGCCCAGATTTCAAAGAGGGCCGCGCAAACCAGATAATCCGCATCGTATCAACGAGTATATTTCTGCACCAAAGGTACGGGTAGTTGGAGAAGGCATAGAGCAAGGGATTTATCCTATAGTTCAAGCGCTTAAACTTGCTGAAGGGCAAGGGATGGATTTAGTTGAGATTAGTCCAAATGCGGAGCCACCGGTTTGTAGAATTGTTGATTATAAGAAGTTCCTGTATGAACAGAAAAAGAAACAAAAGGAGATAAAGGCTAAACAGGTTAAAGTTGTAATTAAGGAAATTCGTTTCGGACCAAACACGGATGACCATGACTTCAATTTTAAACTGAAACACGCCAGATCATTTTTAGATGAGGGTTCAAAAGTGAAGGCGTACGTCTTTTTCAGAGGAAGAAGTATTGTCTTTAAGGAATCGGGAGAGGTTTTGCTTCTGAAATTTGCTCAGGAGCTTGAAGATTGCGGAGTAGTTGAAAATATGCCAAAATTAGAGGGTAAGCGAATGATTATGATGATTGCCCCCAAAAAGAAGAAGTAGAAGAATTTTTTTATAGTTACAAGTAGTTAAAGAATAGAAACCATGCCAAAGGTAAAAACCAAATCAGGTGCAAAGAAGCGTTTCAGTGTTACAGGAACTGGAAAGATTAAGCGTAAACACGCCTACAAAAGCCACATCCTGACGAAGAAATCAACCAAAAGGAAGCGCAATCTTACCAATTCAGGATTGGTGCACAAGAGCGATATGCAAAATATTAAAGATCAACTTCACATCTGATAGATGGTGAAGCGGTTTATTGTTCAACCCGGGATTCAGTTAAAAGAGTTAAAAAACCACTGAATACCAAAAAACTTAATTTATGCCAAGAGCAACCAACAGCCCCGCATCCAGGGCAAGAAGAAAAAGGATTCTTAAACTGGCCAAAGGGTATTTCGGCAGAGGTAAAAACGTTTATACCGTTGCCAAAAACAAAGTAGAAAAAGGTCTGGTACATGCCTATTCCGGACGTAAGCAAAAGAAAAGAAATTTTCGTAGTATGTGGATAGCACGTATTAATGCAGGCGCCCGTTTACACGGAATGAGTTATTCTCAATTTATCGGTAAAGTTCATAAGAATAATATCGATTTGAACAGAAAAGTGCTTGCCGATTTAGCCCTGAATCATCCGGATGCATTTAAGGCTATCTGTGAAAAACTTAAGTAAGTTTATGTAAAAAAAAATGAATGCCTCTTTGGAGGCATTTTTTTTGCTTTTAACTTTTTGCATCTTCCGGCTTTTAATAAACATGAATTCCGGAATAATAGATGGAAGGGTTTGAGAAAATGTGTTATTTTTGAATATGTTAAAACGATTGCTGGTAATAGTAATTTGTTGGAGTTCTGTTTCTTATGGTCAAGATAACTCAGTAAATGTTATTTCTGCAACCGGGTTTGCAGGAGGACATCTTTCTGGAGCCAAACTTGAAAAGGAATCAACCCAATGGCTGGGAAGACCGGGATTTGGTACTCGCGTTGGAGCCGGCTTTCAGTTTCGGTTTGGTCGTGGGCTTATGCTGGACGTTGAAGGTGGTTACGAAATTAACTATTACATGTACAAGCATACCGAACTATTGTTGACTCTTGGGTATCAGGCACCTTTCGCTGGTATTAGAGCCTCCTATATGTTCCCTATAAGAGAAAGTAAATTCAGATATTGGTATTGCAGTGCCGCCGGTAGTTATATCTTCACAGGAAATGCGTCCTTAACCGATGGAGAATTTGATTATACATACACCATTCAATTGGCTCCCGGTGGCGTAATTTCTGTTATGCCTGAAGCAGGTTTGTATAACTTTCTGGGTGATAATATGGGCATAAGTTATGGAATTATTTTCAGATATTCCTGGCAAAATACCATTACGAATACAATGCAGAAATTACCTGAGTTAAATCCGGCAACCAGCTCTTCAAATGGTAATTATATTGGTATCATTATCAGGTATTATCATCCATTAAAAGTATTGAAACGAAAGAGAGGCGGAGGAGACACAGGTCCTACAGGCAGGGTGAGAATATGACGGTTTACCGCTACATACTTGTATTGTTTATTTTTTTTAATGCTTTTGTAGTTTCCTCTCAGTATGATTATTCCGGTGATTATTACAAGGCAATCTTTCGCATTAAGTACGATTATAAACTGGAATACGGTAAGGAGCAATATGATCCCATATCTTTTGGTGATTTGGTTACACATTTGCCCGCTGAATATCAGGAATTAAATACGTTGCTCGTAATCAGAAAGAGTCTGCCTGAAATGGCAGAGAATTACGGGGGGAGGCTGGATAGTGTAACTCAAGCCACAGATTTAAGAATTCAGAATGTTAAGGACACTATCATGAAAAGGCGGTTGTTCCCTTCATATGAAATTAGACATTATTTTTCAACTACGGATTCTCTTAATAATTTGATACTTACAGGACATGACGTGTTGTTGAGTCACAACTACAAACTGGTTAGAATGAAAACTTTTGTATCGACTTCTGTTTCAAAAAACGAAATGGAGTGGTTTAAATATTGGCAGGAAGGATACCCGTTGTTTAACCTTCCTGATGAAAAGAGTAACGCAAAGGCTAGTGCTTCTTTATATCGTGAACTTGATAGTGCTTTGTTATACAGTACTGCAAGAGAAGAAAACCTTCATAACGCTATTACACTGGTTAGAGAAATAAGAAAAGAAGGCGTATTTGATCCAATGGTCATCGCGCGTGCTGTAATTGAAGATTATTATCAACGAAATGGTTTGTCGGAACTTAATCCACTGGTTGAAGTAAGTAAGGTTTTTGCTGAAGAACAAATTATTGACCACTCTACACAATTTGTTTATGTACAATTGCAGGGACAAAGTGCCGAAAATCCATTTGTATATCATAAGTTTTCTTTTAATCCCGTATTTGGTATAGTTCAGTTTACTCAACGGTCAACCGAAGCTGCTGTTTTTTTTGGTAATTAAGCATCTCGGGTATATTAATGTTGTTGCTTCAAATATGATTCCTGTTCAAAGCGTATCTTCGCAAAATAGTTTCAATTATGGGATTCTGGAGGCGTTTTAGATTTTTTGCCTTAGGGTTGGGGTTAGGCACCATCATTTCAGTAATATTGTTTCAGGGTAGAGGATGTTCATGGTTGCCCGAGAACAGAGTTTTGGATAGAATTGCGGCCAATACCATTGTTGCCGATGCACGAATTGTTTGTTTGTTTAGTTGTAATAATTTGGAAATAAATGAAATAATTCGCGTGTTGAAAAACGGAGATCTGGAAGTATATTTTAAAGAAAGTGACACTGAATCAAATCCCAAGGTGTATCGGCTGAAAGGGGAGCTAAAAGGGGATGTGAATATCGAACTCGACATTGCCTTGCGTGACACATTGATGGAAATTGTTGGTTTTGATCCGGGTAACGAAAAATGTGACTGTAGTGAAAAAAATGAAGGCACCAGAGTTTTATGGCTCCCTGAAAGTCAGTTAAAACAGGGTTTTTCCAAAAGGAAGCCATTTTATTTGCCCGAAGTTGAGAAGCAGATGAAAATTGCGGGACTTACGGGCTCTGAATTTGTTAGATTACTTGAAGAAGGTAAAATAGATTACGCTTCAAGTCTTCCCTATCAGGGTGCAAACCCGGTATGGGTAATTCATGGAATGTCGTCCGGTAAGAACTTATCTCTTAAGGTTGAAATGACTGAGGATAAGGTTATATTGCTTGATGTAAATGAAGTAGTTTCAAAATAATGGCTACAGTTGAAGTATTAAACAGGAAGCCGGCACGCAGAATGAGCGAAATTCCTGTACCGGTTATTCAAGCAATAAACCGTGGTGAGACGGAAACGTTGAATCTTATGGAATTTCTGGTTGTGAATCACACGGCGTTGGCATCGCATGTTTTACAGCAAATGGGATATGAGGATGAATCGGTAGGTGTTGAAAGAAATATGCAGAAATATAGGGTGTTAAGTGGAATGCAGGCGATGCGGAAAGTTTCCGACGTAATTGCAGAAATTTCTGATAGAACAGGAAATTTTGAATCGATTCGGAGAGCGATGATGCAACATCCCAGTGATATGGTAAGGAACTATGCGGCATATTTAACCGGTAAAATGAATTGGCCTGATGTTGCAGATGCCCTTGAAGCGGTGAAAATGTTTGCGGCCGATAAAAATGCCGGAACCCGCGAGATTGCATTTTATGTGATTCGCCACCGCATAATAAACGAAACCCGGGGCGCGATCGAAACTTTGAGGAACTGGGTGACGGATGTCGATGCAAATATTCGCAGATTTGCTGTGGAAAGCACGCGTCCCCGTGGAGTGTGGGTTTCACATATCCCGTCGCTGAAAGAAGATCCAACCCCCGGATTTCCGTTAGTCAGGGCATTAATAACGGACGATTCCAGATATGTACAGAACAGTGTTGCAAACTGGATGAATGATGCATCTAAAACTCACCCGCAACGGGTAGTACAGGAATGCTCGGAATGGATTCGGACGAGTGGAGAAAATAAAGCAACTTCCTACATAGTGCGCAGGGCATTGCGTACGGTTTCCAAAGTCAATAAAGTATGAGCCTTTAACGGGCGCCCGCTTCTTTAAGAAGCATTTCTACGGGCGAGTTTCCCTCCTTGGTTTTGCATAATTGTAAAGGTGTATAGCCCGCCCCCGATTTTACGTTTACATCGGCACCGTATTCTATCAATAATTGAATCATTTCAGGGTTTTGTTTTTCCGCGGCTACGTGTATGGGCTGATTTCCCCAACTGAAAATATTCTGTTTTGCCCCTTTCTTCAAAAGGTATTCGGCAATTTCATAATGGTTGCTGTATACAGCATAGTTTAGAGCAGTTCCGTTTTCCTTGTCACCCTTATTAATATCAGTACCCTCAATTTCAAGCATATATTTAACTCCTTTGAATACACCATGATTGGCAAAAGAATGTAGTAAATTACTTTTGTCGGTTGTTATTTTGGTAAGCTTAGGTTTATAAGGCAACAATAGCTCAAACATCTCATCAGAATAAACAAAGTCCATAACTGTTTCACCGTATTCCGAAGTTGAATTCACATCAGCTCCTTTTGATAATAGGTATTTAACAATTTCAATATCATTTCGCTGTGCTGCACGGGTAAGTACTGTACCTTGAATGGTGGTTCCCCATTTGTTTATAGCACCACCCGATTCAACAAACTTTTTGACTTCGGCCAGAGTACTGCCGTTATATTGCACTTTCACAGGATATTCTCCTTTATGATTTGCGCTGATGGTGAATTTTTGTAAGGGTTGCTCAACAATTGGCGATTGGTATTCGCTTAAATGCACATAGTACTCTACGGCACCTTCTGCTTCTAACGGGAATCTCCATTCGGTACCTGCGTCAATAACAAATGTTTGGGTAATCAGTTCATAGTCATGAATTTTACCGTTTTTATCCTTGTATTTTGCAATGATGGTTGTTTCCCTGGGAATAAAAGCCGTTACGGTAGGGAAGAGTGCCGGAGCAGGGAAGAATAAATTTTCAAGCGGACACACAGAATATTCCCGTTGTAATCCGGTATCCGTTCCCATTAAAACACAAATACTTCCTGAACGCATGGAAATACCCATACTTTTCCATTTAGATGAAGCGTATTTATCTGTATTAAAAAGTACTTTGGCGTGTTCAGTATATTGGCTTGGTGTTGACATGGTACGGTAAAATCTGTCTGGTTCGTTACTGTCAATACTAAATCTTATCATTCCTGTTTCGCCTTTATATCCAGCATAATCTTTGGCATTCTGTACCACATAGGTTTGTTCAATTACATTCTTAGTAATATTATTTGCTGTAAGCATTAGTTCGTCGCACAATGGAAGTGCCGGAAGTCCTTTTTCTGCTCTGCCGGTATTAATTCTTTCTATTATTTCATACTCGGTTTCAGTGACGCAAATGTCTTGTGCTGTGGATGATAAGGTGATTGCGGCGCTAAGAATTAGGCCGGGTAATTTGTAGAAATTCATATTTAACGTATTGAATTCAAAAATAGTAAGATTCCGTTTGACCTGAATCAAAAATTATACCTTAAAAATCAATCGCTTTTTCCGGGGTTGTTGATATTACAATTACACCTTGATACCAATAATACAAATATCATCAATCTGTTCAGTATTGTTCTGCCAGGTAACTATGGTTTCTTCAAGAGTCTGCTTTTGGTCTTGTAAAGGCTTGTCATTTATTTTTATCAGTAGTGTTTTTAAATTGGAGGCTTTGAATTTCTTACCATTCGGCCCTCCAAATTGATCCTGATAACCATCTGTCATTAAATAAATAACATCTTCTCTTTGAATTTCAATGGAATGTGTTGTAAAAGGTTGTGGTTTTGAATATGCGCCAATAGGTTGTTTATCGGGTTTTGTCTCCAGAATTTCTCCTTTCCTGATAATCCACAGCGGATTGTTGGCGCCTGCCCATTGTAGGGACAGATGTCCATTTGTCCCAAAGTGGGTCAACGCCATTAACGAAATATCCATACCGTCTTTTACTTCGGTTGAAGTTTTGGCAAATTCCTGAATAACAAGTTCGCGGGTTTTGTTCAATATTTCTCCGGGTTCTGATATGTTAAATTCCTTTACTGCTCTGTTCAAAGCACTGTTGCAAACCATACTAACCAGCGCTCCGGGTACTCCGTGTCCTGTACAGTCTGCAGCTGCGGCAAACACTGTATTTCCGGAGGATGCTACCCAGTAAAAATCGCCGGCTACAATGTCTTTTGGCTTATAAAGTACAAAATGCCTGGGAAAAAGATTGGAAAAGTAATTTGAATCTGGTAAAATAGCTTGTTGAATGCGTTTAGCGTAGGTAATGGAATCAACAATTTCCTTATTTTTTTCGGCAAGTTCAAGGTGGGTTTTTTCCACTTCTTTCTTTTGTTGCTCAATTACTCCTTTTTGTTTTCTAATAACCCTGAATCTTTGATAAGTAAAAAATGAAAAGCCAATCAGCAATAAGACACCGACAGTAAGGGCAATTTGGATGGTTCTTTGTTGTTTCGCCCGTGCATCTTGTTCTGCAAAGCGGGCGTCCTGAACCTTTTGACGTTCTATATTTTGTATACTGTCCGCAGCCGCTTGTTTTTCATACTCATATTTGAATTCATGCTGAATGATGGTTCTGGCATTTTCTTCGCTTTCCAGACTGTCTTTTATTACAATATATTCATTCAGCATATCCAGGGCAAGTTGTAATTTTCCGGTTTTTGAATAAATTCGCTGAAGGTGAAATGAACTCATTTTAATTTCTTTAAGTGAATTCACTTCGTGAGCCAGTTTATAGGCACGTTGATAATACTCCAGTGCCTGCGGATATTGTCCCTGCATTTCCAGCAGGTCTCCAATATTGTTGCAAACACCGGCCAAAGCTTGCTTGTCATTGAAATGTTCTACAATAGGCAGTGCACGCAAATTATATCGCAGCGCCGCCTCATCGTCCTTCAGGTTTTTTAAGGCAAGTGCCACATTAATTAAAGAATATGCCACACCCAGACTGTCTCCTATCCGCTCCCGTATTTCCAGACTTCGCCTGTGATATTCCAACGACTTGGCATAGTTCCTTGTGTCCAGATAAATTATTCCAAGGTTGTTAAGATTTGCTGCTACGCCATAGTCGTCATGCAATAATATATCAAGCTCCATGCTCTGTTCACAATATTCTACAGCTTTGTCGTATTCTTTACTGGCTGAATATATTAATCCTATGTTTCCGAGCGCATTGGACTTACCCAAAGAGTCCTTTAATTCTTCATTTATTAACAAGCATTCCCTGAAGTTTATAATGGCTGCCGCATGGTCGCCACGGTTCATTTTAACCAGTCCGACGTTATTTAAACCTCTTGATAAATATGATTTTAAAAGTCGCTTGTGCTCTTTTTTATTGGCCGATTTTAACCGCTCCTTGGTAAGGGCAATCACTTCCTCATTCAGGGTTAAATCAAGTTCCGGATTTGAAACATAAATTACTTCATCCCATTCCATTAACTTTCTAAGAATGATTGTGTCATCAAGGTTCGAATTCAGAATACTCAGAATGGAGTCCGGCAATTCCTGTGCATTGCAGGGGTTACCCGGAAACAGAATGAATACGGTAAAGAGTAACGAAATGAACCTGAATAATACCATGCTGCAAATGTAGTAATTGCATTGATTTATTTGTTGTTTGGGAAAGAATCACAGATATTGGAAATTTGAAATCACGTGTTGCCGGAAATGGGTTAAAATGAAATGAAAAAAATGTTGATACAAAATTTACAAGGATTTAATAATTTGTTAAAATACGTACAAATTGTAGATTTAAAGCGATGAACACTTAAATTTGTGTGCTTAATTAAACGAACGAATTTTACGTTATGAAAACACCTTCGAAATTTTACGTTCTCGCGCTGGGGTTGTCTTTGTTATTAACTAAAAATCAAGCGCAAAGGAATGATAATTCCGCAACCGGGTATGTTACAAAGCAGGGTGAAAATAAAATTGCATATCATGACAACAAGAGTATAGAAAAGGCTGCCAATCCAACCCAAGGCGGTAATTTCAATTCCTCTGCCGGATTTATTCAAAACCAGGGACAGTATTTTAACAGAAACTGGCGCCGGAATTTAACCATTGAATATGCCTACAGTCATAATCCGTTTTATGTTTTTTTTACGAAGAGGGGAATTACCTATCGTATCGACAAAACATGGAAAAATCCAAACTGGAAACATGGTCAAAGTACAGAAGGGAAACGTTCGGTTCAAAGCGTATTGGTTCATGTAGATTGGGTAGGGGCAAACAGCGACGTAGAAATTATTCCATCCGGTAAACAGTCTGCTTATCATTCATTTGCTATAAAGAACCGTTTAACGGGCGAGATTACCAATCCTAACAGGGTGCCCGGTTATGACAAAATTTTATATAAAAACCTGTATGACAATATTGATGTAGAATATGTTATTCATCCTGAAGGAGGTGTAAAGTACAACGTAATCCTGCATCCGGGCGCTAATCCTGATGATATACAGCTGGTTTATTCTCATGCTCAGACTTCAAACTTATCAGGAAATGTGGATATCCGTTTAACCGAAGGCGGAGCAATGAATATTGAAACACCATTGGGTGAGATTATAGAGTATGCCCCGGTAAGTTATTGTAATTCTGGAAAATCGATTGAGTCGAATTACATATATGAGAGTAATTTGCTGAAGTTTAGAATTGTAGGATATAATCCTGCTTTGGGTGCTATCATAGATCCCTGGTCGATATCGCCAAATTTCACTACTTCAACTGCTGTATGGGAGGTTGAGACAGATGCAGCAGGAAATATTTATGCTATTGGTGGGGAGACCCCGATGGAATTAAAGAAATATACCAGTGCAGGTGCCTTATTATGGACATATACCACTCCATGGGATACAGCTTCTGTATGGCTGGGTACACTGGCCACCGATGCTGCCGGCAACAGTTATGTTACATCCGGGGTGGAGGCCAATATGCATAAAGTGAACAATGCCGGTACATTTGTCTGGGCAACCGCTCCTTCCGGTGGACTTGAATTTGCTTCAGAATGGTGGAGTATTACCTTCAACTGTGATCAAACTAAGCTGATAGTTGGTGGAACGTGGGTGAATGGTATTATCACCTTTGATTACTACGCGGGTATTTTTGAAATCAATACGGCAACCGGTGCTGTAATAAATGATGCCACTGTTGATTACACGAATATTGCCGGATTTGGAGCTACTCCGGTAGAAGTTCGTTCCATATGTTCTTCAAAAAATGCGAAATATGTCTTCCTTACTCATCAGGATGTGGGCAGTCTGCCTAATAATTTATCCTTATGTCCAAGTAATTCAGTAAATTTTCAGGTACCCAACCAGCGGGTTTTGTCATATAAATGCGAGAACTACCTTCCTCAAACACAAAATGGAGGGGGACTGAAAGCTTTGATTGCGAACGATAATTATTTTTACACGCACACAGGGAATCAACTGAGGCAGTGGGATGTAAATACAGGAGCACTGATTAATACAGTAACTATCCCCGGAGGAAATGCTACAAGTAGTTTCCCCAGCGGAGTTTATGTGCACAATAGCGGTCTTGCGGTGGATGATTGCGGAAATATTTATGCAGGTTCTATCAATCAGGTGCACAAATATGATCAGAATCTGAATTTATTACAAACAGCTGCGGTTGGTTTTACAGTTTACGATGTAAGCGTTAATTCTAATGGTGAAGTGGTGGCATGTGGTGCGCAGCAAAATAATGCCTCTGTAAACAGGAATGGCAGAATTGAATCGGTTGCTTTGAGTACCTGTAGCCAGTACGCTTTGGTTTGCTGCGATGCTACCATATGTCCTCCTTCGGCACTTTGTGATACAGATGCGCCGCTTTCTCTAATAACCGCTACTGCCGGGGGTACATGGACTATTTCTCCTGCAACGGCTGCTTTCAATACTGCTACCGGTACATTCGATCCTTCTGCCTCAGGTAATGGAACATGGACAATAACTTATACCCTTGCCTGTGGTTCAGAGTCGGTGGATATCACGGTTAATACGTGTTCTGCGTTGTCAGTATGTACAGAGGCCGGCGGCGACTTGACTGTATCCGGAGGAACAGGCCCATATAACTGGGAGTATTGGGACCCGGGAAGTACTACGCCCATTACCACTTCAGCACAGTGTATTGCATGTGGTTACACGTGGACCTTTGGTACTTGTCTGGATGGGATTTTTCCTGTAACCGATTGCGTGACACCTGCTGGGTGGGTTTTCTTTGCTGCCGGTACCACGGTTACTCCTCCGGGGGGTGCAACCCAAATTCAGGTTACTGATAATGCAGGCACTGTGTATACTTTTGACCCTTCAACATTATCACCTTGCTCGGCCTCCTGCGACCCTACCATTACACCCGCCGGACCTTTTTGTCAATCTGCAGCTGCAGTAACACTTGCAGCTGCTGAACCCGGTGGCACCTGGAGTGCCACCTGCGGGGCATGTATCAATAGCTCTACGGGTGTTTTCAATCCGAGCACCGCAGGTCCGGGTACTTTTACAATTACTTATTCCTTGCCCTGTGGCAGTTCAGATACCGAAACGATTGTGGTAAATGCTACCGATAATGCTTCATTCAGTTATTCATCTGCAACTTATTGTACCACAGATGCTGACCCCACAGCCACCATTACAGGACTTAGTGGCGGTACGTTTACTATCAGTGGTGCAGGTAGTATAAATTCCTCTACCGGAGTGGTTGATCTTTCGGCTTCCGGTGCGGGCTCTTTTGTAATTACCTATACAACTAACGGTACTTGTCCTACTTCTTCAACATTCAATATGACTATTAGCAGTGCCTTTGACGCCACCATTACAGCTGCCGGACCATTCTGTGCAACGGATGCGGCTGTGCAACTGGTAGCGGCTTCATCAGGAGGTACATGGACAGCGTCTTGTGGTGCTTGTATTACCACCGGTGGCATGTTCGACCCTGCGCTTGCAACCGTGGGTGCGAATACAATTACCTATACTATTTCGGGTTCATGCGGAGCTACCGATACCGAGACCATAACAGTAAATGCGGCAGATGATGCAAGCTTCAGTTATGCCAGCGGAGCATATTGTCTTACCGACCCGAATCCGCTGCCTTCAATTACGGGTACGGCCGGAGGTTCCTTCACTATTAGTGGAGCAGGCAGTATTAATAGTACCACAGGTGAAGTTAACATAACCGGTTCCGGAACGGGAACCTTTACAGTTACCTATACAACCTCAGGGTCATGCCCCGATACTGAGACCTTCAGTATTACTATAAACAACAGTTTCGATGCCACCATTACATCTGCCGGACCATTCTGTGCAACGGATGCGGCTGTGCAACTGGTAGCGGCTTCATCAGGAGGTACATGGACAGCGTCTTGTGGTGCTTGTATTACCACCGGTGGCATGTTCGACCCTGCGCTTGCAACCGTGGGTGCGAATACAATTACCTATACTATTTCGGGTTCATGCGGAGCTACCGATACCGAGACCATAACAGTAAATGCGGCAGATGATGCAAGCTTCAGTTATGCCAGCGGAGCATATTGTCTTACCGACCCGAATCCGCTGCCTTCAATTACGGGTACGGCCGGAGGTTCCTTCACTATTAGTGGAGCAGGCAGTATTAATAGTACCACAGGTGAAGTTAACATAACCGGTTCCGGAACGGGAACCTTTACAGTTACCTATACAACCTCAGGGTCATGCCCCGATACTGAGACCTTCAGTATTACTATAAACAACAGTTTCGATGCCACCATTACATCTGCCGGACCATTCTGTGCAACGGATGCGGCTGTGCAACTGGTAGCGGCTTCATCAGGAGGTACATGGACAGCGTCTTGTGGTGCTTGTATTACCACCGGTGGCATGTTCGACCCTGCGCTTGCAACCGTGGGTGCGAATACAATTACCTATACTATTTCGGGTTCATGCGGAGCTACCGATACCGAGACCATAACAGTAAATGCGGCAGATGATGCAAGCTTCAGTTATGCCAGCGGAGCATATTGTCTTACCGACCCGAATCCGCTGCCTTCAATTACGGGTACTGCCGGGGGAACATTTACTATTAGTGGTACCGGAAGTATTAACAGCGCATCTGGTCAAATAAATCTTTCTGCAAGTGGTGCAGGTTCGTATACGGTTACATACACTACGTCAGGAGCATGTCCTGATAGTGAAACTTTCAGTATTACCATCAGCAATGCCTTTAATGCAACAATTACTGCATCTGGACCTTACTGTGAAAATGACGCTCCTGTTCAGTTGGTGGCTGCCAGTTCCGGTGGTGTCTGGACAGCTTCATGTGGCGCGTGCATCACTACCAGCGGTATGTTCGACCCTGCACAGGCCACCGTGGGTTCTAATACCATTACTTACACCATTTCAGGATCGTGCGGCGCTACCGATACCGAGACGATTATAGTTAACGCGGCTGATGATGCAAGTTTCAGTTACACTGCTTCTTCATATTGCACGTCAGACGCCAATCCAACTCCAACTGTTACAGGAACAGCAGGTGGTGTATTCACCATTAGCGGCGGGGGTAGTATTAACGCAGGAACAGGTCAGATTAATCTTGCGTCTACAGGCTCGGGTACATATACGGTAACGTATACAACTACAGGAGCTTGTCCGGCAACGGCTTCAACCACCATTACAATTACTTCAACGGCCAATGTGGTAATAAGTGCTGCGGGTCCATTTTGCGATAACGAAATTTCTGTGATGCTTTCGGCAACGCCTCCGGGAGGAACGTGGTCGGGTACCGGAATAGTCAATTCCACAACGGGTGAATTTAGTCCGGTACTTGCCGGTGCCGGGTCACAAACCATAACCTATACCGTGGGCGGGGCTTGTGGAGGTAGTGCTACAACGATCATTACAGTATTGGCTTCGCCGGTTGTTTCTGCCGGAACGGATACGATTGTTCAGGAACACGGTATAATTCAGCTGAATGGTTCATCTACGGTTCCTTCAGTAATCTGGACCGGACCTAATGGTTTTATTGCCATAACAATGGATCCGACAGTGAGTACCGATGCCAATGTATTCCAATCTGGCGAGTACGTAATTTCAACTACAGGTTCAAATGGTTGTTCGGCTACCGATACTGTTTATGTAATGGTAGTTGAGGTGGATGAAGATATCTGGATTCCAAATATTTTCTCACCCAACGGCGATGGGAACAACGATTTGTTTTATGTAAGGGGTGATGGTTTGAATCAATTCAACCTGAAGATATTTAACCGTTGGGGCGAAATGCTGTATGAAGCAGATTCGCAACAGTTGCCCTGGAATGGTACACAGAACGGTAAACCTGTAGATAGTGGTGTTTATGTTTACATGGTTACCTATGTGGATGCACAAGGAACCGAGCAGGTAATAAGCGGTAATGTAACTGTAGTTCAATATTAAGATTATGAAGAAATTAATAGCAATTTTATCCATTAGTTTTGGAATAGGAGGGTACGCACAGGATGTACATTTCTCGCAATTTACCCTTACGCCGCTTCAAATCAACCCTGCGCAAACGGGAATGATACCTGCAAATTTCAGAGCGAATCTGGGATACCGGTCGCAATGGGGAAGTGTAACTACACCTTATAAAACCTTTTATTTCAGCGGAGATATGAGCATTGCTGCATCTAAAATGGTAGATATAGGTTTCGGTTTGAATGTTTACCGGGATATGGCCGGAGATACCAAATTCGGCACTACGCTGGCAAATATGTCGGTTTCTGCTATTGTCAAATTAGACCGGAATCAGGAAATATCGGCAGGCATTATGGGCGGCATCCTGCAAAAGGCCATGAGCGGCTCTAATCTGATGTGGGATTCTCAATATCAGAATGGTTCCTACGACCCTGCCTTGCCTGGGGAAACATTAAACCTGACCCCGGCTATTATGCCGGATGTTTCTGCCGGTGTAGTGTATCATTACCATGTTAATGAAGGGTATATGACTGCAAATGATATGTTCCAGGCCAAGGTGGGTGTGTCGTATAATCATATCAACAGGCCAAAAATGAAATTTTTTGATTCAGATACACTTTACAGTAATCTGATTGCTTTTGCCGACCTGCAAATTGGATTAGGGAACAGTAGGTGGTCTTTAGTTCCGGGTGTTTTGGCTATGTTTCAGGGTCCCAGCAAGGAAATTAGTGTAGGTAATTTGTTTAAATTCAGGTTGCAGGAAGCGGCAAAAATTACCGGTTTAATAAAAGGTGCATATCTTTATGCCGGGGCCTATTATCGTGTAAGAGATGCAGTAGCTGCCGTAGTTATGGTTGAATTTGATCAATATACGTTGGGAATGAGCTACGATATTAATATCTCGCCGCTTATGCCCGCCAGCAATATGCAGGGTGGGCCGGAAATCATTTTCAGGTTTATGACCCCAAATCCTTATCTTTACAAGGGAACCAAAGCATCATTTAGATAGCATGAAAAGAATTATTGGCATTTCTCTTTTGGCTGTTTCACTATTGTGTAATACAACGGGGTATTCTCAAACATGGAAGGAACAGGCTGACAAATTATGCAAAACTCCTAAAAAGAGCACAGTTGTCTTGTCATCAAAAATTAAGGTAGCCGATAAAAAGAAGGAATTAAAGGGTTTCCCTATAGAAGAGAGCTTTCCGGCGATTTTTATGTGCGATTTTCTTGCGAATGTTATGTTTACATCTGATGAGAATCCTGTTTCCAGTTTTTCGGCGTTTGCCATTTCAAAATTTCCTTATGGTAAAGAAGGTGGCATGGCCTATATTATTGAGAGTAGATTTTTTGATTTTAAGACGAATAACAGTGAAATAGTGATGCACTATCTTGTAACTGTTTCGGCACAGGGAGAAATTTTATATCCCTTCATTTTAGGTCTTGGGGGCAGCTACCTGTTTCCTAACGGAGAATACGGAGCCTGTACATCAAACGACCAGGCAAATGCTATGCATCTGAAATGGGAGAGTAATTATGTAATAAATAATGATTTTACCTTCACTTGTCAAAAGGAATTTACGACCCATGATGTGGTTATTGATGGCCAACATAAAATAACCAAAACTTTTCCGAAATCAGAGGAAGGAGAGAAAGAGCCGGTGGGCAAAATAAAAGTTTGGATTGACGATTTGGGTGAAATTAAATATGAAGATATTCAATAGAATTCATTAACCTGAATTTGACCGCTGTAGTTTGTGTTGTTTTTACTGTTGGTTAAGATAAGGGTTCATCAGTTGTTCAAGGTACTTCCCAATAATATCAAATTCAATATTTACACGGGTATTTTTGGTAAATACATGGAAATTTGTGTGTTCCCATGTGTAGGGGATAATAGTTACTGAGAATCCATCTTGTAAAACATCCACAACAGTGAGACTTACGCCATTTACGGTAACAGAGCCTTTAGGTACCATTGTGTGTAATGGCTTAGAATCAAACAGAAAGAATACCATGTAGCTGCCATCTAAATTTGTAATATCGCTTACTACTGCAGTCTGATCAACATGTCCCTGAACGATATGTCCGTCAAGGCGGCTACCAACGCCTGTGCAGCGCTCTAGATTAACCTTATCACCGGGTTTTAAAAGGGAAAGATGCGTGCAATCCAATGTTTCCTTTACAGCGGTAACAGTATGGGTGCCATGCATTTTGTCAATGTTTGTGACGGTTAGGCAAACTCCGTTGTGCGCTACGCTTTGGTCTATTTTTAATTCTGCTGCCAAACCGGATGAAATGGTAAAGTTCAAATTGGTGCCCTGTGTTTCTACACGCTCAACCTTACCTAAAGTTTCTATAATTCCTGTAAACATTAATTCCCGCTGAAATTAGTACCCCGCGTTAGTGATACGAACCCTTTAAGAACAATAGGTTCAATTCCGGATAATCGAATGGTATTCACCGTGCAAATGTAGTAGTAAGTTCCTTCTGATGCGGGTTCACCGGTATCGGCAACCTTGCCGTCCCATTTAATATCAGGGTCTGTGGTTCGGAAAACTTCTGTGCCCCATCTGTTATAAATAATCAAATCTACGGATTCTACAAAACGATAAGGAAAAGGAATGAATTTGTCGTTTTTTCCATCGTTATTGGGTGTAAAGACGTTGGGTAGCCAATAATACGGGCAGTTATCCGCACAAATAATGTTTCCTGGTATCGATTCGTTGCCATATTGTGCACTATCAATGGCTGTTATGTAATAACACCCTGCTAAACTTCCGTTGTTGTTATGTAGATATGAAGTATCTCCTGAGTTACTGATGGTAGCAATTAATGAGAATTCAGCGCTGTCTGTTGCTGAATAGTAAATATTGTAGCTCATTACATCGTCGGCACAGGAATTATTGGGGTTTGTCCAGAATAACTGATTGTATTCCAGTTCGCAATCTGGATTAAACGATAAAACCGGCGGACAGGGTGGGGTAAGGTCGGTAGGACTTTCGCAGCGTATTTGACTCCAATTTATTAAAGGATCAATAATATCTGCATTACCATAGGTGCCAATGGCTTTTACGCGGTAGCAATAATCGGCACCATTTATCAAACCGGTATCGGTGTAAGTTTTTGCGGTGGTAGTGGCCAGCATATTGAAAATTCCGGAACCAGGGAATGTTTCTTTATACACTTCGTACAGGGTTTCCTGCCAGGGTACAATAGAGTTCCATGAAAGAATCACGGCATTGTCGGCTGGTGAAGAAGAAAGATATACTGATGAAGCTGCGGGACCGCCACCCAAAATGTAATCGTTACCTGAAGCATCCGTTACTATAATTTCAACTTTATAGGTATAAGGACTGCCGGAAGTGTTGAGGCCCGTATCAAAGAATATGGTATCGGTAAGGGCGAGCACTGTGGAAGATGGCGTAGAATGAATTAATGTTGAAGGGGATGTACCCATACCCGCAGAACGGTATAAATTATATCGGAAGGATGCATAGGCAGCAGTGTCCAATTCTTTGGGGCGCGCCCAAATTACAGTATCAGTACCCGCTGTAGTATTGGTCTCATCAATAGTAACATGCGTAAGCACCGGAACATCAAATTTCAACTGGGCACATACCTGCTGGCTGATACAACTTTCGGTTTGCAAATCAAAAAGGGCAACCACCAGATAGCAATAATCGGTACCTAATACCAATGCGCTGTTGTCAATATACGTTGTATCGCTCCAGCCCGAAGTTTGTGTTATGAAACTGTATCCTAACATCTGTGCTGTTCCCGGTTCGCAGCAATTTTCGGTGAAAGGAACACTGCCAATTTTTCTGTAAACTCTATAACCCAATATATTGGAACAAACTGAAGGCGACCACGCAAGTTGCATTGTATTACCAACAGGTGTAACAGTAAGGTTTTGCACGGCGGGTGCGTAAACCCTTATGTATGCCGATTTCACGTCGGTGAGCTGTACGGCAGGGTCATTATCGGTTACTTCAAAGGTAACGGTGTAGGCAGCATTTCTTACATGTGCACAGGAAGTAAGCCAGCTGAAATTACCATTAATAACGGTTGCCGGGCTATTGTCGGTGTACACGGCAGTATTCGGTGCATTAAATGTATAAGGCTGTCCATAGGTACTCATGGTAAGAATATCTCCTGCATCAATATCCGTGGCATTCACCGGGAACTGCACGTTGGTTCCGGCTTCAACGCAAGTGTCAGGCAGAGGAGTAATCTCAGGTGGTTCGTTGTTGCAATTCAAAACGGTAATTTGTATATCGCGAAGCACCCAACCTATGAGTACGCCTGCACGATATTCCTTAATTTTTATGGCAACATTGAATTCACCCAGTTTTCCGGGTACATTCCAGCACAGCGTACCGCTTCTGGCATCGATGCTAATAGAACCTCCTCCGCCGCTAAGTCCACCTCCGTTGTTTATGGCCGCATCGGGGTAGACATAAGTGGCACCTACTCCCAAAGGGGTGCATTCATCGCCGCCGTATGGAATGGCCAGTTCAAAGGCAAGGCTATCTCCATCAGGGTCGTAAGCACCCATGGTATAGCAATATCTTTTATTTACACAGGCATATTCAGGGCAGGGACATTCCTGAAGAACCACCGAGTTATTCCCTCCCAGTACAGGGCTTACCACCAGCATGCTTTGTATGCAAAACGGTTGGTACACGGAATTGAGAATGTTTTGAATGTCTGAATTCCTGTTGGGGTCGTACATTTTTAGAATATAAGAACCTGCGCCCAAATAGGTATGCGTGCCGGTATAAACATTTTTCTGGTGGTCGGAGCCGGTAAAAACAACATTATTACGTGGCAGGGTATCAATATTTCCATCGCCCCAATCCAGTTCCAGTTCGTCGCGGTCGGCCGGCGCTGAGGTTTTTGTACAAGTGGTTATGGTTACCTTGTAAGTAAGGCCCCCCATCCATTCATAGGTAATGTCGCCGGCACGGTTGTGCGTAGCAAAACCACTGGAGGAAAACAACCCCAACAATACCGCTATGATGAATAATGTGCGCAACGCAGTGTTATGAACTTCAAATTTCGGAATTTATTTTCAGATTACCTGAAAATACTACCGAATAACACGGGTATTTTACTATTGTTTAATACTTGTGCTATCTTGATACTACCATAATTTGTGTAATTTTTTGTTCTTCGGCCTGCAAGGTGAAATAGTAAACACCGTTGCTTAAACCGGAAACATCAAATTCATAATCATAGTTCCCTGCATTGCGTGCACCCAAATCTATGGATTGAATGATTTTGCCGTAAATGTCTGTCCATTGAATACTTACCTGATTGTACGGTTTGGCCAGCGAATATGAAATGGTTGTATTGTATTGAGAAGGATTTGGATAATTAAACAAGTCTAGGTAGTTTTTATCAGGCCCCTTTATACCGGTTGGACATGGATTAGGATTTGAATATTCATAAAATGGAAATTCTAAAAAGATGAGCGGAGCTGAGTTAATAGGGCACCATTGTGATGTTCCCCATTCAAAAATAAAATTGGTACCCGGTGTGGTGTAATTTGTATCTGACATCACTACTAGCTTTTCGCCACCCAATGAACCGATTCCAATTAGATACGAACCATCCTTTACACAAACTAAACTTTGGAGGGGAAGGTCCAACAGATGAATATTTCCGCCGGAAGAAATATCTGAAGCCTGAATGACATATTCGCCACCGGCAATTTGGGTACCATCGTAAATAACATTTGCAAATGCCGATTGAAAGTTTGTGGCACCGGTGTCAAGTTGAATAATAAAAGGAAAAATAATTGCATTGGGTTGGGTTGAAGGGTGTAGTGCTACAAAGAAATGTTCAATATTTGCATTACTAAAGTTATGAAAATAAAACTGAGAACCTACAATAAACGCATTTGCGCCCATTGTATCAAACATGCCGGACCAAATACCGGTGTTGCTGTATTTTAATGATGCACGTCCCTGCAGCCCGTCCATGTTATTTACTTCAATTAACGAATTTAAATAATTATTAGTCGGTGTAAAGTCGTTTGTCTGATTGGTATAATCGGTTTCAACTGCAATATCATAGTCTGTATTGTTCCATGGCAAAAGGAATGAAGTATTCGTGGTATCGCGCAGTGTATCTGTTGGCGCTATGTTGGTAGCTCCCACGCCGGTACCTGTATATATTATGGTTCCGTTGTCAGTTACGGTGGCGTTTACATTTGCCGAAGGCTGGGCCTGGCTACCTTCGTTTACGGCTTCATTGATAAAAAAATATCCGGCAGGATCTTCATAATTCAAAGCTATTGTATAATACGTAAGATGTTTACCCCAAATGGGATCGGGAGTGACGGCTGCCATATAGCCTGAAAGTTGTTTCATGTCGTGGTCGGGCGTGGTTATAAACCTAATATCATCAATAGCCCAGTACCAGTCCCATGTATTTTGGTCCTGATAATGAAATGCAATCATGATTTTATTCAGGCTACCTCCACCGTTTACATAAGTATCAAATAAATTTCCCAGGGGCAAAGAAGCGGTTAGTGGATTAGAATATCGTTGATGATCAATAGAATAATATGCGTCTGTTCTGTAATAGTCATTCATGCTGAAGTCAGTCCATGTGGTACCGCTATCCAAAGAAATCTTTACAATATGCGATTCAGTGTGTAATCTGAATATCTGCGCCCATTCAAGGGTTATAAAATGGGTACCGGCTGTTGAAAGGTCAATAGCTTGAGCGTTCCAGGTTAGGGTAGCCTCTTGTGTGGCAGCTAAACCGGCAGATCGTGCGTTAATGAATGCAAAATTTCCTCCTGAATTAGAAGCAAGTGTAGGGTAGGAGCCTTCATTAATTAGGCTTGCAGGCATGGCCGTTACGAACTCCCAACCGGGATTACCTGCCCCAGCAGGTATGTGACCGGCACCTGTTGTTGCCAGCCAATGACTTGTATTAGTAAAATCATCGCTCCAGAGGAGTGTCCGTGGTGTTCGGTTTGAAGAAACGGTATTTGGATTATGAGCTTCAAATGAGTTTAAATGAAAAATACCTGATTCAGGACTGTTTCCAGCTTTGATAACTGAACTGGCAACCGATATAGCAAGAACCATGTAGATATGTTTCATATAATGAAAGTTTTAAAACGAAAGGCAAGTTAATGATTTGTTTAATAAAACCATAATAAAGTTTATAGTATTGATTGAACGGTATTGCAGTTGAACTTATCGGCAAAAAAAAAGCCCCGCATTTGCGGGGCTTATAAAATAAGAAGTAGAGAAATTATTTGGCAACTACCAGGCGCTTGGTAACCTTTTCGGCACCGGCCTGCAGTGTATAGAAATAAGTACCGTTAGCAAAGTCGGCAACATTCAGGTCGAAGTTGTATGTACCGGCATTGCGTGCACCCTGATTGATGTTCATAACTACCTTACCTGTTACATCAACAATCTGAACATTTACCTGGTCGGCAGACTGGTTCAGAGCGTATGAAATGGTAGTAACATTTTCGGCAGGATTTGGGAAGTTTTGCAGAGACATGGTGTTGTTCTCAGCAAGTTCTTTAACACCTACGTTTGGATCAAAATTAGCGTAAACTTTGGTGGTGGAGCTTAACCAGAACCACTGGATGCTACCGTTATTAGCACCTACAGCGTCGTATACGAAATTGGTAGCTGAAGGAGCATAAGGAGCACCTGCCATCAATACCACGTCATCGCCGCCTAATGAACCCACACCAATAACGTATGCGCTACCGGCAGTAAGGGTTATAGGAGTCTGAAGAATTAGGTCTACATATTTCATAGTTGTAGAAGAAGCGATATCAGAAGCCTGAACGGTGTATTCACCACCGGCAACCTGAGTACCGTCATACAGAACATTTACGAACAAAGACTGGAAGTCGGCAGCCATTGGATCCATTTCAACGATGTAAGGATAGATAACGGCACCTGCATCTGTGTTAGGATGTAGGGCTACACGCACGGCGTAAACAGTTTGGTTAGCGTAAGCTACAATTTCAGGTCCCATAATGTAAGCATTGCCTGCACCGTTCCATGAACCGCTGCTGCTGTAACCCAGAGGCGCACGTCCATGGATATACTGAGTAACTTCCATAGTTGAGGCTTCGCTGTTGTTGGCTGTGTTATCGTCACTTGCCAGGTTGGTGTAAGTTACGTCAACATCAACATCGTACAGAACATAGTTGGTGCTGTTGGGTACGAATGTAGTAGTAGTGGTATCGCGCAGGGTATCGATAGGGGCAATGTTTGAATAACCAAGACCGGTACCGGTAAATACGGTAGTAGTACCATCCATAACGGTAGCAAGCAAACTGCCTGTGGCTTGTGTTTGGCTGCCTTCGTTTACGGCTTCGTTGAAGAATACATAACCGGCAGGATTGATTTGACCTGAAGCAATGGTGTTGTATGGAATCAGGTCACCCCA
The DNA here is from genome assembly GCA_964508605.1 of uncultured Weeksellaceae bacterium. Taxonomy (GTDB): domain Bacteria; phylum Bacteroidota; class Bacteroidia; order Flavobacteriales_D; family CAZDUI01; genus CAZDUI01. Next base: position 11,108 of record CAZDUI010000022.1, on the reverse strand, counting down.
AACAGGATCTAAAGTTGCAGAAGCATGACGACCATGCAACTGGTTCATTTCGTGGTCGGGAGTAGTGATGAAATTAATATCGTCAATAGCCCAGTACCAATCCCATGCGCCAACATAGTTAAAAGCAATAACTACGTTGTTTAGTGTGCCACCGCCGGTTACAAATGGGTCAAACAAACCGCCCAAAGGCAAATTTACAGTTTGTGGGTTGGGAATAGACTGGTGTCCAAGATAATTGTTAACATCGGCACCGTAAATGGTATTTACTTCATAGTCAGTGAATGTAGAACCACCGTCTACCGATACTTTCAGTGTATGAATATCGTAGAACATTCTGTGTATTTGCTGCCACTCCAGTGAAAGGAAGTTAGTACCGGCAGAAGATAAATCGATTGCAGTACCGTTCCATGTAATGGTAGCATCCTGAGTAGCAGAGCCACCGGGCGCATCAGAATCGATGAATGCAAAGTTACCACCTGATGTAGAGGCAAGAGTAGTGTAAGACCCCTGACCTGTTAATGAGGAAGGTAGAGCAGTAACGAATTCCCATCCCGGATTACTTGAACCTACCGGAGTATGACCTGCACCTGTTGATAAGGCCCAGTTGGCAGTATTAGTAAAATCATCTGACCAAACCACAGCGCGATTGGCAGAAGGTGTGTTGGTATTCACGTTGTGAATACGGGTCTCTTGTGGAGTGTTTCTTGCGTCAACGAGACTGGATGCCTTAAAGGGGCCAAAATTGACCTGACCATAAGAAGCACCGCCTACCATAGCTGCAGCAAGTACAAGGTAAACTTTCTTCATAATTAAAGGATTTGTTAATGTTTTATTTTAATTCAGGTTTCAAATTTATGAAATTGTTTTGAATTTCACACCATCCAAATCATGAAAAGATGTAATCTTTTGTTACGGTATGGTTAATAATTCATTAATATAAAACTAATATATTGTTATATAGTGAGTTGTGATTGCTGAATTTCTATCGGTTGTGTGAATAAGTATATCGTAATAATTAGCTTTTATGCGGATTATCAAGAACTTGATGGTAGCATTTTAAGATGGTATCCAACGAAAAGCCTTTAGCGGCGAGCCGCCGAATAATTTTCTGTCCTTCTTTGCTGTATTTATCGGGCAGAGGAGCATATCTGTATAATAACTGAAAAGGTATGTCATCTTCACCGGTTTGCTGCAACACTTTAAGACATTTGTTGATCAGATTTTCAGGAATTTCCTTGGAATACAAAGACTGTTTAATTTTTAGAGGTCCCCACAATTCTATTTTCGACTTATCGTGGGCATATGCATTTGCATATCGTTCTTCATTCAGGAAATTTTGATCTTTCAGGGCTCTGATGGCTTTGTCGGTCATTTCTTTTGACATGCCTGATTTTTCGGCATATCGTGTTACTTCACTGCAGCATCGTTCCCGCAAAGCGCAGTAATTCTTTAGTTTGGAAAGAAATTCGGTATATGTACTTTCACCAGGTTTCAAACTTCCATGCGTTCATCATTTTTATCAAAGAAGGCAAATTCCAGAAGATGATAATCGGTAAGCCCCATGACCTGTAATTTCACTTTATATTTTTTTGCCCATTTTTTCTTGATGGAAGAAAAGAGACCTTGGGTAAGGTATGCGGCGATAAAAGGGTGAGTTCTCAGTAGCAGGAAACCGGGTTTTCTTTCTTCACACAGGAATTTAAGTTCACCTTCAATTTCATCTAAAACCAGAATACTTGCGCGAGCCTCACCTGTACCTGCACAAACCGGACATGCTTCGTTGGTTTCAATATCGGTTTCGGGTCGTACTCGCTGGCGTGTAATTTCAATAACGCCGAATTTGCTTGGAGGCAGTACCGTGTGTTTTGCACGGTCTAACTTCATATATTCTTTTAGTTTGTCCACAAGAAGTTTGTTGTATTCCTTGTTGGCCATATCTATAAAATCCACACAGATGATGCCTCCCATATCTCTTAACCGCAGAACCCTTGCAATTTCTTCTGCTGCTTCCAGGTTTACTTCCAGGGCGTTTTCTTCCTGAGCCTTGTTGCCGCCTTTTCTGTTGCCGCTGTTCACATCAATTACATGCATGGCTTCGGTATGTTCAATTATAAGATATGCGCCGCTGGGCATACTTACTTTCCGGCCAAAAGAAGCCTTAATTTGCCGGTGAATACCAAAGTGGTCGAAAATACTTACCTTACTTTTAAAGGATTTTACTATAGCGTCTTTGCCCGGGGCAATTTCTCTTACATATTCTTTAATTTCATCGGCTGTTTGCTCGTGGTCTACATAGATATTCGTAAAGTCGGGATTCAGCATATCTCTGAGAATAGAGGAAGTACGGTCCAGTTCACCGTGAACTTTTTTGGGCATTTCGGCCTTAGCAATGCTACTTGTAATCTGAATCCACTTATTCAGAAGATTTTTTAAATCCTGGTCCAGTTCGGCCACCTTTTGATCGCCGGCCACCGTACGGACAATGACTCCGAAATTTTTTGGTTTGATGCTGGTAATTAAGCGTCTTAGCCTTTCTCTTTCTTCGGCATCTCTTATTTTTTGAGAGACAGAAACTTTGTCAGAGAAAGGTACTAGAACAACATACCGGCCTGCCAGTGTAACTTCAGATGTAAGCCGTGGTCCTTTGCTGGATATAGGTTCTTTTGCAATTTGTACCAATACGGTTTGACTACCTGACAGTACATCGGGCATTTTTCCGTTTTTATCAATATCAGCGTCAAGTTTTATTGAGGACAGGTCGTAATCCTGATGCTTTTTATTCAATAATTCCTTAACGTATCTGCTCAGTGTGCTGAATTGCGGTCCCAGGTCAAGGTAATGCAGGAATGCATCTTTTTCATAGCCTACATCTACAAAAGCGGCATTCAGGCTTGGAACCACCTTTCTTACTTTTGCAAGATAAACATCACCTACCTGAAATTGACTTCCTCCCTTTTCCTGATGCAATTCAATCAGTTTCTGATCGCGCAACAAGGCCACATCAACACCTGAGTCGGTTTTGTGTATTACTAATTCCAGACTCACAATACTATATATAATAATTTTAGGGCGAACCACCCGGCTCACCCTTGAAATAAGAAAATAAGAAGATTATTTTTTCTTCTTATGACGATTCTTTCTCAAACGCTTTTTTCTTTTGTGCGTAGCCATTTTATGGCGTTTTCTTTTCTTTCCGCTTGGCATAATTAATTGTTTTTTAAATACTCGTTCAATCTATGTATAACCGCGTTTTTCATTGCGGTATCGTTAACCATTTTACCTGCTTCCATCAGCAAATCTACAGCTTCAGGATGCTTTCCCTGTGCGGCATAAACATCGCTAAGCAATATCATACCGGCACTTCTTTTTACTTTATCCTCTTTGGCCATTTCAATAAAATCATTGAAATAAGCCTCTGCTTTGTCATGTTGTCCGGTTTTTAGGGTAAAATTCCCCAAATGCCAAACTACATCAAGGTTTTCAGGGAATTTTTCCCTGAGTCCTTTCAGCATCAATATTCCCTTCATGGGATTGTTGCTGTTAACATAAAGAAGAGCAAGCTCAATACTGGCTTGCTCTTCTGTGATTTTGCCGGTATCTCGCAGTACTTCAGGCTTTCGTGGAGCCAGCAATACTGCAGACACCAATAAAAGCGCCGCCAAAGGTAGTAAAAAATACTTAACCTGCAAGGGGCTACTTTTGAAAGGTGAATTACTTCTTAACCTTAACATTCTTCTTAACAGACTCTACGAAAGTTTTCGCAGGCTTGAAAGAAGGGATGTTGTGGGCTGGAATAATGATGGTAGTGTTTTTAGAAATGTTACGTCCGGTTTTTTCAGCGCGCTTCTTAACGATGAAGCTACCGAAACCACGTAGGTAAACGTTATTACCTTTTGAAAGAGATCCTTTTACAGATTCCATGAAGGCTTCCACAGTAGTCATTACTACTTGCTTTTCCACACCGGTCTTCTCAGCAATCTGAGAAACGATATCCGCTTTTGTCATTTGTTTTGGTTTTTAAAGGTTTAAATTTGTGTGACAAATATATATACCGAAAACAAAGTACAGCTATAAAATGTTTAATTTTTAGACAATTTGTACTTTTAGGCCGTTAAACTTTTGAATTTCACGAAGCAAATCCTCAACTGGTTCCTAGTGAATGCACGAGCATTGCCTTGGCGCTCAACCCAAAATCCATATTGTATCTGGATTAGTGAGGTGATTTTGCAACAGACCAGGGTAGCCCAGGGCATGAATTATTATCTTCGATTTATTGATGCATTTCCTGATGTAAGGTCTCTGGCTGAGGCTGATATCAATGATGTTTTGAAGGTTTGGCAGGGGCTGGGGTATTACTCAAGGGCACGAAATTTACATGCTGCTGCAAGTCAGATTCTAAACCTGTATGGCGGGGAATTTCCGGATACTTATCAAAAGCTTATAGCTATAAAGGGTATAGGCCCCTATACTGCTGCTGCTATTTCAAGTATCGCATTTAAGGAACCGGTAGCAGCTATTGACGGAAATGTGATCAGAGTAAGTGCCAGGTTTTTTGGAATATATACCGATGGTTTGAATACCAAGGGACGCAAGGAAATATTGAACCGGCTGAATTCCGTTATTGATACCAGTGAACCCGGAAATTTTAATCAGGCTTTGATGGAACTAGGGGCGTTGGTGTGCAAGCCTATAAACCCTGAGTGTACCCATTGTCCGTTGAGTGAGTGGTGTTTTGCATTGCGGAATGGCAAAACGTCGGAATTGCCGGTGCCCAAAAGAAAACCGGATGTAAAGGACAGATTTATTACCTATTATGTTCCTGTAGATTTGAAAACGGGGGAAACCATTATTTATAAACGCATGAATATTAAGGATATCTGGTTCGGGTTGTATGAGTTTGTTGCTGAGGAAGCGGACGCGACAAACACCGATGCAATGTTGCTTAAGCAATTGGCAACAGACGGGGATGTGTTGGGAAAATATCAGTTCGAACACAAATTAACACACCGGAATTTGCACGTGACTTTTATATACTTTCGGACAGATTTATCTCGTTGCCGTCTAAATGATGCCAAGAAGGTGCGTTTTGAAAATGTTGGCAATTACGCCATCAGCCGGTTGACTGATCGTTTTATAAAGGCTTCTGGATTTCCCGGTTCTATTCCCCCTGTTCAGATAAAATAGTACCTCCCCATTCTATCACTGTAAAACCGCTTCTGATGGGTTCTTTTATTTCTCTGAAATTAAAGTTGTAAGCATTAGATGTGGTAAATGTGGGCACTGCTACCATAAATACACGAACGATATTATCGGGAACGGGTGAAATTTTCATAGGGATCATTTTATCGTATTCAGTTTGGGCGATAAAACAGATATTGAATGCCGGAACATTTTCATGGTGCATGCGTGGCAGCCAATACGTAATAAAATCTGAGATTTCTTTTGAATTCAGGCCGAAACCGTACAGTGATTTTTCAAAATAATCTACCCAGTTTGCTTTGTTAACTGTATTGAAGGCGAGATTTTGAGATGACATTTCATACGAACTGCCTTCCCAGAAAAGGTAGGGATAAATTCTTTTATTCACTTCGATACCCCTTTCCGGCAGCATTCGGCCCTGCCAGTGGCCATTTTCACTGTACGGATATGTGAAGCCCAGCTTTTTATATCCGCTAATATTTAAAGTAAAGTCCAGCTCTGTAGGGTTGTAAAGATAGATTACCGGTTTGTCGTAGTTGAACTGAATTTCAGGCGTGACAATGTCCATCGGCTCAAAAATGATTTGCAATTCGTGCCTTCCCTTCGTTTCAAACTTTACATTTTCAAGGGTAACAGGTTTCATATAGGGAGCCACAAATTCAAGATTGTATTCTCCCGGGGGAACTTTTAAGTAAGCAAAGTCTGTGGTATCTTTATAAAGTGCGATTTTAGTGGTGTTAAAAAATACATGAATCCATGATTGCTTCAGTGATGGGTTGTTAAATTTTAATACCAGGTTTGCCGAATCGGGCAGGCATTGTTCCTGTGCTTGAGTAACGGTTCCGCTCAACAGTGTTACAAAAGCAATAATGAGTTTTAATTTCATAACGGTAATCAATAGGTTTTATATCCAGGTTATACCTTTCTTCAAATAGTTCAGTGTATTTTGTTCCATAACGGTAGGCTGATAATTGTATTGCCAGAAAGTTTCAGGAGGCATACTCATAAGTATGGATTCTGTTCGGCCTTGTGTTTGCAGTCCGAATCGCGTGCCGCGGTCGTAAACCAGATTGAACTCTGCATATCTGCCCCGTCGTATTTTTTGCCAGGTCACATGGTTTTCATCAAAAGGTTGATTTTTATGGATAGTTTGAGCGGAATATGCGGGAATAAAAGTGTTTCCAACGCTGCAAACAAAATCAAACAAGGTTTCAAAAGGTGCTGTTTTTTCATTCAGCCGGTCAAAGAAAATACCACCAATGCCCCGTGTTTCATTGCGGTGAGGAATAAAGAAATAATCGTCGGCCTGTTGTTTAAATTGTTGATACCATGTTGAATTGTACTTATCGCATACTTCTTTCAATTTTATATGAAATTGTTTTGCCAGTTCCGGTACCACATAATGGGGTGTAAGGTCAATGCCTCCTCCGAACCACCATGTTTGTTCGTTCATTTTAAAGAACCGTATATTCATGTGAATAATAGGAACAAAAGGATTGACCGGATGCAGTACAATGGAAACACCTGTGGCATAAAATTCTTTATGAGGCACGTTGAATTCCGTTTTCAGTTCATCGGAAAATTCGCCAAATACAGCGCTGAAATTCACTCCGCCCTTTTCAATAAGTTGCCCCGACGAAATCACATTGGAAATTCCACCTCCCCCTCCGGGTCGGTGCCATACATCGCTAACAAATTGGGCTTTACCGTCATGTAATTCAAGTTCAGAACATATCTTTTTTTGAATTTGCCGGAAAGAATCTTCAATTCTTTTTTCTGAAATCATCGGGTCCTTTGGCTTTTTTAAGATCCCAGTCGTCGTACCGCAGTACTTGTACACCGCGGTTTTCCATTCCGTTACCTTCACCCACCTGTTCCAGACGAAACGTCATGCTTAAGCCTTCATGTTGCATATTGTTACAGGCGGCAATAAGGCCGGTTCCATAGTTCATCAGGCCTGCAATAAAAGTGTAGGAAACGTCGAAACCCAAAAATGCGAACTCTTCGGGGTCGGTTTTATATTGTTGTCTAAAGTTACGTATGTATCGGTTTACTGAAAGTGTATCGTAATCAATAAAGGTTGCAGCCGCCATATGTAATTTAACCCTGTGCTTGTAGGTAAGATCGAAGGTGTTAAATTTTTCCCAGTCGTCCAATCCGAAAAGACAAAAATCGGCAATATAATAATCATATGAATTTCTTACTGCAACCAAACGGGTAACAATACTGCTAACAAAAGTAATGTCCTTTGAAGGAGCTACCAGAATATTCAGATCGCTTTTGCTCATATTTCCCTTCAATCCTTGTGAGCTACCGGTACTTTCAGTCTCCTTCAAAGGTTTTGCAGAAGGATATTTTCCACTATTTACCAATTCATTGTATTTGTGTCTGAACAACTCGTAAGCGTCTTCATCGTCTTTTCTCTTACTATTCAGAAGCACCACATTTGCGCCGGGGTGGCTTGTTACAATGAATTCGGCCATTCCTTCAATTTTACTGGAAATGCTGGCAATAGCCTTTACTACATGCGGGTTATTCAGCAGCACTTTATTATTTTGTGGAACCGGTAAAATAACCGGAATATTTTTTTCTGAGGCAAAAGCAACGGTCATTTGCACGGTGGTGCTATAAAATGGGCCGATAATTAAATCGGCGTCATCAAGCTTACCTGATGTTAGCAGCTTCTGTAATCTTACCGTATCTTTTGCGGTATCGTAAAAGAATATGTCGGCATTAAGACCGGCTTTTTTCAAGGAGTCAATAGCTGTTTTAGCACCCATATAGAATTGAATGGCATTCCGGGTAGGGCCATGTAATTCAGCAGGTTTCAACGACGTGCCTTTTGACATTACAGAAGCGTTAATGTCAAGGAAAAAAGGAATTAGAAATACGATTTTATATTTTTCTTTCAGTTGAGGGGTGTTTTGTGCAGAAGTATCAGGACTCTGAAGTGTAGGAATAAGTTTAACCAATACTTCTCTGTCTGTAATTTTATACAGAGGGATTATTATAACATCTCCGGTTCTTAACCCGTTGGGCAATCCTTTATTTGCTTCTTTAATATCGTTTTGCGAAAGCATAAATCTTTTGCTGATAGAATAAAGTGTTTCCCCTTTTTGTACCGTGTGTTTGTGCAAGGAATCTACTTTTAGTTCGGGTAAAGTCTGCTGCTGATTATTCACTGTATTATCAGATACGGCCTTCCCGGGAATGCACAGTTCCATACCGGGATGTAAGGAAGAATTTTGAAGAAACAGATTTGCCTTTTCAATTTCAGCTACGGTTATATTGTGTTGACGACTGATACCATACAAAGTTTCTCCCTGCTTTACCGTATGCCTTTTACAAGGCTTGGTGGTGTCCGCAGCAACGGGTTTCAACGTATCTACGGGTTTTATTTGCGAATCGGTTGGCTTAATCAAAGTCAGTCTGTCTGCCGGAACAGGAATATAAAGTATATCGCCGGGCTTCAGTTTTTCGGAAGATTTTGGGTTAGCGTTTGTTATGGTTTCAATTTCCACCTTATAGGTTCTGCTGATGCCATAAAGGGTGTTTCCTTTTTCAATTTTATGTACATAACATTGTTTGCCATTGTACAGATCTACTTTAGCATCAGCTGGTTGCGCAATAGAGGAAGCACATGTAATCAGCAGAAATAGCAATACCAGTGGAATTTGGATAATATTCTTTATTTTTCTGTTCATTCCCATTCAATTGTTGCAGGTGGTTTACTGCTGATGTCGTAAGTTACCCTGTTAATACCCTTTACTTTATTAATGATTTCGTTAGATATTTTTCCCAGAAATTCATACGGCAGATGACACCAGTCAGCAGTCATTCCGTCGGTTGATGTAACAGCGCGTAGTGCAACAGCATTTTCGTAAGTTCGCTCGTCACCCATTACGCCCACGCTTTGCACCGGAAGTAAAATGGCACCGGCTTGCCACACACTATTGTATAATTGATGCTGCTTCAATCCGTCAATAAAAATTGCATCCACCTCTTGCAAAACGCGTACCTTTTCTGCCGTAACTTCTCCCAGAATGCGAATGCCCAGCCCCGGTCCCGGAAACGGATGACGGTTTAGAATAATTTCAGGCAATTTCATTTCAGCACCAACCCTTCTTACTTCATCTTTGAATAATGAACGCAGTGGTTCTATTACTTTTAAATTCATTTTCTCGGGCAATCCACCCACATTATGATGGCTTTTAATGGTAGCCGATGGTCCTTTAACGGATAGAGATTCAATAACGTCCGGATAGATAGTACCCTGACCCAACCATTTTACACCGTTTATTTTCTGTGCTTCCCGGTCAAATACCTCAATGAAAACGCGTCCTATAGCTTTTCTTTTCAGTTCAGGGTCAGTGGTGTTTTTTAGTGCTTCATAAAATTGACCGGCGGCATCAATACCGGTAACATTCAGTCCCAGGTGGCGATAGCTTTCCAGAACGTCTTGGTATTCATTCTTGCGCAGCAAACCGTTGTCAACAAAAATGCAATACAAATTACTGCCTATTGCCTTGTGTAAAAGCAGGGCAGCAACGCTGCTGTCAACACCTCCGCTAAGGCCCAGAACTACCTTATCATTTCCCAGTTGTTGCTGAAGATTTTGAACGGTTTCCTGAACAAATCCGGCAGGTGTCCAGTCGCCGGTGCAACCACAAATATTTTTCACAAAATTTTGAAGCAAGCGACTTCCGTCGGTGGTATGGTAAACCTCCGGATGAAACTGAATACCCCATATTTGTTGATTGACAACACGATAACCCGCAACTTTTACGTCCCGGGTACTTAGAATCACCTTAAAATTTTCCGGAATCGACATGATGGTGTCTCCATGCGACATCCAAACCTGAGAATGATTATTTACACCGGCCGTTAATTCATCATCTGCGTCAGTTTCTGTTAAAATTGCTCTGCCATATTCTCTGGTTTCAGAAGCCACTACTTCGCCGCCTGCCTGATGAGCCAGTAATTGCGCACCATAGCAAACGGCCAGTATGGGGATTGTACCGGTAAATGTGGAAAGGTCGGGTTTTGGACTGTCAGATTTTCGTACCGAAAAAGGGCTGCCTGATAATATTACTCCCTGAAACCTACCGGCATCTGAAGGAAAATGTGTACAGGGATAAATTTCACAATAAACATTCATTTCGCGCACTCGTCTGGCAATTAGTTGAGTGTATTGCGAACCGAAGTCAATAATCAGTATGGCTTGATGCATGGCCGCAAATATAAATAATTGACCGAAGGTGCACTGTAGTTGTGGACAATTTAGAAGAAATGTTGGGAACCCGATGATTAAAAGGTTAGGAGTTGGGATCTGATAGCTATCAGGGGGAGTTGATGAGTTGATGGGTTGGGAGTTGGGTGAATATTCCCCTATTTTCTGACCCTCCACCCTCAACCATTTACCTCACTATCACCACTTTTCCTTCAAAGACTTCGGTTTCGTTGTGAATGCCGGTGGCGGTAATGCGGTACAGATAGGTGCCGGCGGCCAGAGTTTGCAGGGTGCCATTAGTGAGAGTTTCGCCGGGTTGCAGGGCTGTGGTTAGGTTGTACACCAGCCGGCCTGAGGCATCGAACCACTGTTGTTTTAGGTTTGTAATGCCACGGGTTTTCAGTGTGTAGGTGCCGTCATTCCCAGGATGGTATAAAGAGGGCATTTCAAGAAAAATAGCGGTTTTTGCCATAATTACCGTGCGTGCCGTATCGGTGCAGGTGCTGTCGGTGTTATAAACCACCAGCATAACATTGTAGTCGCCTTCCTGTTGAAAGGTATGTGTGTAGTTAAATGTTATGGCAGTATCGGCCTGTGCATACCAAGTGTAATGCTGGGTACCTGTGCTTTGGTTCACAAAGTTCACTTCCAGCGGGGTAAGGCCTTCGGCGGGATTGGC
>CAZDUI010000021.1:0-64657 GCA_964508605.1 uncultured Weeksellaceae bacterium | reverse complement strand
TTTATCTGGTCTTTTGCGCCATAATTGCATACAACTCGTTTATATATACACTTTTTCTACCCAAAGTTGTACATATACACCTAAAATTGGTTCGATATTTACATGTTTGTGTTGCTTACTATGGGGCATTATTTTTTCTTTAATTTCATCATATCTAATGGACTCGGCACTCTCGTCAGATTTTCACTGCTTACATGGGTATAAAGTTGTGTAGTCTTGGGACTCTGGTGTCCTAAGATCTCCTGAATATACCGAAGATTAATTCCATTTTCAAGTAAATGGGTTGCATAACTGTGTCTTAAGCTATGCAAAGTTACGGGTTTTTCAATGCCGGCTTTCTCTTTTGCATTTTTGAATACGGCCTGAATGCTGTTTTCTGAATACCTTCCATCAGTTTGCCCTTCAAACAGATATTGCTTGGGTTTGTATCTCGAATAATATTGCCGTAGAATGTCCAGTGCAAGGGGCGAAAGCGGAACCATGCGGTCTTTTTTGCCCTTGCTTTGCTTTATATGTATCTGCATCCGGTCTGAATCTATATCGGTAAGTCCCAGATTCAACAGTTCCGATCGGCGCAAACCGGCCGAATAAATCAGTACCAGCATGGCCTTGTGCTTTAGATTGTCCAAAGCACTCAGCAGACTCTCTGTCTCCTGTAAACTAAGCACTACCGGTAATCTGCGTTCGCCACGGGGACGCTCAATCTTTTGAATATCCAAAGATTTAATACCCATTACCGTATAGAATTTTTTAATGGCATTCAGTACCTGGTTTTGATACGACAATGAGTAGTTGTGCCTTAAAATATAGTCGTTGTTGAATTGAACAATATCGCTGATGGTAATGTCCTGAACCGGTTTGCCGGAAAAAAAACGCAAAAATACTTCCATAGATTGTACATAGGTATCAATGGTGCTTTGCGCAAATCTTCGGTTTTTTAACCTGTACTTAAATTCCTTCATTTGTTCCACCATGTTGGGCAACAGTGCCGGGGCCGGTTTCTTTTGACGGTTGGTTGTTTTGCTCGTAGCAACTGTAACCGTGGGCTTTTTAACAGGGGACTCCCAGGTAATATCTGCAATTATACCCAAAAATTCTTTGATTTTCCAGCGACTTTCATCGTTGTCGGGGGCATGCCAGCATACGTGTGTGGCACTCCACCGCGTGCCGGGTATGTTACGGATAGCCCCGTTCAGTCTGGCATTTCGGCTGAAAAAAATGGCCAAACGGTCTTCCCCGCGGTGGTGAATGGACTGAATACGTACCGTTTCCATATGCATTACATCTGCCTCAATATTATGAATTTTATTTGAAACTGCAAAATATCAGTGTTAAGTTCGGATAATTCTTTTTACCGGTTTATCGCAGTTGCCTTGAACTGTCAGTGGCCAAAAAAGTTCTGCAGGCAGCACAAGGTCAATCATTATTTTATTCCGTACTTTGCCGCATGAAGTATCTTTTATTGTGTATATCCATATTTTACACATGTACCGTTGTTAGTCAATGGAACCAACAGGTTTGTATATTGGATGTTGGAGTGCGAAATGCCGAAACCAACAACAGCCGTCAGGCTTCGTTGCAGCATGCCCTTCAGGTTACGGGTATTTCCTTTGTGCAGGAAGTTAACATGTCAACGGCGCTGAATTATCCTGTAATATTTATTCCACGCATTCTTCAAACTACCTTTACACAACCCGAGCGTGACTCCCTTCAAAATTACGTCGTCAACGGCGGGGTAGTGGTAACTTCTGTGCTGCGCGATACCTTGTTATATAATTTGTTTGGGGTGAATGCTGAAGTATCGGCCGATAACCGGTTCAGCATATCCTTTGATACAACAGCCTTGCCCCCGTTGTTTTATCAAATTGATGATTCATTGGAATTTACGATTTCGTTAGGCAGGGCCTCACAAATGGTTACCTTTACGTCGCGGAGCTATCAGCCCGTTACAGCTACCGTGCTGGGAATGTATGATGATGGCAGTAGCGCGTTCTTTGTCAATCATTACGGTGTTGGCAGAACCTATATGCTGGGATGCGATTTCAGAGATGTCATTTTCAGGAATATTATCGGCGCCGATAATAACGCACACCGTACTTATAGTAATGGTTTCGAGCCTACTACCGATGTTTTTATGTTTTTGCTTCGCAATGTTTGCCGCATTCATGTTTCGCAACTGGTGCGCTGTCACACACAGCCGGCTGATGCCCAAACTACGGTAATGATAACCCACGATATTGATTCGGGTACCGCTTTGGACACCATGTGGCTGTTTGCCGATTTTGAGCAAAGCCGCAACATCCGATGCTCGTATAATATCACAACCCGGTATTTTAGCGACGCATGGATGGCACCGTTTTACCTGAGCAGCTGGAATAAAATTCAGTACGTTAAGTTAAAAGGGCATACACTGTCGTCGCATTCGGTGGGGCATTTTCCTGATTTTTATGTTGATGCCATATTTCCCTTAGGAGTTTTAGGAAACACAGCTTTTAATTATACACCTTATTATAATGGTGTTTCTACATCGGGCGGAAGTATTCTGGGCGAACTGGAGGTAAGTAAGCATTTAATTGAGAACGACCACGGTGTTTTTGTGCAGGGTTTTCGTGCCGGACACTTAGGGTATCCCAAATTATTGCCATTAGGATTGGATACTTTAGGATATTTATACAATAGTACTTTCAGCGCTAACGATATTCTCACCAATTTTCCGTTCTATTCCATTAACGAAAGAATATTTAGCGGTAGGGTAACCAATGTACTGGAAGTGCCCATGACCATCAGCGATGTGTTTAGCAGCGACCCGATAAACGATACCAATTACCGTCAAAAGGTGGCAGTATGGAACAGCGTTACCCGTAAAAATGCGGCAAACAATGCTCCTACGGTATTGCTCATCCATCCCAACCGTCAATATAAGGTTGAAGCACAGAAAGAGTTTCTTGACAGTTTGCAACAGGGTGTCAATATAGTGCCCTTAGAGGAATATGGTGCTTACTGGCGCAACCGACTGGCTACACCGTTTTCAGTAAGAGTATCGGGCGATACATTATTTGTTAGGCTGGAGCACTGGAATGTTGATAATAGATTGAGTTATGTTGTTGAAAATGATGTTCAATACGTATATATTCAGTTTCAGGATGCCATCGGAACCGTGCTTCCGTTCTACCGGGTGAACTGGCAGGAAGGCGCAGGGCTTTATGTTTCGGCGTACCTTATGAATTTAAACCAGACCGTACCGGCTGCGCCTGAAGTATTGCTGAAAGTGTATCCCAACCCGTCCGCAGGAAAATTTTTTCTGGCATGTCCCGTGTGCAGCGGTGCTGAAATTACCATTCATAGTTTGAATGGAGAGAAGGTACATCAGGCTGTATTACAAAGTAATATTGAAAGAATGGAAGTTGATTTCCCCGAGCCGGGTATGTATATCGTTACCGTAACCCGTCGCGATTTCTCGGCGTCCTCTAAAATAATGATACGATAATTTTTTTATTCGTAACCAAAGTTGTACCTTCGCGCCCTCTTTAAAAACCGTGGTTCGGCAACACGGATGTTAAACCCTTCTGCTCAGATGCCGCCCGGAGCAGAATACAAATAATTCGCCCAATGGCTGAAGAATTAGAAAACATCGGAGATGAAATGGCTCCGCAAACCCAACCAGAAGCTGCTTCTGAAGCAGAAAACGTGAAAAAATCAGGAAATCGTGCCCGCAAAACCAAAACTTCTGATGCTGCCGACGATGTAGCTGTTGAGGAAGGTTCAGACGATGATACACCTGTATTTCAAAAACCTGTACGTGAAGTAATTGACCTGGCCTCTTTTGACTGGGAAAAATACGAACACGAAATTACCTATTCTGCTGACGACCGCAAGCGGTTGAACGATGTTTACGACAACACCCTGAGTCAAATTGCTGAACGCGAAGTGCTGATGGGAACCATTGTTGCCAAAACAAAAAAAGAAGTGGTAATCAACATTGGTTACAAAAGCGAAGGCGTAGTACCTGCCGGTGAGTTCCGCTACAACCCCGACATGGCCGTTGGCGATAAGGTGGAAGTGTATGTTGAATCTCAGGAAGACCGCAACGGTCAGCTGATTATTTCTCACAAAAAAGCCCGTACCATGCGTGCATGGGAGCGTGTGAATACAGCACTGGAGTCAGGCGAAATTGTTATGGGTTATGTAAAATGCCGTACCAAGGGTGGTTTGATTGTAGACGTTTTTGGTTTGGAAGCATTCCTTCCCGGGTCACAAATCGACGTAAAACCCATCCGCGATTACGACGTGTACGTGGGTAAAAATATGGAGTTTAAAGTTGTTAAAATCAATCACGAATTTAAAAACGTGGTGGTTTCTCATAAAGCCCTTATTGAAGCCGAACTGGAACAACAAAAACGTCAGATTATCGGTGGCCTTGAAAAGGGTCAGGTATTGGAAGGTATCGTTAAAAATATCACTTCTTACGGCGTATTTATCGACCTGGGCGGCGTAGATGGTTTAATACATATCACCGACCTAAGCTGGGGACGCATCAATCATCCTGAGGAAATTGTTCAGCTGGATAGCAAGATAAATGTTGTAATCCTTGACTTTGACGACGATAAGAAACGTATTGCTTTAGGTCTTAAACAGCTGAATGCTCATCCATGGGAGGCCCTGGACCCGAACATGAATGTTGGCGATAAAGTAAAAGGTAAAGTAGTTGTACTTGCCGATTATGGCGCATTCGTTGAAGTGGCACCCGGCGTTGAGGGTCTTGTGCACGTTAGCGAAATGAGCTGGAGCCAGCACCTGCGCTCTGCTCAGGATTTCCTGAAGGTAGGCGACGAAGTGGAGGCCATTGTTCTGAATCTTGACCGTGAAGAACGGAAAATGTCACTGGGTATGAAGCAGCTGATGCCCGACCCATGGGATGGTATTGATGCTAAGTATCCTGTGGGAAGCAAACATTCCGGCAAGGTGTTGAACTTTACTAATTTCGGTGTTTTCATTGAAATGGAAGAAGGCGTAGACGGTCTCATTCACATCAGTGACCTTAGCTGGGATAAGAAAGTAAAGCACCCCAGCGAATTTTGTAAGGTTGGAGACGTGCTGGATGTAGTGGTTCTTGAAGTAGATATGGAAAACCGCAGATTAAGCGTTGGGCATAAACAACTGCAGGAAAATCCATGGGATGTGTTTGAAACGGTTTTCACCGTTGATTCCGTTCATGAAGGTACCATCATCAATCTGAGCGATAAAAATGCCATTGTCTCTCTTCCTTACGGACTGGAAGGTCTCGCACCCAAAAAGTACATCAAGAAAGAAGACGGTTCTAACGCCAAGGTTGAAGAAAAACTAAACTTCATGGTGCTTGAATTTAACAAGGAAGCCAAGAAAATTATCCTTTCGCACCTGCATACCTACGACGAATCGGCTGAACGTGCCGAAGAAGGTGCAGGCGCCAGAAAGAAAGTTTCTCCTAAGGCAAAAAGTACCAACAAAATGGTGCAGGAAATTAACGACAGCTCCGAAAAAACAACACTCGGAGACCTGGGCGCACTGGCCGCACTAAAAGACGAAATGTCCGGTAAAAAAAGCAAAAAGAAAGAAAACAGCGAAGAGTAATTCTTCAATGAATCGATAGTAAGCCCCGCATTGCGGGGCTTTTTTTTTACAGGAATATCAACTGCAGAAACCTGAACATTTAAGCTTTAAACAAACTTATCCGTTATCTTCGCAACATGTGGATGTACTTTACGACACAACGGTATTTTCTTTTGCCATGGCTGGTATATTGCATCGTTGTAATCGTGCTGCACGCAATGTATCCGTATCAAAACATGCACCTTTATTTAACATCGGTCAACCATCCGGTAACCGACCAGATTTTTAGGTGGATTACATTTTTGGGAGACGGCGCAGTGCTTGCCATTCCCATTTTTACAACGCTGCTCTTTGTTCACAGGCAAGCAGGTATTTTGATGCTGCTGGGCTATTTTGTCAGCGGTGGAATTGCTCAGTTGCTGAAACGCGAAGTGTTTGATACCTACGCAAGACCATATAGCGAACTTGGGCATTTAAAGGATTTTCATACTGTTGAAGGGATTTCTCATAATCTTGATTTTAGTTTTCCATCGGGTCATGCTACTACGGCTTTCTTTTTCTTTGGTATCCTGGCGTTTTATTCCCGGAAAAACTACCTTAAATTCGGGTTATTTCTGGTGGCGTTGCTGGTGGCCTATTCCCGTGTGCAATTGTCGCAGCATTACCTGCGCGACATCGCATTTGGTTCGCTGATTGGTGTTTCTACTGCTCTTTTTGTTTTTGCTGTTCGCCAAAAAATGCGCATACCTTTGCCCAATAAACCCTTATTGCAGTTTCTTTGGAAAAAATATTGAATCTATCTCCTCAAAAAACACAAATATTACTGGCTTTGCTGGGAGCAGTGCTGTTTATTCCTTTTCTGGGTAATGCGCATCTGTTCGACTGGGACGAAATCAATTTTGCTGAGGCATCGCGCGAAATGCTGCTTACCGGAAACTACAGCTCTGTAACCATCGATTTTACGCCGTTCTGGGAGAAACCTCCCTTATTTTTCTGGATGCAAACATTCAGTATGAATTTTTTTGGAGTGAATGAATTCGCAGCCCGGTTGCCCAATGCGATTTGCGGCATCATTACGCTTATTCTGATATATAGGGCGGGCTCCCGCTGGCGAAATCATAAAGCCGGAGTAATCTGGGCGCTGTTATATGCAGGAAGCATTTTACCGCATTTCTATTTTAAAAGCGGACTGATTGACCCATGGTTTAATTTGTTCATTTTTCTTTCAGCAGAACGGTTTATTAACGCCATTAAAATGCCCCAATATGCAGTGCGTTCTTATGCTGCTTCCGGCGTTTTCCTGGGACTCGCGGTAATGACCAAAGGTCCGGTGGCAATTATTGTAATGGGAATGACTTTCGGAATTTGGTGGGCATTGAACAGATTTCGGTTGTTTTTTACTGTAAGGCATGTTTTGGCATTTGTGCTGGCTCTGTTGTTGTGCGGAAGTGCATGGTTTATTACCGAAATTATTGCCGGCCGCGCACATATTGTACAGGATTTTATTGATTATCAAATCCGCCTGTTTCAAACACAGGACGCCGGTCATGGCGGTCCGTTTTTCTACCATTGGTATGTGCTGCTGGCAGGTTGTTTCCCGGCTTCCGTATTCTTTGTTGCATCAGTTCCCACACAAATTAAAGGGTTCAGAAAACAAGAGGTGCAGCAACAATGGATGATGGTGTTGTTCTGGTGTGTCCTGCTGCTGTTCAGTATTGTAAAAACCAAAATTGTTCATTACTCATCCCTGTGCTACTTCCCCCTAACTGCTATCGCAGCCATGTATGCCGAAAAATGGCTGGCAAACCCAAATCGTAAACTCAATGTTCGTGTTAAAGCCGGTATGCTGCTGCTGGGCATCCCCCTGGCATTGATATTTATATCGTTTCCGTTTGTTGAACAATTTAAACAACAGGCCATTGAAAAGAACTGGATCAAAGACCGTTTTGCCATTGCCAACCTGGATGCATCGGCACATTGGTACGGCTTTGAATGGATTACAGGCATTGTGCTATTGGCAGGAGTGCTGTATTTTGTATTCGCCCGTCATCACAGGAAAGGTTTAATTGTTATTGCAGTAAGTACCGCCCTTGCCGTTAATTCAGCAACCGTGTTTTTTACTCCCAATGTTGAGGCTTACAGCCAGCGGGCAGCCATTGAATTTTACAAGCAGCACGCCGGCGAAAAATGCCTGATATATCCGCTGGGTTTTAAAAGTTATGCACACTTGTTTTATAGCATGAAACCAACGGGGTTGCCGGCATACAACCGTCGGGTAAACGAAATTTTTACCGAAAATCCCGGAATCCCTGTGTACCTGGTGGCTAAAATCAATAAGGCACACGAAGTGGCTTTGCTGCCCGTACGCGAACTCTATCGTAAAAATGGGTTTATTTTTATGCAGGTGATGTATTAGTCTTTTTAAAAATGTAATAAGATTTTTTTTTTGCCTACAGAATACGCTGTTCACCTTATTTCGAATACCGGCATTCATGTATCTTTACCGTATGAAAATGACATGGCATTTACTAACTCTGCTGGGTTTACTTCATGTTACGAACCTGACAGCTCAGAATTGGGAATATAATAATCCTAAAGAACAAGTTAAAGGCAAACAGGGAGTTGCGGTTCCGTTAAACAAAGGGGTTCCGGCTGCAATGAAGCATTTAATACCGGGGCTGGTAATCATTCCCGAAGGAACAGAGACTTTAGGCGGTGCTTCGGCCGACCCGGACTCTACGGGGTCAACCATACAAAGACGGGTTTCAATATCGCGGTTTGTTATTTCATCTACCGAAGTTTCTAATCTTCAATATAGAGCTTTTCTATCTGCAGTAAAGAAAAAAGTGGACCCGGCGACATATTTAAGTCTGTTGCCCGATACTGCCGCATGGCTGAAATTTGAAACATCGGGTAGCTATACTGCTTCCTATTTTCGCAGCCCGGCGTATGACCATTATCCGGTAGTAGGTGTAAACTGGTATCAGGCACAGGAATATTGTAATTGGTTAACCGAAGAGCTGATGTCTACTGAGGAAGGAAAGGCCTTTGCAAAGAAGAATAATTTAATGGCCTTCAGATTACCTACCGAAATGGAATGGGAATATGCAGCAAGAGGCGGAAATAAAAATATGTTGTATCCGTGGGGCAACGGCTTTATGGCATTTGAGAAAAATGCTTATTTATTAAAAGCGAATATGTTTCCAAGTGACGCCAAAGGAAGTCCGCTGATTGAAAGACGCGATTTTGTTTTTACCGCACCGGTAAAATCTTATCCGCCCAACGGTTATGGATTGTATAATGTTAGCGGTAATGTTTCAGAATGGACATTAGATGTTTATCGTCCCATGTCGGTTGACCCTGACGCCAATGTTTTCAGGAGAGTTGAAATGGAGGATAAGTATGAGCGTTCAGCCTCCGGCGAACCTGAAATAATGCGCGTGCACAGGGGAGGCAGTTTTGATGTTCAACCCTACTACGGACAATGTGCTGCAAGAAGATTTGAAAACCCGGAAGTTGCTACTTGCGGTATGGGATTTCGTATTGCTGCCGGCATAGCTGGTTCCGATTGATTTCAATGGATTTTTTATTATCTTTACTGCATGTCAAAAGCCGAGATTTTATTAAAGCAGAGAAATTTAAAGAGAACAGAGGGACGTCTGGCCATTCTGGAAGTTCTTATGGGCTCAAAAAATCTGGGCCTTAGTGAGCAAGATATTGAAATGCAACTAAATACCACTATGGATAGGGTTACCATTTATCGAACCCTAAGCACGTTCCTTAAAGAACATTTGGTTCATAAAATTGCTGATGATGAAGGTGTAATTCGTTATGCTTTGTGTGGAGTTTGTCAGCACAGGCAAACGCAGCATCATAATCATCATCACATTCACTTTAAATGCGATGTGTGTAAAACTACGCAGTGTCTTACTCAAAGTCCGGTTTCGGTGGTCGATATTCCGGTCGGATATACTTTTCGCGACAGCAGCTTCTTAATAATGGGTATTTGTAAACAGTGTAACCGCTAAATTAATAGTTATGGTAGAATTAATGGTAAGTGGAAATTCGGTGGGTAGTATTTCAGAAGAGCAGTTTATTTCTCTGCAAAATCTTTTGGAAGAAGAATCATTACAAGATAAAGATTATTATGTAGATGCCACCACCATAGAATTCCTTGAGGAATCTGGTGCCGATGTGCATCTGACAGGTATTCTTAGGCGCGCCCTGGGGTCGTCGGAAGGTATTGAAATAAGCTGGCAATTGCATGTATAAAAAAGCCCCGCTTAACGGGGCTTTTTTACAGGGATATTAGGCTTTATCAATAATAGATAAGTCTGCGCACTCTTGCAATGTGCTTTGCCAGTCGGATTACTTGTTTTGTATAACCAAACTCGTTGTCGTACCAGGTATATATCACTGCATTGCGCTTGTCAGGAGATACCAACGTTGCGTTGCTGTCAACTACCGAGCAGCAGGTATTTCCAATAATATCACTCGATACCAGTTCAGGGTCAATGGCGTAGTTAATTTGGTTTACCAGTTCTCCTTCAAGTGCTGCCCTTTTCAATTTGGCGTTTACTTCTTCTACAGAGGTTTCCTTTTTCAACTGAAGGTTTAAAATGGCAAGTGAACCATTGGGGGTAGGCACCCGTACGGCATTGGCAGTAAACAAGTCTTTAAGATGAGGCAGAACGGCAGTAATCGCTTCGCCTGCACCGGTTGAGGTAATAACCATATTAATGGCTGCCGACCTGCCGCGACGGGGTTTGCTGTGCATATTGTCCAACAAATTCTGATCGTTGGTGTAGGCATGAACCGTTTCAATATGACCCTTTTCTATGCCAAATTCATCTTCAATTACTTTCAGTATCGGACAAATGGCATTGGTGGTGCATGAGGCTGCCGAGAAGATTTGTTCCTTGTCTGTGTCCAGATGCTTCTGGTTGATACCATATACTACGTTGGGAATTCCCTTGCCAGGAGCAGTAAGCAATACCTTTGAAACTCCTTTGGAATTTAAATGTCGTCCCAGCTCTTCACGATTCTTAAATACACCCGTATTGTCTATTACCAGTGCATCAGAAATTCCGTACTCCTCATAGTCTATGTCCTCAGGGTTCGCCGCATTAATAAACTTGATAATTTGACCGTTAACTATTAAACTTTGATTAGGAATATCCTCAATTACTGTCCCGGGGAAATGGCCGTGTACCGAGTCGTTGCGCAGCAAAGCAGCACGCTTGTACAAATCTTCAGGCTTCTTGTCGCGAACTACCACAGCTCTTAACCGCAGCTGCTGTCCCTTGCCGGCTGCTTTAATCAGCTCCCGCGCAACCAAACGACCGATACGTCCGAAACCATATAAAACAACGTCTTTTGGTGTGAACTCAGGCTCTTCATCGCCCAAAGCAAAGGCTAATTTGTTATTCAGAAAATCGGTCATAGATGTACCGCCTTCCGTAAGCCACTCGTTTGCCAGTTTGCCAATATCCAGCTTGCTGGGTTTAACCGGTAGATTGTACAAGCATTCTGCAAGTTCTGCGGTAGTGAAAGGGTCTATAGGTTTCTGTACAACCTTGCCGGCGTAGTCGTGTAACTGTAAAATGTCGCTGATGCTTCTATCCAGCAAATGATTTCTGAAAAGCACCAACTCCACCCCGCGGTCGTACATCAATCTGCCTATGTAATTAATAAGCTTTACAGCCGCACTTTCCCTTTTAATGTAGTTGTTAAGTTCTGATTCGTAACCAACTCTCTCCTCTAACT
Source organism: uncultured Weeksellaceae bacterium (assembly GCA_964508605.1). GTDB lineage: Bacteria > Bacteroidota > Bacteroidia > Flavobacteriales_D > CAZDUI01 > CAZDUI01. The sequence continues at coordinate 53,302 of CAZDUI010000021.1, read as the reverse complement.
TAATCATTATTCTTAATTTTTATCCTAAATACGATTTCAATAATTTGCTGCGTGATGTGTGACGCAAACGACGAATGGCCTTCTCCTTAATCTGTCGTACCCGCTCACGGGTGAGGTCAAATTTAGCGCCTATCTCTTCTAAGGTCAGGCCGTGATTCATACCAATTCCAAAGAAAAGGCGAATCACATCGCGCTCACGTTCTGTAAGGGTACTTAACGAACGCTCAATTTCCCTTTGTAAGGATTCATTCATTAAAAAATTGTCAGCCTTTGGCGAATCGCTGTTCACCAGTACGTCAAGCAGTGAATTGTCTTCTCCTTCCTGAAAAGGGGCATCCACGCTCACGTGACGTCCGCTTACCCGCATGGTATCGGCAACCTTTTCTTCGGGTAGATCTAAAACCGATGCAATCTCACTGGCACTGGGCGGCCTTTCAAATTCTTGTTCCAGACGACTGAAAGCTTTGTTGATTTTATTCAAAGAACCTACCTGATTCAGTGGCAGACGCACAATACGGCTTTGCTCTGCCAGTGCCTGAAGGATGCTTTGACGAATCCACCAAACAGCGTATGATATAAATTTGAAACCACGGGTTTCGTCGAACCTTTGTGCGGCTTTAATCAGACCCAAATTGCCTTCGTTAATAAGGTCAGGCAATGTAAGTCCTTGATTTTGATATTGTTTGGCAACAGAAACCACAAAACGTAGATTGGCACGGGTTAGTTTTTCCAGCGCCAGCTGATCTCCTTGTTTAATTTTTCTGGCCAACTCTACTTCTTCTTCGGCGGTAATCAGCCCTTCTTTACCAATTTCCTGAAGGTACTTGTCTAAACTCTGACTTTCCCGGTTTGTGATAGATTTGGTGATTTTGAGTTGTCTCATGTATTGTGTTGGATTTGACTATTGTTCCGGTAATTTACGCGATGTTTCCTTAGAATTTACGCTTAATAATACAACCCTTACCTTACGAAAAGGTTTGCAAAGGTAAGGTAAAAGGTAGGATAAACCAAATTCCGGAGCATATTTTTATAAGGAAATGGTAAAGAAATCAAAAAAAAACTCCCCCGCATGGGAGAGTTTTTTCGTGATACAAGTTGCATTATTCCTGGTCAGGAAGCACCGTCACGTGTCCGTGGAATTGTTTTTTCTCGTTACTGGTAGCATCGGTTACTTCAATGCGCCAGATGTACACATCCTGTTTGGGGGCAAATCCTTTGTAGGTTCCGTCCCAACCTTCTTCGGGGAAGGTGGTTTCAAAGATGACTTCGCCCCAGCGGTCAAAGATGTACATTTTAAAGCTGGTCATTTCAAAACCATTGATGACCGGCATAAACACATCATTTTTGCCGTCAGCATTGGGCGAGAATGCATTGGGTACATACAAAAGGAACTGATCGTCAATAATCACAAACTGACAGATACTGTCTGAGCACCCTGCACTGGTAGTTGCCAGTAAACATGCCTGATATGTACCCGGACCGCTGTTGGGATAAGTATGGGTAGGATTCACATCAGTGGATATTGTGCTGCCGTCTCCAAAATTCCATTCATAATCTACGGCACCGGTTGAAAGGTTTGTGAAGTCAATTTCAGTATCAACAACAGTGGTGGGCTGCGGACCAAAACTGAAATCGGCGACAGGAGGTGCTGATACGCAAATCATATCGTCCACGGTGCTTTCTATTATGCAACCGTCTGAGGTTTCAATTTTCAGATTTACGTCGTAACAACCGGGTAAGGTGAAAATGTGTGTTGGGTTGCAATCTCCGGTAACGCCGGGTGTGCCGTCTCCAAAATCCCATGTGCATAACGAACTATTTGAAGTAAGATTTTCAAATACTACAGTTACAGGCACACAACCTGAGGTTACATCGGAAGTGAAATCAAGTACCGGAAGCGGGAAGACTGTAATTGTTACAGAAGCCGTTGCGGCCGGAGATTCACAGCCATCGGTAACAGTAACAGTATAAACAGTGGTTGTTGTAGGGGATACTTGATGTAATTCGCCGGCAAGTGTTGTGGCATTCTGATTGTTCGTCCAGGTGTATGTATAGGGGCCGCCAATACCACCCATTGCGCTCGCCTCAATCTGGCTGGAGTCACCGGGACAAATAGAAGCATCCTGAAAAGCAAATACCTGAAGTGCCGGATACAAATCAACAGTGATGTATCTGGTTGGAGAAATACAACCGTTATCGTCGGTAACCGTAACAGCATAAGTAGTTTGCGCTGCAGGACTTACACTTTGTGTTTGGCCGGTGGCAGGTATGTCCCAGTTATAAGTGTATGGCGCTGTACCTCCGCCGGCAGTGGCCGTAATGTTGGCCGTTCCGCCAATACATATGGTGGTATCGCTACCCGGAGTTAACGTTAATGGGTTGGGCGTTGAAATAGTAGCCGAACCTGTTGCCTGACATCCGGCAGCATCTTGAACGATGATGCTATATGTTCCTGAGCACAGTCCTGTGAAGCTGCCCGAAGGCGTGAATGTACCTCCGTTATTGATACTGAATTCCACAGCACCCGGGGCTACAATAGCTATGGTTCCGTCACAACTGCCACTGCACAATTCATCGGTAGGGGTAATAGTTGAGATTACAAAAGGAGCAGGCTCGTTAATTACCCAGCCCAAATCATTTACAACACATCCGTTGGCGTCGGTTACTATCAGGTCGTAGGCTCCTGCACACAAACCATTGGCAAAGCTTTGATTGGTAGGAATACCCAAAGAGGCAGTCCAAGCATAATTGTAAGGAGAAACTCCACCTGTAACGGTAGCCGTAGCGGTTCCATTGCAATACGTATTACAAATAGCATCGGTAGTGGCTGTTGACAGTGTTAGTAGGGTAGGTTCCGTGATAGTAACCTGCTGAGCTGCTGTACAATTGTTGCCGTCGGAAACCACAAGATCATAGACTCCGGCACAAAGCCCGGTAAAGCTGTTGGATGCCTGAAATGTAACGCCGTTATCAATACTGTATTGATACACGCCATTACCGCCGGTTACACCGTTAAAGGTTATGGTGCCGATACACTGCTGATAGCACAAGAGGTTAGTTACAGCCGGGGTAAATGCAACGATAGCAGGTTCGTTTACAATAGCAGGTGCTCCTACCAAACATGCGTTGTCGTCCTGAGTCATGATGTTATGAGTACCTGCGCAAACGCCGGTAAATACATTGGATGCCTGATAAGGTCCGCCGTCCAGACTATATTCTATGGTGCCGGTACCGCCTGAAGTAGTAACGGTTACAGAACCATCGCAGGAACCAAAGCAGGTATTGTCTACAATGACAATGTTATCAATGGTTTGGGCAGGGTCGTTGTTTACGTTCACTATCTGACAGAACACGCAGCCGTTGGCATCGCGCACACAACTGTTGTAGGCACCGGCTGCCAAACCGCTGAACAATCCTGACGCCTGATAGGTTGTACCCCCGTCCATGCTGTATTCGTATATTCCTGTTCCCCCTGCACCGGTTAAGGTCATGCTGCCGTTAGACATTCCGCAGGTTGCCAGGGTTGTAGTGAAAGTAAAATTAAGTACAATTGGTTCATTTACAGTTGCCGTCATGGCAGCCTGACATCCGTTGGCATCGCTTACTACTATGTCATAAGTGCCGGCGCATATTCCCGTAAAAGTAGTTCCGGCCTGGTATGTAACCCCGTTGTCCATGCTGTATTGATAAGCGCCTGTACCACCGGCTCCGGTGATAGTAATACTTCCGTCGCATGCGGCATTTGCCTGATTACAGGTATTATCAACGGCAGTGTAGCTAATGGTAACCTGCGTAGGTTCAGATACATTTTGAACACCTGTAACCTGACAACCGTTTGCATCTTCAACCACAAGATTGTAGCTTCCTGCGCACAAGCCGGTGAACAGGGTTGCAGCCTGGAAAGTGACACCGTTATCAATACTGTACTGATAACTTCCTGCACCACCACTTGCACCGGTAAAGTCAATTTCACCTGCGCAAACCTGATAACATATAAGATCTACAGCGTTGGAACTAAAAGTTATTGTTGCCGGGTCGGTAAGCGTGGCGGAACTGTTAACAACACAACTGTTGGCATCCATTACCTGTAGACTGTATGACCCTGCGCACACACCTGTAAAATTGCCGGAAGCCTGGAAAGTGACTCCATTATCAATACTGTATTGCAGAGCTCCCGATCCACCGGAAGCTGTAATGGTTATGGTACCGTCACAGGCTGCAGGACACAGAGGGTCGGTTGTAGAAACCAAATCAATTATCGGGGCTGAAAGGTTCGATATGGTTATGGTGCCTGTTGCCTGGCACAGGTTTGCATCTTGCACAATAACATTGTAAGTGCCTGCCATCAGTCCGGTAAAGATACCTGTACCCTGAAAAGTTGCGCCATTGTCAATACTGTATTGCAGGGCACCTGTTCCGCCGGCACCGGTAAGGGTTATTTCACCGTTTGCTGCTCCGCAGGTAGGGTCAACCGTTGTAAAGGTATAACTTACAACCACAGGGTCGGTAAGGGTGGCGGTTCCGAAAACTTTACAGCCGTTTCCATCTTCAATAGCCACGTTGTAAGTGCCGGCACACAAAGAGTTGAAAGTGCCGGAAGCAACAAATGTTACACCGTTGTCTATACTGTATTGATATGTAGGTGTACCTCCACCTTCTGTGAGAACAATAATTCCATCGCAGGAACCATTACAGGTAGGATCGGTAACAGTTGTAGTAACGGTAAGCACTGGAGGTTCAATAATCGTTTCTGTTGAAAAAGCAGAACAACCGTTGCCATCTTCAACAACAACATTGTAGGTACCGGCACACAAACCCGTAAACGAAGTACCGGCCTGGAATGTAGCACCGTTATCAATGCTGTACTGGTAGGTACCATTACCACCTGTAACACCTGAAATCGCTATAGCTCCCCCACAAACACTGTTGCAAAGAAGGTCAGTTGTAGTTGCAGTATATGCCATGGCAGCAGGGGCTGTAAGGGTAGCCGAACCTATGGCGGGGCAACCCAAAGCGTCTTCTATCACAATGTTATAATTGCCGTTACAAAGCCCTGTAAATGTTCCGGATGCCTGAAAAGTAGCGCCGTTATCGTTACTGTACTGAAGAGCACCTGAGCCGCCAGAGGCAACCACTACCACAGAACCGTCGCACACTCCGTTACAGCTTGGGTTAGTTGGGGTAATGCTATTAATGGTGGGAGCACCGGAATTGTTGACAGTAACCACCTGAGAAATGGTGCAGCCGCTACCGTCTTGTAATACTACGTCGTAGTTACCTGCGGCAAGTCCTGTAAAAGAACCGGAGGCCTGGAATGTAGCACCATTATTAATGCTGTACTGATATCCCGATCCGGAACCTCCGCTGCCACTTAGAGTAATGGAGCCATTGCTTAATCCGCAGGTTGCATTCACCGGTGTGGCATTCAACACCAGAGCGGCAGGCTGTGTTATGGTAATTGACGAAGTGTAGGTACAGTTGTTTCCGTCGGTAATAAGGATGCTATATGTTCCGGGACCCAGACCTGTGAAGCTACCCGATGTTTGTGAAGTTGCACCACCGTCAATACTAAATGTAACCGTGGGCGCACCGTTGGTTTCTGTTAAGGTGATGGTGCCGTTGGAAGCGCCGTTACAGGTAACGTTGGTTGAAGCCTGTGTATTGGTCATGGGGCAACACAAAGGGCCGGCATTAACAGTAAAGGAAGAGAACGATTGACAACCGGCGGCATCTGTTACGGTAATGTTGTATGTACCGGGAGGTAAATTGGTGAAACTTCCGTTACTTACCTGAGTAACTGTAACCGGGCCACTTACCTGATAAGTATAGTTGGGTGTACCACCCGTAGCAGGGCTTACAGTGATTGTACCGTCATTGTCGCCTGAGCAGGTTTCTGCAGTTCCGTTAACAACTAACGGGTTTAAAGAACCTACTGTTATGGTAACGTCTGTGTAGCAGGAATCATCAACTCCATTGGTGTACCACACAGTATATGTAGTGGTTGTAGATACAGTAACAACTTGATTGGAATCGTCTACAATAGGTGCCAAGTGATCCCAGTTATAGTAAAATCCTGAACAATTCTGTGTAGAAATCTCCACGTTGTCTATACCCCAGTGGTCGCAGCAGGTACCAGAAGAACCACTTTGATACCACTGAAAAATGGTTGATGAAGTAACTCCAGCTGCCGGAATGGTAAAACAGTACTGATTCCAGTTGGTAATGGTACCGGCAGCGCCACTCGCATTGGGTTGGAAATAGTTAAGAGTGGTCCAGGTTGCTCCACCATTGGTAGAGTATTGAAAATAGACACCTTCAGTGGTTAAGTCAGGGCCTTCACAAGGTGAAGCTCCACCCTGAACGGAGAATTTAAGGTAAAAGCATACATCACCGCCACAAGAGACATCCAGTGGTGCTGTTTGTAAGGTACGCGGAGCAGCCGTTGTGCTTCCCATCCACATATATGTCCCTCCGTCAATAGAAGTTCCGCAGGGGTTATTGAATTGTCCAGCAGGAGAAACATTCCAACCCGGACCGGCACTTCCGGCGTCAAAGTTGTTGTTCAAAGCATAGGTGCTCGACCCCTGACCGTCAGCAGTTAGCGTTACCGTACCGCCACCGCAGGGAAGGTTTAAACCGGGATTACCCGTAACAGTTACCTGACAAGGGCAGGGAGTACCGCAAACAGCACCACAGTCAATTCCGTCTTCTCCGTTGTTTTGAATGCCGTCGGAACAATGACAGGGGGTGCAGGTGCCGCCACAGTCCACACCGGTTTCAGCGCCGTTTTGTATTCCATCTGTACAACTGGATGTGTTCACCAGTGCAATGGTTGATGTTCCGCAGCTCGTGGCCGTTCCGCAGGCACAACTGGTATTGTATGAAATATAATATGTTCCTGAAACAGTGGCTGTCCATGTAAGTGGAGTAGTGCCACTTGCAACTACAGGACCATTATATGTTCCCGAATGAACTGTGATACATCCACCCAAACTATATGTTGATTGGTAGGTGTTGCCTGCAACCACGCTGTTGATTGTATTATATTCGCTTTGGTATGTGCAGGTACTGATGGAAACTGTAGTATAAGTTGAAGGTGCCGTTGCACTTCCGTAACTCGAAGTATTAGTACACTGAGCATTAGCATGAAACGTAATGCCTTGTAAACAAATGACTATTAGAAGGATATATTTGTATAAATTCTTCATATTAATTTATTTGATAAATTCTATTGATAGGTTTTTTAAATGAAAGTCGGTGAGTTCTGTTTCGTTTGTTCGGTCTGACCATTTCACAAAGAAATAAAGGTGACTGTCAATACTTTCGCCGCACTTTCCCTCTAATACTTCCCCTGGAGACATATTAAAAGACCTGTTGTATTCACCTGCCGGATCATCACAAGTAAGACAATTGCCACTATAGGTCAAATCTGCATGGTAGAATACTTCCAAGCGACGTGAGTTGGTGTTTTCAAATTTCAGCAATACTCGTATCTGATCAAATTCAATCTTCATGTCGCAATCGGCATACCGGTAAGAGATTTTTACTCCATCTTTTTCCTCCAGTTCAATCCATGGTGATTGACCAAAGGAAGTTAATGGGCTAAATAATAAAACTAAAACAATCCATTTCATGTGGTTTCTCTTTAAAATTTCTAATTTATGACGCATATCATGTTGTATGGTTGCCTGTAAATTTAAGAAGTGTTATGAACATAATGCGGAGGATACTGGAACTTAATATTAACATAACAGGTTTGAGTATAGTTGAAAGAATTTTAACAGGACATAATCAGAGTGATTTCACGGGCATTTTAACCGGAAAATCAATGGTGACTTCAACAAAAAAACGCGCCATTGGGCGCGTTTTTTATCGAATTGCAGAAATTCTTACTTTTGAATAATGAGTCTTTTGTTCATCACCGCAGTGCCGTTGCTCAGTATCACATGATATAATCCTCCGGCAAGCTGTTCCAGTGGCAATTGAATTGTTCCTGTTTCAAACACGTCGGTTATAGTATTTTGATACACTTTGGAACCGTTTTGAGCGTACACTTTCACGTCTGCAGATTTTGTGTATTCGCCTAAGTTAAAATACAAGGTAACATTGCCGGTTGTTGGGTTTGGTATAAAGTACATAAAGATTTGTTCCTTTGAGGTAGGAGAATTTGACGTTATGGAACAATCGGGGCCAGCGTTTACGATATAGGTGAAAAACGACTGACAACCAACGGAGTCAGTAACCGAGATGGTATAAGTTCCCGGAGGAAGATTGGTAAAACTTCCATTGTTTACCTGAGAGATAGTAATGGGTCCGGAAATCTGGTAGGTATAATTTGGAATGCCACCTGTTGCGGGGCTTACCGTTATGGTGCCATCATTGTCTCCCAAACAGGTTTCGGCTGAGCCGTTTACCAATAATGGATTTAAAGAATCAACGGTAATGGTAATGTCGGCAGAACATGAATCGTAATTTCCATTAACAAACCATACCGTATAGGTAGTTGTGGATGTTACTGTAACCACCTGATTGGAATCGTCTACAATAGGTGCCAAGTGATCCCAGTTATAGTAAAAACCTGAACAATTCTGAATGTAAATTTCCACATTGTCAATACCCCAGTGGTCGCAGCAGGTACCTGAAGAACCGCTTTGATACCACTGAAACATGGTTGCAGATGTAACACCACCTGCAGGAATGGTAAAACAGTATTGATTCCAATTGGCTACGTTATCAGGTTTCCCGCTTGTGTTGGGTTGAAAATAATATAGGGTAGTCCACGAAGATCCACCATCAGTGGAGTATTGAAAATACACACCTTCGTTGGTTAAATCGGGTCCTTCACATGGTGCAGCTCCCCCAGGTACAGCGAATTTCAAATCAAAACACACATCTCCTCCACATGAAACATCCAGAGGTACTGACTGTAATGTACGGGGTGCAGCTGTTGTACTGCCCATCCACAAATAGGTACCTCCATCAATAGAAGTTCCGCAGGGGTTATTGAATTGTCCTGCAGGAGAAACGTTCCAACCCGGACCGGCACTTCCGGCGTCAAAGTTGTTGTTCAAAGCATAGGTGCTCGACCCCTGACCGTCAGCAGTTAGCGTTACCGTACCGCCACCGCAGGGAAGGTTTAAACCGGGATTACCCGTAACAGTTACCTGACAAGGGCAGGGAGTACCGCAAACAGCACCACAGTCAATTCCGTCTTCACCGTTGTTTTGAATGCCGTCGGAACAATGACAGGGAGTACAGGTTCCGCCGCAATCCACACCGGTTTCAGCTCCGTTTTGTATTCCATCGGTACAGCTGGATGTATTCACCAAGGCAATGGTGGATGTACCGCAACTGGTAGCTGTTCCGCAGGCACAGCTGGTATTATATGAAATATAATAGGTTCCTGAAACTGTTGCTGTCCATGTAAGTGGTGTAGTACCACTGGCAACCACAGGGCCGTTATAGGAACCGGAATGTACTGTAATACAACCTCCCAAACTATACGTAGATTGATAAGTGTTACCCGCAACTACACTACTGATGGTATTGTATTCGCTTTGGTATGTACAGGTGCTGATGGTAACTGTGGTGTAGGTTGCAGGCGCTGTTGCACTGCCGTAGCTCGACGTATTGGTACATTGCGCACTGGTACTGTAGTTAATACCGGCTAAACAAATTACAAATAGAAGGATATTTTTGTATAAATTCTTCATAATAATTTATTTAATAGATTCAATGGTCAGGTTTTTAAGATGAAAATCGGTAAGTTCCGTTTCGTTGGGCCGTTCCGACCATTTTACAAAGAAATACAGGTGATTGTCAATGCTCTCACCACATTTTCCTTCCAATACTTCATTCGGTGATATGTTAAACGAGCGGTTGTACTCACCGTTGGGGTCTTCACAGGTAACGCATTGTCCACTGTAGGATAAATCCGCATGGTAAAAAACCTCAAGACGCTGTGAAGTTTTATTTTCAAATCTCAACAGAACCCGTACCTGGTCAAATTCTATTTTCATGTCGCAATCGGCATACCGGTACGAAATTTTCACCCCGTCTTTTTCCTCCAGTTCAATCCAGGGAAATTGTGCGATTAAGACTAAGGGACTTAAATAGAGTACAAGAATTAGATATTTCATGAGAGATTTATTATGGATTTTATTTTCCTGCATTCATATTTATCAGTTGACTACTTTGTAAATTTATGAATTCAGAATTACATTACAAGGAATTATTTGTAATTTATATGTATGCATAAAGATATGAATATTAATTGATTAAGTGATGTAAGCAATTATTGAATGGTATAGTAATTGATTAACTGCAAGGTTTAATTTATTTTATGGATGCTGGAAGGAATAAAAAAACGCGCCCGGAGGCGCGTTTTTACTAAAGGTTCAAACAGAGATTACTTCTGAATTACGAGTCGTTTGTTCATCACTGTGGTGCCGTGGCTCAGAAACACATGATATAATCCTCCGGCAAGCTGTTCCAGTGGCAATTCTATTGAGCCGGTTTCAAACACATCAGTAACTGTACTTTGGTAAACAACCGAACCGTTTTGCGCGTACACTTTCACATCGGCAGCTTTTACATATTCGCCTAAGTTGAAATACAGGGTAACATTGCCGGCTGTTGGATTGGGATACAGCGACATAAAGGATTCTTTGGCTGTTTCGTGAATACCATTGATGGGTCCGCTGATAGCTGAAGTACGGTTACTGCGTGTTGTATTGTGATTTACGGCACGGGTGGCGGTACATGGATTATCAGGAATACCTTCAATAAAATATGCAAGAGAAGTAGCTCCTGAGGGAGGAGTGGCATCTGTGTACGAAGTAAGGTTTGAAGGCATGGTTTGTATCAACACCCAGCCATCCACACTGCTGTAACGCCACAAATTTACTGAACTGTAGTTCATTCCTGAATAATAATCCCATATTAAATTTACTTCACCGCTGATGCCCATATTATTGGTAAGGTGAATGGTTTTGTGAATCGGACTATATTCCGACTCATTTCCACAACCGTCAACGGCAGTTAATTTGTATCTCCACGAACGTATGGAAGGGTCGGCTGTAATGTCGATAAACGTACTTAAACTGTCATAAGGTTGATTGCCGATAAGGAAATACAGACCGCTTTGCGAGCTTTCCTTATAGATATTGTACGACACTACATTTCCGGCTGAAGCAGGTTTCTCCCAAACTATGGCGTTTTTTTGGCTTAAAGGATCAACAGTAACCATGCAAATGGCTTGAATTTCAGGAGATTCGTAATTAAGTTCAAAAGTTTGAACTGCGTTGCAGCCATTTCCGTCCTGTATAACAAGCGTATATTCTCCGGGAGCAACATTTATCAGATCCTGGTTGGTGGTTCCATTGCTCCACTGATAATTAATGGGAGCTGTGCCATTTATTAAACTCAGATAAACTGAATTAGAAGAAGCACCACAACCGGAATTGATAATAGAATCAACGGAATAAATAGGAGAACCTGTATGGCTTATGTCTGTGGTTGCATCATACAAACATCCATTGGCATCAACAACAGTAACTGTATAAGCCCCGGGTGCGAGTCCGTAAACAGATTTTGAGGTGCTGCCTTGCGACCAAATATATGAGAAAGGTCCGGTGGTACCACTTACATTGGCAGTAGCTTCTCCGTCGTTTTGTCCACAAGCAGCATTTTTCTTTACAATGGTAACCTCTACCGGAGTAGGCTGGTTAATGATGATGCTTTCAGATGCGATACATCCGTTGGCGTCCTGAACAATTACTTCGTGGGGACCTGCCTCCAGTTGGTTTACATCTTCTGAGGTACTTCCGTTTGACCAGATAAAAGTATAGGGCGCAGAGTTACCTATTAAGGAAATATCTATAGCACCGTCTTCTTTACCATAGCATGAGGCATCAATAACGTTGTTTACCGAGATGGTGGGAGCTTCAGAATCATTTACACTGGCAATGGCAAAGTCTGTACATCCTTTACTGTCGGTAATGTTTACCTGATACATACCTGCGTATAAAGAGTCGGCAATCATGGTAATGTCGCCGTTGGTCCATTGTAAGGAATACGGTGAATTTCCTCCGGATATGGTAACAATGGCCATTCCGTTGTTCACGCCACAATTGGCATCCACACTATTTGTTGAGATATTCATTTTGGAATCGGGGATGATAATTTGCTGAACATTTTGGTCTGAAAGTCCGCAATTATTGTATCCTGTTAAGGTAACATCATACACTCCGGGCTGACTGAATGTATGGTAAACAGGGATCAGAGTACCCGTTGTTGTGAGCACTCCGGTTCCGTCACCAAAATTCCAGACATATTGTGAGGCGCCGGCAGCTTTGAATTCCACAGGTTCATTCAGACAGTGGTATGCAGTTGCATCGAATAGAAAACCAACTTCGGGCATTGCACCTGCACCTATACTAACGTCTGCTGAAAAGGAAGCAGTATTTCCGCAGGCGTTGGTTATTAATAATGATACGTTATATACACCGGTAGCGTTGTAGGTATGTTTATAGACATCAAAATTAGAGCCGAAGAACGAAAGAGCACCGGGGGAAGTACCGGCAGTTGTATTTCCATCTCCGAAATCCCATGTGTAATCAATGCCTTCTGCAGGACCACCAAAGAAAATCACGGTGTCTCCAGGGCATGCTTCATCAGGAAAAATCTGAAGCATAAAATCGTTTAAATCAGGTACAGCTGTAGAACTTATCACGATGTTATGCGTTGTGGTTCCCATGGAACCACAACCGTTGAATGCCCGTAGAGTAACCGTATAATTCCCTGGTGCAGTATAAGTATGAATGATTTCCTCTCCCGTACCTGTTGTTCCGTCTCCAAAATCCCATTCCAGTGCAACGGCATCATCCGGCTCGCCTCTGAAATGAATGCCTTCGTTAGGACACCGTTCGGTTGGTGCATTAATATTTACACCGGTTACAGGTAAACCTGTTTGTATAGATATATTATCGTACAAAGTGGTATCTGCACCGCATCCATTGGTAATAGTGAGTGAATAGTTATAAACACCGGGGGCCGAATATGCATAATCCGGGTATGCCAGCGTAGATGTATTCCCGTCGCCAAAATCCCACAGGTAGGCTGAAAAACCATCACTGGAAGAAAAATCAATAAGGGTATTTGGGCATTGTGGGTCTGGCCAGGCATCAAAATATACGGAAGAGCTGTTGAAGCCAAGATTTGTAACAACATTAATGGTGTCTGTGTGGCTAGAACTGTATCCGCAGCCGTTTAGCAAATACACAGTTGATATATAAGTGCCTGGTGATAAATAACTATGCTCTTGATCGGATGTTAAGGGGGTGCCGTCACCATAATCAAAAACATAAGTATAATCCCAATTGGTGTAAGCATAAAATAAATCATTCGGACAAACCTCATCTTCATAAATTTGCATAAATCCATCGCTTATCGGATAGTTGGTGCTGACAAAAACGGGGGTATATACGTTATGTGTGCCACAAAAATCTGTTGCCGAGATGAATGCGGTAAAATTACCCGGTGTTGAATATTCAGTCCAAAAACTACCCCAGGTATTGGTTTCGGTAGGTCTGCCGTCTCCATAATTTATGGTATAACTGTCATAAGTGGCACCATTATTAAGAGAAAAGCTCATTTCATCGCCGGGGCAAATGGTGTCGGTTGAAACATTTAGCGTTTCCGGTTGACCGTTAATCGTTAATGTAAAATAGTCTGATCCTATATACATACCAAATGAATTGTACGCATCTACAATAATGTAATAATTGCCGGCATAATTATAGGTATGATTTGGCATCTGTCCTGAACCGGTTGAACCATCGCCAAAATACCATGAATAGGTTGTACCAACCGGTGCCGTAGCCACAAAATCAACCCAAGCCGGGGCACAAAGACTTTGGGGGTTGACCGACATGGAAACCTGAGCATTCAATTTGGAAAGGAAAACTCCCGCAAGTAGCAGAATCAGATAAGCTTTTTTCATTATTTCAGAATAATTTAGTCTACAAAGTTATGCAGAATTTTGCAATCTGTATAATTCTATTTTTCAAAGGTTTTTAACAAATCCTGGAGTGGTCTAAAGCGTAATACATGAAGCAATTTACCGGAGCAATGTAATATGTCCGATAAATTGCTTCTTTTCGTTGCCTACGGAATCAACTACTTTAATCTTCCAAACGTAAACATCGCTTTTAGCTTCAAAGCCTTTGTAGGTTCCGTCCCATCCTGTATTTATACCCAGAGAATTGAAAATCATTTCTCCCCAGCGATTATAGATATAAAGCTCGTATGAGTCAATATCATAACCGTTTATTATTGGTAGGAAAATATCATTTATTCCGTCGTTATCCGGTGTAAATGCGTTGGGAACGTAAATTAAAAACATATCGTCAATCACAACTATGCTGCAGGTAGTGTCAATACATCCGTTTGTTGATTCAGCAATGAGGCAAACCAGATAACTACCTGGCGTTTGACTTGAATAAGTGTGAGAAGTTTGGAAAAGATAAGATGTATCTGTACCATCGCCAAAGCTCCAGCTGTAATTTGTTGCACCTGAAGAGTTATTGATAAATTCAATTTCGGAATTAACAATGCTAGCTGGTTGTGGCCCAAATGAAAATTGGGCGACGGGTATTTCATATACACAAATAAAATCATTTTGAGTAATGGTCGTGATACAGCCATCAGGAGAAGTTACGGTAAGTGAAACATCATAGCAACCTGGAACAACAAAGTCGTGGGTTGGGTCACAAACATTTGAAGTTGAGCCGTCGCCAAAGTTCCACAGACAATTTCCCGTTAAAGCTGCTGAGGTCGTGTTGGAAAAGGCAGCAGTATGGACAGTGCAGCCGTCAGGATCATCTACCACAAAGCCTGCGTCTGGCAGAGCAAATACGGTAATGGTAACATCTGCACTAACAGGAGGAGTTTCGCAACCATCGGTAACGGTTACTGTATAAATTGTTGTAACTGAAGGTTGAACCGTATGTGAATCTCCGGTAAGGTTGGTTCCGGCAGGATTGCTTACCCAGGTGTAATTATAAGGGCCTCCGTCTCCTCCTGAGGCGGATGCAGAAATGATTGCATTTTCACCATCACAAATACTAATATTCGCAGACTCTAAAACGGTTAACAAAGGATTTACTGTTACTGTCATGCTTTGGGGCGGGGTGCTGCAACCACTGGCATCACTTGCGGTTACTGAATATGTGGTTGTAGATAATGGGTTTACGTTTTGAGTGGCAGTCGCAACTCCGTTATCCCATGAATAGTTGATGATACCTGTTCCGCCGCTGGCAAAGGCTATAAGATTGGCTGTGCCTCCATTACATATTGTGGTGTCATTACCAACTGTAAGAACTACCGATGATGGGGTAGTAACTGTTGCCGTACCGGTAGCCTGACATCCGTTATTGTCTTGTACTATGATATTATATGTGCCTGAACATAAATTATTAAAGACATTTGCAGCTTGAAATGTAATTGCGTTGTCAATGCTGTATTGCGTTGCATTTGATGCCGTAATAACAATACTACCGTCACAGCTTCCGTAGCACGTTTCATCTGCAATAACGGTATTATCAAGAGTTACTAAAGGGGGGGCAGTGATGTTGCCGCACGCAACGGTCTGACATCCATTTTGATCAGTGGCAGTGATGCAGTAGTTTCCTGACTGTAAGCCTGTAGCGATTAAATTGGTTTGACCGGAAGGGTCATTCCAGATTACACTGATTGATCCTGTGCCACCACCGGTTTGTGCTTCAAGCGAACCATCGGATCCACCGTTACAGGTTACATTCGTTGTGTTAGCTATAACAGCCTGTACCGCAATAGGCTCGTTAATGTCAATGGTGCCTGTTAGTTGACAATTGTTTTGGTCAAAAACTACAAGATCATACGTACCTGCACATAGTGCTGTAAATGTATTGCTGGCTTGCTGCGTAGCACCATTGTCGATTGAATACGTGTAGGGCGGTGTGCCTCCTGTTACAGTATTAAATGAAATTGTTCCATCACAAATACCAAAACAGGTGGCGTCTGTTGCTAATGGGGTGAAGTTTATTGAGTTTGGCGTTGTAATTGTGGCATTGCCAAATACCTGACATCCTGCTGCATCTTCTGTAAGAATAATGTAATTACCACTGCATAGACTGGTGAATATATTAGATGCCTGCAGTGGAGAGCCGTTAATACTGTACTGTAGAGCTGGGGTGCCGCCACTGGTTGTTATTGTTAAGGATCCATCGCACGCACCGTTACAAGACTCATCTACAATGGCTATATTATCAATGGATTGAGCCGGACTGTTGGATACAGTTACATTTAGGCAGTAGGTGCATAAATTCAAATCGCGAACGCAACAGCTATAGTTGCCGGCAGGAATTCCTGTTAGAGTAGGTGATATACCATAGGTTAAGCCTCCATCAAAACTGTACGAATAACCACCTGTACCACCTGAAGGCGAAAGTGTAATTTCTCCATTAGATACCCCGCAAGCCGTTGCAATGGTTGCAGAGGTGAAATTAACAGCCGTAGGCTCTGTAATATTAATAACCGCAGTCTCCGTACATCCGTTCCCGTCGTTTATTACAATATTATAAGTGCCCTGACATAAGCCTGAAAAGTTGCCATTCGTTTGGAAGCTTACCCCGTTATCGATGCTGTAATTAATGGTACCGATACCACCTGCTTGTCCAAGAGTGATGGTTCCGTTGCATGGAGCGTTTATTGAATTACAAGTTGGGTTAGTAAAAGCAGTTGAAATAGTCATACCGCAGCAGTTGGGACCGGCGGCTATCGTGAAAGTCTGACTAGTAGTACAGCCACTTCCTGCATCTATTACGTCAACGGAATAGTTACCTGGAGTAAGACCGGTAAATACCCCGGTCCCATTACTTAAAGGGGAACTAGGACCTGATGTAAGATTATAGGTGTAAGGGCCAACACCTCCGTTGGGTGTGACTGTCGCTTGTCCGTCATTGTCTCCCAAGCATGTCTCGGGTACGGGGACGACATTAGGTATGCCCATGCCTAACACTGTAATATTTATAGATTCACAACAATTAAAACCTGCTCCGTCAGTAAAGCAAACCGTAAAAGTAGTGTCAGAATCCACAAAGACGGTTTGTGATGCAGGATCACCTGCAGGGCCTACTGTACCTGGTATGTTGCTCCAGTCGTACCATACACTTCCACATCCTGTTGCCGTAACGACAACATCATCAATACCCCAGTGGTCGCAGCATGTACCTGAAGAACCGCTTTGATACCAATGAAGCAGTGTATTTGTTGTTTGAGCTCCTGCAGGAATAGGAAAACAATATTGATTCCAAGTTGTGATAGTTCCTGATGACCCACCCGAATTCGGTGCAAAATAGTTAATGGTTGTCCAGGTGGCGCCTCCATTTGTGGAGTATTCGAAGTAGACACCTTCGTTGGCCAAATCAGGTCCTTCACACGGAGAAGCCCCTCCCTGTGTTGAAAAGTCCAAATGAAAACAAATGGTTCCCCCACACGATAAATCCATAGGGGCCGTTTCCAAGGTGCGAGGGGCAGCAGTGGTGCTACCCATCCACATATATGTACCCCCGTTGTAGCTTGGGTCACAAGGATTGTTGAACTGACCGGCAGGTGAAACATTCCATCCCGGTCCGGCGTTTCCGGCATCGAAAGTATTATTTAACGGGGTAGTTGAATAACCGCTGCCAGTGGCTGTTAACGTAACATTGCCTCCGCCGCAAGGAACCGTTGTGCTTGAAGCATTGATAGTAACATTGCATTGGCTGAATATTTTAGTATTTGAAAGAGAGATTATAATGAGGGTTAGTAAAATGATGTACCTTTTCATAATTTATTTCTTATAGTTTTTGATAATTTTCAAGTTGCCAAATTGATAATCTGTTAACCGGGTTTTGTCTTTTGCATTCGGATCATTAAACCTTGAAAATACGATTAGACGAGTATCCGGTACTTCTGAACAATTTCCTTCTAGTACCTCCCCGGCTTTCAGCTCTAGTGTGTAATGATATTCATCAGAATAATTGAAACAAGTTTTACATATTTTGTTGTAATATAATTCTGCGTCCCAAACGATGATGACGTTGTGTTCGTTCTGGTTCTCAAAACGAAAAATAACCCAGTCTTGGTCGTAACCATTATTGAAATCACAATGTTGTATCGTGTATGTCACTTTTACGCCTGCAGTATCGAGTTTTACTTGGGGGGTCATGTTTATTTGAGAATTCGATTTTAAAACGTTAAAAAGTAAAACGATTATTATTAGAACTTTCATAATGTGATGAATTTAGTTCTTTGACGTTTAAATTCTAATATAGTTGCCTTAGATATTAAATATCTAACAGTTTAGTAATGAATTGTTAAAAATTAAAATAAGTTCAGAGGGTTATACATCGTAATTTGGGAATCGAATTTTTGATAGATATGAATAATGAGTTCAATTAGTTACTGAAGTTTGTGAATAAAAAAAGCCCCGCGAAGCGGGGCTTTTTTTATTGTAAAAATGATTTTTTACTTAATCGTTACCGGAACTCTGCTGAATTGGGTGCCCTCCTCAATAGACAGTATATACATTCCGGGTACAAAGCCGTTTACTGAAATAACTCCGTTGCCGGTGATACCTGATGTAACCAGCGAACCTGATACACTGTATAGTTGATACGTAACTGGTTGCTGTATTCCTGATATTCTGATTTCGTCGTGCGCAGGATTGGGATATACCTGAAGTTTTGCTCCAAATTCTTCTACTCCTGTGATGTTCTCAATGTCAGTAATCATGCGTGGAAGTATTTTCCATTCAGAGAAACTGTAGTACATGATGCCCTGAACATTGTAAATTTCACTAAGTAGCGGAGCATGTAAGTACAACAGGTCATCTACAAAAATATCTCCGGAACCGTCGTTGATTTGCCACTGCTGAACAGGGAGTCCGATGCCGGTAACCGATGCATTGTTAAAGCGGGCAAAAACGCTTTCCCATTGCTCGTCGTTTCCTGAAGCAGTAGTAAGGGCCTGTGGTACAGGAAGTGTATTGCCTGAAGAAACTATGGTTAATGTGGCCAGATTGATTAATTGTGTAAGGCCGTTGAATTCGGTTACGGTTCCAATAATTACTACGCTGTCTCCAATCTCGGGAGTCGCAGACGGCATGGAAACGTCGTAAACATATAAACCGCTCCAGGGGCCAGTACCGGCCTGAATCCAGAATGCTATGGTATCTGAAGTTGTGGTACTGATTTGTATTGCGGTAACTATACCTCCGGTTTCTACTGTATTGCCGTTATAGGGAGAATCGTACGGAGATGTAGTCGTAAATTGGATGTCGTAGGGACTTACCTGTGGTGCGCCACCACTGTTGTCAATAACATCGGCAACGTATCGTGGTTCAATTTTCCATTCGCTGAAGGAATAGTATAAAATACCTGTTAAATCATAGTTATTACCCAAAACGGCCACGGCATTGTACATCAAATCATCTATTAACAATACACCGGAACCGTCGTTCACTTCCCATTGATTTCCTGTAAGACCGGTTTGGGTGCAAACAGCACCGGTAACCGAAAGCAGGCAGCTTTCCCATTGTTCGTCATTCGAAGCAAGGGTTGTTAACAATTTGGGTGCACGTGCGATGCCACCGGCATGTTTTGTTGAGGCTGAAATGAAAGTGAGTTGTGTCAGGCCGTTGAATTCGTCAACAGTTCCGGTTAAGGTCATGCTGTCGCCTTCAACAGGTGTTGTAGAGAAAGATCCCAGTCCGGGGCTGTAAACGTAAATACCGTTCCATGCTCTTTGAGCAGTGTCTTGCAGCCATATGCCATCGGTATGAACCGCGGTTACAACACCTGAAGTGGTAACGGCTTGCCCGTCGTAAGGAGAATCGAAAGGAGATACCGTTGCGTATTGAATGTCGCGAATTTTTAGAACCGGGGGAGGAGCCACGCCACCTTCCTGAACGATGATGTCGTCAATTTCCCAGGTGGACGCACCTGCAGCTGTGGTGCTGGTATAGATGAACGCAATATAAACGGAAGCGCTGCCGTTGTATGCCGACAAATCTACATTGCCCGAGTTAACAAAGGTAAATCCTCCGGTTGACCAGGTTACAGAGGAAGTAATGTCAGTCCAGGTTGCTGCTGCCGGTACCCCTGAACCCGAATAATTGGTTGAAATTTTTACTGCAAGTGCAGGTCCCGAGTAATTCTTGGCATTGTCAAAATTCAATGCGGGGGTTGTGGCTGAACTCAGATTAAAGGATGGAGAGATATACCATAGTTCAGTATTATCAGCTCCTGAACCGTTGTAACCTGATGCACGTCCGTAGTAATTTGAACCTGTACCTGTGTTAGAGACAGTCCAGTTATAGGCTCCCGGTGAACTGAGTACGACTTGGGTAGTCCAGCCACCTGAAGTTAGTGATTGATCCTGAAAATCTTTCAGAGGAACATAGGTTTGTGCCCAGGCACTGGTAGATGCTGCCAGTACAGCGGATAGTAATAGTTTTTTCATAGTTATTAGTTTAAGTCTCCAACAAGGATGTTATCAATTTCCCAGGTTTTGCCGGTTGAAGCAGTTCCTGTATATTTAAAAGCAAGATGTACGTTATTCACTTTATAGCCGGTAATATCAATAAGGCCGGAACTAACCCAGGCCCAGGAACCGCCGGACAGGGTGGCCGGAAGCAGCGTCCAGGTGGCAGATGTGGGATTGCTTACGCCGTCGTAATTGGTTGAAATATAAACTTCAATGTTGTTTCCTGAATAGTTTGATGCATTTTTAAACTCAAAATAAGGAATACCTGAAGCACTTAAATCCATAGCCGGAGAAATGAGCCAGGTTTCGCAGGCCTGATTGGAACCACCAATATAATTGGATATCTGGCAATAGAATTCGCCATATACGGCGCTTTGATCATTTGCTTCATAATCTACTGCACCGGAAACATTTTGCATTGTCCAGCCTCCGGAAGTTACACTGCCGTCTTCAAAGTCTTTGAAAAGATATATGCACCGATTACCGGTCATGGAAACTTCAGAGGTATTGCGGATGTACATTTGAAGGTCGCTGCCATACTGCCCAAACACACCAACGATGGTGCCTTTGCCGGTGGGGGTAAGAGAGGCGGCAAAATTTGCATATCCACTGGTTCTTACTATAACAGTTCTGCCAAAGCAATCTGAAAGATAGCGATTCACACTCTCCAGATTTACTGCATCTGCCCAGGGTTGACCGGCATCGGCATCTGTAAACTGTACATCGCTGATTCTGATTAATTTTGAATGATACAGAGGTCCCAGCTGGTCAATGGTTACATCCACAGGATCCAGTTCAATGCCGGTAGCTTGTTTCACAATGTTTTCATCTGCATCTACCGAGTCTAGCTGCAGCATGTCGTTATACATTCGTAAAGTTGTACCTTTTAAATTGATACGGATACTGTCTCCGCGATATATGCCGCCTGAACTTGCCAAACGAAGCGTAATAGCACCGGTGGCATCCTGTACATAAACGTCCTTGTAGAAATTACCGTTTACTTCATCGGTGGTTGCTACACAATACACCGATATGTCGGTATTGAAGGTGGTATCGCTGCCGTTATACAGGTTTCTAAGCGTTGCAATGTCTATTACTCCACCCACGGGTATGTCCGGAATGGGAGGTTTATCGTATTCTCTTTTACATGAAGAGATTAATAAAATAACCGACAAAGTAAGTAGCAAACGGGAAATATTAAATGGAATTGTGTTCATAGTTTAGAATTGGAATGAAATCATTGCGAAAATTGTGGTTCCGAACATATTAGAGTATTTGGGCGGGAATTTATCAACGTTGCGCGGGTCGTATCTTAATTGTTCAAAACCTCCGGTGTGGACGTCTTTTTCATTTAAAAGATTGCTTGCGCTGAGGTTAAATCTAATAAATTTTCCTCTTTTTATCATATAGGAATATCCTACATAGGCGTCAATAGTGTAACCGTTATCCAGTTTTTCCTGAACGATAAGATCGCTGAATTGAGGGTCTGAGGTTATCAGACCATCTGATGCTTCTTCCGTTCTTCTGTCAGGGTTAGCTTCCATGTAATTGTCAGCAAAATAATTAAATGAAGCACCGATAAACCAGAATTTGGGTGAATTGTAGCGAAGTCCGAAAGAAGCTACTGTTTGCGGACCTCCACCGGCTTTATAGTTGGTAAGATAAACGGTTCGTCCTTCCGCCAGTGTTTCGGCTTCGTTGTCTGATGTTATGGTTGCAGTTGGCCGGGAACTATAAATGAAATCTCCTATCCCGGCACCTGCCTGTATTGTAAGGACAGTAGCAATTGTATATGAAAGACCAATTTCTGTACCCATATGGATTTCGTCTAATCCTGTCATTATGTAATTCACAAAAGCCCTGTATTCATCATGGTAATAGCTTCTACTCCATGTTTGATCTGAAATCTTTGTGTAATAGCCCGTAACTCTTGCCTGCAGGTTAGTGAAACGTGCTATATAATTCAGGTCGGCAGAAGCGATTTTGTTGCTTTCCAGACCGGCTACAACATGATCACGTACGCGGGGGGCAATAAAAGCATTCACGGCAAAAGGAGCGCGCGTTAAGTACATAGCATTTGCGGTAAGAAAATGACGTCCTGTAATTTTGTATACAGCACCACCTTTTACACCATAGTTAAAGAAGGTTTGGGCATCGCTTTTACCAAATGAATTGTCAGGGAAACGGCCATTTTTATACTTTCCGTCGCGGTAAAAAGAGGTATAAGACAAATTTAAACCAACATAGCCGTCTATTTTGCCATACTTAAATTCTACCTGCGAGAACGCATTCGCCTTGGTTGATACGATATCGTAGTTATAGCCAAATTCATCACCTTGTTTAATAATGCTGTTAGGATTTTCCAGATTGTTCTGTGCAGCATTGGGGTCTTCAAATTGTTGCTCGGCAAACTGATCGACATCTAACCAGAAATCGCCTCCCAGTAAATCGTCCATTACCTTGTAATTTCTGCTTTTATAATATTCAGCATTGAAACCGGCAGAAAGAACCATATGTTCATTGATGATATGATTCATTAAAGATGAAATACCCGTTTGTAAGGGGTCAATTCGGAATTCTTCAATAATATACTTGGATCTATTGGCATTTCCTGAGCCATCCGGTAAGGCATACAAGTTTTTACTGTTTGCAAAATAGAACTGGTCAAAATCCAGTTGTGTATGTTCTGGATTATTGTTTTCCCATCTAGCGGCAATCAATGCTGCTTCATCAGGATTATCCAGTTGGTAATAGCTGGGAAGGTTTTTATAATAATCGGGACGTGGGTCGGCGGCATCGTACCAGTTTAAGTTGGTGTTGCCGGTTCTACCTTTAATAAAGTATGCAGTAGTACTGATGGATGTTTCCTTGGATTTTTTCCAGTCGTGAGTTAAAAGGAAGTGAGGTTTGTGATTGTTACGCACACGGGCATTTCTCTTTTCACCATTTTGGTAACCCCAGTAAGGATTGTAATAAGGATTACCGGTAAGGTCGTATGCCTCCTGAACCGCAAGTCCCTGACGGCCCTGAACGGTAGGGGCGCCGAAACCTATGAAAGTAAGACTGTGTTTTTCATTAATTTTTCTTTCCACTGCCGCAAAATAACTTAAGGCATCCATATAAGTGCCTTCTACGTAGCCTTCCTTTGCCCATCTGCGGCTCATGGATACGGTATAAGCCCAGCCATTTTTCATACCACTGCTATAGGTTGCCATGGCACGGTGCCGGTAACTTCGGTTGGTATATGCATAACTTGCATTTACACCCGGACGATCCATTGAAGGTCTGAGGTTCATATTGCTATAACCGCCAACACCACCAAAACCTGCTTGTGATGAAGAAATTCCTGTCCGTGTTTCCGGATAGCGGGTAACATCGTTCAGACCTCCCCACATAGCATAAATAGGCCAGCCGGTTTCAGCGTCATTCATGGGGACACCATGAATAAATACCGAAAAATTTTCAGAATCGTAGCCCCGCATACGGTAACGAACTGCGCTAAAATTGAATCCGGCAATGCTTACAAAGACATCACGACTAGATTGCAGAAGACCTGAAATATCCTGGCTCTGTGCTTGATCTTCAAGTACATCAAAACTAATGCTTACGTTACTAACCTGCTCACGAGTGGAATCAGAGGTGACACTTGAACTATCCGGCTCCTGTGCAAAGGATGTAACGGGATTAAGCAAAAATACGAAAAGCGAACCGCAAACGTAGATAGATTTAATTAGATGCATTCAGGCAATATTACGGCACGAAAATACTACTTTCAATCGAAATGGTTGTCTGTTTTCAATATTTAACAATTTAATAACGGCTAACACAGGAAGAATCTTTTAAACTTGCACTGTTTTTGCAAAAACGGTAATCAAAGAGCATTCATGAATAAATCGAATCAACTTTCTATTAGTAAATCGGGTTTTATATACGTCCTGATACTCGCTGTAATTTGGATTTTAGGTGTTACACAGGCATCGGGGCAGCAGCTTGATAAGAATAAGGAATACACGACGGTATGTGTGGCTTTTTATAATCTTGAGAATTTGTTTGATACCATAGCCGACCCGGATACCAACAAAATACTTCAGAAGGAGTTTACGCCTGAGGGTCCCAAGCGTTGGGATTCAAAAAAGTATAAGGAGAAGCTAGAGAACATGTCTCGGGTAATTTCAGAAATTGGAGCGGATGTTACACCCGACGGAGCAGCAATAATCGGATTTTGCGAGCTGGAAAACAAAGAGGTGATAGAAGACCTGGTTGCAATGCCTAAGCTGAAGGACAGAAATTATAAGGTAGTTCATTACCACTCTCCTGACAAAAGAGGTGTTGATGTTGCATTGATTTATCAGCCCAAATATTTTAAAGTAACAGCAAGCAAGTCTTATGCTTTGAATACCCCTGACGACCCCGGTTTTAAAACCCGTGCCCAGTTGCTGGTTAGCGGGATTATGGATGGAGAGAAGGTTAGTTTTGTAGTAAATCACTGGCCCAGTAAATCGGGTGGCGAAAAGCGCAGCAGGCCTAAGAGAATTGCTGCGGCTCATCTGGGGCGGCATATTGTGGATTCGTTAATGACTGAGGATCCTATGGCGAAAGTGATATACATGGGTGACCTTAATGATGAGCCGGAAAGCAAAAGTGTAAAGGAAGTAATGAATTGTGCCAAAGAAATTAAGGCTATGAAGCCAGGGCAGTTGTATAATCCTATGGAAAAACTGAATGAGCAGGGGATAGGCACTCATGCATGGAGAGACAACTGGAGCATTATTGACCAGATGCTTTTTACTCCCGGACTGGTAGCAGCATCAAATAGTGATTATGTAACCTACAGATTATTTGTAGTAAAAGTGTTCAATAAGGAATATCTGCGTTCTACTTCCGGCAGCTGGCAGGGGTACCCGTTCAGGTCTTTCAGTGGTGATACATGGCAGGGTGGATATAGTGACCATTTCCCGGTTTATACGTACCTTGTGCGGGAAAAACGATAATTTAAATACTTATTGGCTTTACAACCAGGATTATGTATAAATTTTTTGCTGTTATTTTATTTTCTCTTGTCACGTGTGTTCATTATGTAACTGCCCAGGCGGATACCTTGAAGGTAATGACCTATAATCTCCTTAATTTTCCTGATGTTTCAAGTAATAGAATTGATACCCTGAAGGTGATACTACAACATGTAAAGCCCGATATTTTAATTGTGAATGAATTGACATCTTTGTTTGGTGCGAATGCAATTTTGAATAATGCTTTAAATCAAAATGGAATAACATATTATGCAAAGGCAAACTGGCAGGATGGACCGGATACCGATAATATGTTGTACTACAATACTCAAAAAATCGGGCTAAAAAGTCAGAAACAAATTGCTACTTCGCTAAGAGATGTGAGTGAATATAAGATTTATTACAAATCTGCTGATATTGCAACGAATCCGGATACTATATACGCCCATGTTTATTCCTGTCATTTAAAGGCCGGCAGTACCGCATCCGACGAATCCAGCAGGAATAATGAATCTCAGTATCTTAAATCTCGAATTGGTTTTGTGCAGCCGGAGAATTGTATAGTAGGCGGAGATTTTAATCTTTACACATATCTGGAACCGGCATATTCCACCATAACTACGGCAAATAGTTATCAGTTGTTCGACCCCATTGGGGTTACCGGTGCCTGGCATAGCAACAGTTTTTACAAATCTCATTTTACCCAAAGTACGCGCACCAGTAGTTTCGACGGCGGTTCTACAGGCGGATTAGATGACCGTTTCGATTGGTTTTTTGTAAATAGTAATATTATTAACGGTACCCAGGGTATGAAATATAATGTTGGGTCGTACAGGGCGGTAGGGCAGGACGGAAGAATTAATGTCAGTTTAATATCACCTTTGAATTCCAGTGAGCCTCAGGAAGTAATTACGGCGTTGTATAATATGAGCGACCATTTGCCGGTATATATGGAACTGTTGGTTGGTCGTGAGGTTATGGTGACTGAACTTTCAGCAACCGGTGCATTTTATTCTGTGACGGGTTTAGACGGAAAATCTATTCATATTTCGGGCAAGGAAGGCACTCAGCCGGTTAAAATTGATGTTATTGATATGCAGGGCAGAATCTGTAAATCGGTTGTAAATCCTCTTGCAAGTCAATTCATTGTTACGGCAGACATGTTGTCGCCGGGATTCTATCTTGTCAGAATATCAGACAATGACCCTGGTAAAGGTGGAGTGTACAGATTTTTGAAGTATTGATGAGTTTTTAATGTATAACCGGATGCGTTTATTTGCGTGCATTACTATTGTAATTTGGTCGGTTTGTTTGCCCCATAAGGGATTAACTCAATCGCAATCCACAAGCTTTATTTGGCTTCATTATTATCATAATCAGGAACTCGATTCAAGCTGGACAGTTTTTGCAGATATCAACCCGCGATTTAAAATACCGGATTTGTATAATTCGTTGAATTTATTTCGATTGGGCCTAGAATATAAATTTGGTGATAATTGGTTTACTGAAGCAGGTTATGCTATGGGGCTTTCCGGAAAAGTAGTTGACAGATTTATTTTTAAATCAGTAGAGTACAGGCCTTTTACAGGGATCACTTTCAGAAGTTCAGTTCGAAATGTATCGTTAATTGCAAGATATCGATTTGAATTTAGATATTTTGATATGCAAAGTGATGATGATTATTCATATCTAAGACATAGATTCAGGATGGGACTGGAATACAAGTTAAGTATTAAAGAAAAGCCCACAAAATATTCTTTTGTTTTGGCAAATGAGTTATTTATTAATACGGGCGGATATGTCAGGAATAATGTTTTGGATAATAATCGTTTGCTAACAGGTGTACGCTGGCAGGTGCACCAGCGAGTTGCATTAAATTTCATATATAATTTTCAATTCGGACAAAGACGTAACAGTGCTGATGAACTCTCTAATATCCTTTGGATAAGTTGTGTTTATCGCGGAAAATACAAAAACTAACCGGCAATGAATTGCGTTAGTTTGTGGATGTGGGGTGGGGAACCATATTGTACGTATGGTACTTACACCCTAACTCCAATAACGCAAACGTCATCAATCTGTTCGTGTCCCTGAACCCAGTCTTCAAAAATGCGAATCAACTCAGCCTTAATTTCAGGCATGGGTTTGTCTGACAAATCAATAAGTGTTTTTTTAAGCGTGCTATATTTATATTTTTTACCTGCCGGGCCACCGAACTGGTCGGCATACCCGTCGCTGAATACGAAAATGCAGTCGTCTTTCCGGACGGGAATTTCATGGTTAGTAAAAGGTTTTCTCCGGTCAAATTGGCCAATGGGTTGTTTGTCTGCTTTTATCTCAGTAAGTTCTCCATTTCTTATAAGATACATAGGATTGTTGGCGCCGGAATATTCGAGAACCATTTTCTCGCGATTTAATGCACAAAGGGCTATATCCATACCGTCTTTTACATCGTACCCCTCCTGAACAAAAGCCTCTTCTACAATCAACGTAAGACGATCAAGAATTTCGGCGGGACTTAGCAGGTTGTATTCGTTCAAAGAACGGTTTAAACCGTTATTACCTATAATGCTAACGAAAGCACCAGGTACGCCATGTCCTGTGCAATCCACAGCGGCAAACAACGATTTTCCTTCTTTCATTTTAATCCAGTAAAAGTCTCCGGATACGATATCCTTAGGTCGGAATAAAACAAAAGCATCTGAAAAAGCCCGCGAAAGAATTTCATCCTGAGGTAAAATGGCGGTTTGGATTCTTTTGGCGTACTTGATAGAATCCATAATGTCTTTGTTTTTTTCTTCAACTATTTCTTTTTGCTTTTCAATTTCCTCCTTTTGCAGTACTACCTCAGCAGTTCTTTCATTTACAATAATTTCAAGATGCTCTTTTTGACGCTGAACTCTTCTTACTGAAAACCTTATGGCCAAATAAACCAGTAAAACGAGCAAGAGACCATAACCAATATAAGCCCAAATTGTACGATACCAGGGAGGCAAAATGGTTACTTTATAGGAAGCAATTTCACTTTCCTGACCATAGACATTTCTGGATTTTACCTTAAAAGTGTACTCTCCCTCTGAAACGTTGGTATAGATTGCTTGAGTTGATTTGCTCCAATCACTCCACTCTTCATCTTGTCCCTCAAGTATGTAGCTGTATTCATTTCGGGATTCATCCACATAAGTAACAGCCGAGAACCGAAACGTTAAATTCTTACCGGAATAGGATATTTCATTGATAAAGCCTGAACTCTGGTCTTTAACAGGGATACCTTCTTCATTAAAAAAAGCGCCGTTAAAAAGAATCTCAGAACCCATAGTTACACTTCTTATGAGAGTGTTGAAGGTTTTATTGTAGTTTCTGTGTTTCTGGTTGTCATACCTTAATAACCCCTGTACTCCCCCCAGCCATGTCAAATTTCCGTCGTGATGCAGGGCATGCACCAGGTCGTCACTGAATCGGGAAAACTCCCTGCTTCTCCAAATGTAATTACCTTCTTTATTTTTCTCGGCGAATCCCAATTCAAAATTATTCTGTTCGTCAAACAAAACCATCCAAACATTTCCGTTTTTGTCCACGTCCAGTCTGTGTACACCCCTCTCGCCATTAGAAAAATCGAGACCAAAACCGTTATAAACTCTAAACTTCCCGTTTACAATTTCGTAAACACCTTTCTCTGTTGCAAAATAGGGTTTCCCATCAATAATTTCAGCATATACCGGTCCTTCAGGAATGCCGTCATCGGTTGTATAGTGTTTTACATCAGTGGTTGAATCGGTAAAGATATTCTCAGAGGTATAATACACGCCATTGTCTATGGTGCCTAACCATAACATTCCTTTCTCATCGATGGTAAGGTTAAATACAACTTCTTCAAAATTTTTGATATATCCGCTATTCACAAATCTTCCATCGGACCACAACAAAGAGGAAAGACCATTATTATTGCCCACTATTACTCTGTTGGGGTTTTTCTTCCCGCGAATCATCATATAGGGTTCTCCGATTGCAACCTGAGGTGCTTCTTTCGTTCGGGGGTTATAGGCGTTAATACCGTCAACAGCTGCAATCAACAATAAACTGTCATTGTCGTTAATGAAAGGAAAAAGACCGTAACAATCAACATTAATACCGGGTATTTTACGAGCTTTTTTAGCTGTAAGTTCATCGAAATCCAAGTAATAAACGCCATCAAGTGCTGCTATAAAAACGGTTCCTGCAAAGGTGTGGATAGCTTCGATTCCACTTAATATACCTGTGTTTTGTCCAAATATACTCACCGGAGACAAAATTTCAACCTTGGAAATTCCATTGTTGGTACCTATCCATAAGTTATTCTCGCGGTCAAGGAATAAACAACTGATACGGTTATCATTCATTCCGGAATTAATGTCAATATGATATTGGACCGTAAAATTTCGGTCAAGAACTAAGAGTCCCTCACTAAATGTACCGGCAGCATATAGTTCGTCGTTGATGTTGAGTCCGCTGTATAGTTCAAGGTTTTTTAAAACTCCCAATTCATGAGCTTCACCATCCGGCGAAAACCTGTAAATCCCATATTTATCGGTTATTGCAATCATTTGACCGTTAAAACGGGTAAGGTTAAATACAGATTTATTGCTAAATACCACACCGCTTTTCAATGAAACCAGTTTATTCTTTTCTGCATCGTACCTGAAAAGCCCTTCGTTGGTAACTCTTACATAAAGGAACTCATCTACCAGAAAGGTATTGTGAAAATCGTTTTCGGGATTCGTCGGTACCAGAATTTGTACTTTACCTTGATTTAAAGTGATAATTTCCTTGTCGCTTTGGAAATAAATGGTACCGTTACCAGCAGCGTGAATTTTTTTAATTCTGCTTATTTTATTATGATTTTCAGGTAGTTGAGATTTTATTGAATGGAATTGCATAGCACCGGTTGCATCGGGCTTTAAATATCCAATTTCACCAATGGCACCCACCCAAACCCTGCCCGAAGAATCAACTGCCAAAGCATTAACTTCAAGTACACTGCCTATTTTAATAGTATTCCAGCGCACTCCGTCATATTCAAGAATCCCCCGTTGATTGGCAAAATACATTACCCCGCGGCCGTCCTGAACAATGTCAAAAATCTGAGGGTTGGCACCATATTCCTTGGGCAGGTAGTTTTGAACACTTAAGCTGCCCAAACGTGCTCCGTGCTGGGCAAAACCACCGGCAACAAAAACAATCGTCAGTAATGTTGCGGCAAATAAATGTTTAAAATGCTGAGTGCGCATTACTGCAAATATAAACCTGTACCGCTAAAACTTGAGGAAAAAAATGAAAATTGACCTGAACCCGGACTTAGAGCTTTATAAATGCAGCACTCTTTCCTCCTATAATTCCTGTTACCCGAAAGTGGTAATAACCGGGAGGTAAAGATGAAATGTTCAGATTCTCCCGGTATTGTCCTGCAAGCCGGAAGGTTTCCGATTTCATACAAACTCTGCCGGTTGCATCAAATATTTGCCAGCTCAAAGGTAAAAATGAACCGGAACTAAAAACAATTTCAAGCGTTTCTGATGCAGGATTCGGGAACAGAGCTACTTCTGCAATGATGTGTTCGGTTACAGACGCAGGCGCTATATTTTGCGTTTTATTACTGCGGGTTGTATTGTGATTGATAGCGCGCGATGCTGTACAAGGTGTTGGCCATACAGCATTTACTTTATAGCTCGTGTAATTAACAATTTGCGGTGGGTTGTTGTCGTTCCAGTCTGTGTCGCTGGGTACCGTTGTTGTAAACATTAAAGCCCAATCATTACCCCCTGCAAGACTGGTTGTATCTCTCCAGCATTCATAGGAACTTATAGTCATACCCAGATAATCGCTCCAGATGACTCGCGGAATTCCCAGATTATCTATTGCCGCAATATGAATAGTGCGGTGAGGAGCGCTCTTTGGTCCGGTTATTCCTGTTATTGAGTATACAGGTGCTATGCTGTATTTCCACGCACGAAAATTTACGTTGGCACCGTAGTCGTGATATTCACTGATCGAATCATTGGGCCAGGTGTCTACCAGTTCATCTATTCCTAAAATGTTCTCGCGATAGATTCTGATACTGTCTACACCTGTTGCGGGTTTATCCCAAATAATAATATTGTGGGACATGGTAGAGTCAACGGTAACCATACAAATATCTACAAGTTGCGCATGAATAGTAATTCCGGAGAGGACAAAGAGTAGTGATAATAATCGTTTCATAATGAATTTTTTGGGGTTGTTGAGTACAAAAGTAAAAAATTATTCTTGCCAAAAAACAAATAGGTTCAGGGTTACTCCAGTATATTTTTCGGGAAACTCACACGGTTGGTCTATATATTCGCTTTGTTTTTAAATTCTTACGATCAGAAAAAAAGGAACCCAATTAAATCAATATGGAATGAGTACTCCATGAATGATTTAATTGGGTTAAATTAATGTCAGAAATTAAATCTGGTTATCAGATTCTTCCTTCTGCTACTCAAGTACTATCTTACCTGTTTTGGTCTGGGTTTCATCATTGATTTTAATGATGTATACTCCTTTTGGTAAATGGGTTAAATCAATCTCTTTTCCAATGACGGATGAATAAAGTTCTTCACCCAGAAGATTGAAAATATGTACTGTAGCCTTGTGGTTGCCATTCCAGTTTGTTTTAATAATACCGGAAGTAGGATTAGGATAAACTGTCAGGTTTCCATTCTGAATTGTAAGTTCCGAAATTTCGCTTGATGCAGAAAACAGAGACCATAATTCATAACCGGTAGAAGATATTGAATTAGTGAAGAATACATTGTTGCTGAAAATGGTAGGAGAGCTAAGGTATCCTGTTAAGAGATTAATAGTTCCTGGTCCTGTTCCGTCTGATTCAAATAAACCTGATGTATACCCAACGGAATCTGCTACAGAATTATACATTTTATTGTTCAGAACATAAAATGAAGCTGCTTTACCCAACTTGTTATAAATACGTTCAGTGCCTGCTGCAGTACCGTCAGATTTCCAGTAGTACATAGTATAATAAGGGGGGACAGTTAAATACTTCATATATGATGTGTAAAAAGTATTGTTCAGCATCCCTTTAATAATTCCCACTGAGTCTTTAACAAATGCTGTTCCTCCTGAAGTTCCGTCTGTTTTCCAAAGGGCTCCTGCAACACTATAGAAAAGCTCATTGTTAAAGACTTTTGCTTCGCTACTGAATCCTGTTGTAGAGATGTTTACGGTTCCAGGTGTAGTGCCGTCCGTTTTCCAGATGCCGGCTCCAGCTCCTGAAGAGCCATAAAAATATAATTCACCATTGAAGATGATAAAATCTTTGGGATCGTTAAGATTCGCTCCACCCAATATTAAAGTTGTTCCGCCTGCTGTGCCATCACTTACATATAATTCCTTCATGCCAATGGTTGTGCTGCCCTGATAATAGACTTTACCGTTGTAACCTATCATGGGTGCATTACTTATACCTCCATAATTGTAACCGGAACCATTATTTCCTGGATTTAAATCTAATACCTGTGCAGTGCCTGATGCAGTGCCGTCTGTTACCCATAATTCAAGACCATTCCCACTGCCAAACTGAAAATACATCTTGTTTCCAACAACTGTATAGTTCTGAGGAGGATAATCGCCTGTCATTAACGTTGGAGAACCGTTAGTAAGAGTGGTTACTAAAACAGTACCGGCGGTTGTACCGTCCGATTTCCACATTTCGGTAATGGTAGCTGAGCTTGATGATCCGTTGGTATTAACCATGTAATACAAGGTGTTGTCGAAATTGATGAGCTTAACAATGCTACCTAATGAAGTTGTAATGATATTGTCCTTTACAAGTACGGTACCGGCCACAGTTCCATCTGTTTTCCATAGCTGATGTTCATAACTTGGTCTCATAATCGTTAGGAAATACATGATTCCATTAACTTCAACAAATTGGAATGGATCCGAGCCATTGGTGCCCGGGTTTATGTCCTTGAATAAGGACTGTGAATGTGATTTTTGTATTTCTCCGAAGCTGGTAAGGAATGCAATGAATATTATAATTCTTAGTAAAACATTTTTCATTTTGATTCTTTTTAAATTAATATAATGAACTGTAAATTAATAGGTAATGAATTTCGGGAACTCTAAGAGAGCTTAAGATTTGCGTTTGGTTTGAAATGACACTTCGGGTTCTGGATAAGTAAGTAAACCTTGTTATAAGGTTCATTCGTGACTCGTTATCCGTTATTTTTTTAATTCATTTCAGAAGTACATTCATGCTTTTAAACCTACACATCCAGAAAACAGAATGTATTTCAAAGATATAGAATATTTTGAATATCAATTGTTTTTTTGTAGTTATTGCTGTCTTCAATACTGTCGCGTTTTTTTCGGGGAATGGTTTTGCCGGAAATGGACCTTCTCGAAACATTGTTGAATTGGGAAGTAAAGTGGGCAATTGTAACCGGTCTTTTTTAACTTCGCACAAAATTGTATTTATGAAGAAAATCGGTGTATTGCTATCCGGAAATGGTGTTTTTGACGGTGCAGAAATTCACGAGAGCGTATTAACATTGCTGGCCATTGCAGAAAACATGGGTGAGGCAATTTGTATGGCACCGGACATGACTCAATACCATGTATTGAACCATATTACAGGAGAAGAAATGAATGAACAGCGGAATGTTTTGGTTGAGGCTGCACGTATTGCTCGTGGTAATATAAAGAATATTAAGGATGTAACCGCACATGATATTCATGCATTAATCATTCCCGGAGGTTTTGGTGCTGCTAAAAATTTAACCCGGTGGGCTTTTAATGGCCCCGATGGAGATATTCATCCCGAAGTAAAACGCATAATCCTTGAGATGATGGAAGCCGGGAAACCCATAGGAGCTCTGTGCATGGGGCCCACGGTTATTGCACGCGCTGCTAAAGGAACGGCTTATGCACCTGTGCTTACGGTGGGTACAGTTGATGAACCTTCGCCATATGACATTGCAGCAATTAGCGATGGGATGCAGGCAGCCGGGGCTTTTGCAAAAATGAAAACGGTCAGAGAAATATGTGTTGACTCGCAACTTAAAATTGTAAGCGCACCCTGTTATATGATGGAAGCCGATATTCTTTCAGTCCGGAATAATATCAAACAGTGTATCGATTCCGTTTTTAGTCTGATCTGATTCCCTTTTACTCTTTCCTGAAGCTTACACTTTGGTCTTTGTTGGGCTGAACAAATTCTTTATTTTGTTGTTGTAAAAATATTATTTAGTTTTGCCTAAATTTGTTTTTAGTGAAATGAAATATTTATTGTATATTTTATTGACTGTCATATTATTGATTTTTGATTATCCTTCTCTTTCTGCTCAAAATGATTTGAAGGGCAGGGTGATGTTCGATGGTAAAGGGTTGGAATTTGTTACTCTTTTATTGGAACCCGGCAGCAAATCGGCAATTACAGATAGTGCTGGTCATTTCAGGTTTACATCTTTACATCCGGGTCAATACGTTTTGCGTGCATCATTGGTAGGATTCAAAGGTTACGAACAAAAGGTTGAAATTCCCTTTACAGACAGGATTGAAATTGAGATGGTGTCGTCGGAAAACGGTCTGGATGAAATTGTAGTTTCAGGTACATTAAGTCCAATGAATAAAATGGATAGTCCTGTACCGGTGGAGGTATATAACCGAAGGTTTTTCAAGGCAAACCCGGTACCATCAGTTTTTGAAGGATTGCAACTGGTTAATGGTGTTCGTCCCCAGTTGAATTGCAGTGTATGTAATACAGGCGATATACATATTAACGGACTGGAAGGGCCTTACACTATGGTGCTTATTGATGGTATGCCCATAGTAAGTGGTTTAAGTTCTGTATACGGCCTGACAGGAGTTCCTCAGGGACTTATCGAACGCGTCGAAATTGTTAAAGGACCGGCGTCGGCATTATATGGTAGCGAAGCAGTAGGCGGCCTTGTGAATATTATTACCAGAAATTTCCAGTCTGTTCCTATTGTTTCAGCCGATTTTTCTGCATCAGGCTGGGGTGAACTGAACACTGAAATTGGACTAAAGACGGGTAAGAAGAAGTTAACATCTTTGCTGGGAATTAATCATTTCTACTATGGAAATCCAATAGATAAGAACAACGATGGTTTTACTGATTTAACTTTACAGCACCGGATTAGCATATTTAACAAGTGGAATTTACAGCGAAAGGAGAACAGAATTTTCAGTGTGGCGGCCAGGTATGTTTATGAAGACAGATGGGGGGGGCAAACGAATTGGACACCGGAATTCAGAGGAGGAGATAGTGTTTATGGTGAAAGCATATACACAAACCGATGGGAATTGCTTGGTGTTTGGCAAGCGCCAGTAAAAGAAGATATAAAGTTCTTTTTTAGTGGCAACGGTCATTATCAGAATGCTGCATATGGAACAACCCACTATTTGGGTAAACAATATGTTGCTTTCGGTCAGCTATTGTGGGATAAGGAAATATCGTCCAGAAACAAGGTGCTTACAGGCTTGGTTTACAGGTACATATTTTACGATGACAATACGGTTGCCACAGCTGAATCTGATTCTTTATCTAAAGGCATTAGCAAACCCGATATGACGCAATTGCCGGGAGCTTTTGTACAATGGACTACACATCTGTCAGAAACACATACACTACTATTGGGTGGCAGGTACGATTATAATCATATTCACGGCAACGTATTTACACCCCGGATTAACTGGAAGTGGCAGGACAAACATAAACGCAAGGTTGCCCGGCTGGGCGCAGGAAATGGCTACAGGGTAGCCAATGTTTTTACTGAAGATCATGCGGCACTTACCGGTGCACGTAAATTGTTCTTTGAAGACAAGCTTAAACCCGAAAAATCGTGGAATATCAATGCTAACTATGTGCACAAATTCATAATAAATTCAGGTAGTGTGCTTTCACTGGATGCTTCGGCCTGGTATACGTACTTCTCAAACCGTATAGTTGCTGATTATGAAACGAACCCGAATATGATAATTTACCGTAACTTATCTGGCTACAGCGAAAGTAAAGGTGTTAGTTTGTCAGTAGATTTTTTGAATGAAAAAGGGTTAACGGTAAATGTCGGGGCTACATGGATGGATGTTGCTATATTTTCGGGAAATGTAAAAACGGAACAGTTACTTACCGGCAAATTCTCGGCAACCTGGATTATTTCATATATGTTTCCCGGAAACAAAATATCCCTGGATTACACCGGTAATTTGTATTCTCCTATGCGTTTACCATTGTTAGGACCACTTGATCCCCGGCCTGCTTACTCTTCCTGGTTTAGTATTCAGAACATTCAGGGAACCATTAAAATGAAAAAGCAGATAGAAATCTATGGCGGTGTTAAGAACCTGTTCAATTTTACACCGCCGGCAAATTCCATTGCTCGAGCCCACGACCCCTTTGACAAAGAAGTTTCATTCGATATACAGGGACAAGTAATACCTAATCAGCAAAATCCGAATGCCCTTACTTTCGACCCAACCTATGTTTATGCTTCAAATCAAGGTATTCGATGGTTTGCAGGACTAAGGTGGAATATTCAGCAAATAAAAAAGTAACCCGATATGAAGTGGGCAATATACCTCCTTATGATATTCGCTTCGGTACAAGCAGGTAGTCAGCAATTTACCGCTGCTGATGCCTTATCGGATAGTTTGCGCAAAAAAAATAATCCTGTCGTTCTATATGTATATGCCGATTGGTGTAACGTATGTGTTTTACAAACAGTGGCGCTGGCTGAATTACAGCAACGGCTACCAAACGGGCAGTATATAGTAGCAGTGAATGCTGAAAGTGAAGAGGATATTTTTTTTCTGGGTAGAAAATATGGTCAAAATGCAAATGGAACGTTGAAACGTCACCAACTGAATACTCATATCATTTGCAATACTGAGGAAAGACCGGAGAGTTACCCTCAGTTGGCGGTTTTTACTGTTGATATGAATTATCGGGCTTGTTACCATGGTTATACAAATGCAGAAACGTTGTTAAACACAATACATCAATTCTCTAATACAGAAGCGTTGAGATTTGATAATAATCAAATGAATAAAAATTGATGATGACCACATCAGAAGAAAACTACCTGAAAGCAATTTATTCTCTTAGCGATTCTGGAAGCTGCGCAAACACAAACGCCATTGCTGAAAGGCTAAACACCAAGGCAAGCAGTGTCACGGATATGATTCAGAAATTGTCATTCTTAAATTATGTAACTTACGAGAAGTATAAAGGAGTAACACTGACTATCAAAGGACGAGAGATTGCATTATCCGTTTTAAGAAAACACAGACTTTGGGAGGTGTTTTTAGTAGAAAAACTTGGGTTTAAATGGGATGAAGTTCATGATATTGCGGAGCAGTTGGAACATGTTCAAAGTAAGGAATTAATAAACAAACTCGACAATTATCTTGGATTTCCGCGGTTTGATCCTCACGGCGACCCAATTCCCGATGAACGCGGAAATATTCAAAAATTGGTAACAGTCGCAATTTCTGACATGAAAGAAGGGGATGTAGGTATAATTGCTGGTGTTTCTGATACCTCTACTCATTTTTTAAAATATCTGGCCGAGAAAAATCTTTCCATTGGTACAGAAATAAAAATTTTAAAACGATATTCTTTTGACCACAGTGTTGATATCTATGTAAATGATGGCTTAATGACTGTTTCGTCAACAACTGCAGGTCAAATTCATACTGCTCTAATAAAACAATAAAATGGAAGATTTTATAAGTTATTTATCAGATATTCAACCGGTTTGGGCGGCCTTACTGGCAACAACATTTACATGGGCTTTAACCGCTTTAGGGGCATCTGTAGTTTTTCTTTTTAAGACTATGGATAGAAAATGGCTTGACACAATGCTTGGATTTACAGGTGGTGTGATGCTGGCTGCAAGTTTTTGGTCGCTTCTGGCGCCGGCAGTGGAACATGCAGAAATCCATAATACATCCGTCCCTGCCTGGTTACCTGCGGCCTTAGGTTTTACTTTGGGTGCACTTTTTTTATATGTTCTTGATAAATATTTGCCGCACCTGCATATCAATTTTAGCGACAAGGAAAAAGAGGGTTTACAAACGCAATGGCATCGCACTACCTTGCTTATTCTTGCCATTACATTACATAACATACCGGAAGGATTGGCTGTGGGCGTTTTATTTGGTAGTGCTGCCGAAGGAAATGTTGAGGTTACGGCAGCAATTGCACTTGCAATAGGTATTGGTATTCAAAATTTCCCGGAAGGTATTGCAGTTGCTATGCCCTTAAGACGCCTGGGAGTTAGTCGGCGTAAAAGTTTTTATTACGGACAGTTAAGTGCAGTGGTTGAGCCTGTTGCAGGTGTGCTTGGGGCTTTTGCCGTTATGTATTTTGAACCTGTTTTACCTTACGCCCTGTCTTTTGCCGCAGGTGCCATGATTTATGTAGTTGTGGAAGAAGTAATACCCGAGACACAACGTGATAAATATACAGATACGGCAACATTGGGTCTTATAGCAGGATTTGTTGTTATGATGGTATTAGATGTTTCTCTGGGTTAAAAGGTCATTAACATTCTTTAACATTTTCTGAAAAACGGTTTTTTTAATCCTTCGTTATTATTGCGTGTAACTGTTACAGGTTATATTATTAATCATCCAAAAACGATTTAAAGCAATGAATACTAAAGGAAATTCAATACTTACAGCAGTACTATCCGGTATTGCCGGAGCAGCTGTTGTTTTAGCAGGTTTACATTATAACGGAACCTTTTCAGATAAAGAGATGGTTATACTACCAGCTGAAAATAATGGGGAAAATGCACCGGTTAAAGTTGTTTCGCTTTCTGATGAGCATCCTGAAACCAGTATTGACTTTACATACGCCAGCGAAACCACGGTAAATTCGGTGGTAAGTGTTATTAGCGAGTATGAAACCTCCTACCATCGCAATCCGTTGTTTGAATATTTCTACGGACCCCAGGGTGGGGTTGCCCAATCGTATGGTTCAGGGGTAATTCTTTCAGAAGATGGGTATATTGTTACAAATAACCATGTAATTCAGGATGCGTCGGTTATTAGGGTTACGTTGAATGATAAGAGAAGCTTTGATGCCAAAGTTATCGGACGCGACCCATCAACCGATATCGCCTTGCTTAAAATACAGGCTAACGGACTCACTTTTGTTCCATTGGGAAACAGTGACGATGTAAAGGTTGGCGAATGGGTACTTGCAGTTGGAAATCCGTTTAATTTAACCAGTACGGTTACAGCCGGAATTGTTAGTGCAAAAGCAAGAAATATAAATATTTTACAAAGAGAGCGTAATCAGCAAATGATGCCTATTGAATCGTTTATTCAAACCGATGCTGCGGTAAATCCCGGGAACAGTGGTGGTGCATTGGTAAATGCACGTGGTGAATTAATTGGAATTAATACGGCCATTGCAAGTAAAACAGGGTCTTATTCAGGCTACAGTTTTGCAGTACCTGTTAATATTATGCACAAGGTAACCAAAGATTTAATGGAGTTTGGAGAAGTAAAAAGGGCATTTATGGGAGTATCCATTACAGACATTAATCAGGAAATTGCAGGAAAGCTGAATTTGAGTAGCATGAAAGGTGTACTTATAAATTCGGTTGTATCGGGCGGAGCGGCGGACGATGCCGGACTAAAGCAGGGCGATGTAATTCAAAAAATTGGAACAGTACCTGTAGAAAATGTTGCCGAATTGCAGGAGCAGCTCAGTAAATTTCGCCCGGGCGATAAAATTAATCTTGAGGTGCTAAGAGAGGATGAAGTATTTGTTAAAACAATGATTCTTAAAGATATTGGAGGCAGTACTGAAGTTAAATCTTCTCCGACGCAGTCAGCATTTGATGATGCTGCTTCTTTTGAAACTGAGTTTGAAGAAATTGGGTTGCACGAGATGCGGATGTTGAATTTACGTCATGGTGTAAAGGTAAAGCATCTGAAAAGCGGAAAGTTACGAAGTGCAGGCATAAAGGAAGGGTTCATCATTACAACAATCAACAAGAAGTCAGTGAAGTCTGCCCAAGAAGTGTCTACGATTATAAAAGAGCATGACGGAGCTTTGCTTATTGAAGGAATTCATGCTAACGGAGCCAGAGGGTATTATGTAATAGAATAAGGAATACTTTTTACATCATACCCATAATTACTTTAAAGCGAAGTATTCTTTTTGCGCTCGCGTGTACCTGATTGCGAAACTCAGCATCTTCTTGCATCTTTTTTGAAATGGCTTCGATTACTTCCATTTCATTCTTAGGCATTAAAAGAATATCGCAACCGGCAGAAATAGCCAGTATCATTCGGTCCTCAACTGCCCTGGCACCTCCCATATTCATGGCATCAGTAACAATGAGTCCGTCAAATTTTAATTCTTTGCGTAGTAAATCTGTTACAATGTTTCTGCTGACGGTAGCGGGAAGACCGTTTGTACCGTATTTCTCATTGTTTTGAACTGCGATATGTGCCACCATTACAGCAAGAACTTTGTTTTCAATAAGCGGAATATAATTGGGTACTTCTGTCATTTCGCCATCAATGTAAACCAGCTGTTTGTGAGTATCTCCTTTTACTTTTCCATGTCCCGGAAAATGTTTGGCTGTAGCCGCAACACCTTCTTTTTGAATAGTCTCTACAAAAACGCTACTCCAGGCAACCACACTGTCGGCGTTATCGCCAAAACTACGGTTTCCAATGGCTTCATTATTTGTACTTATGTCAATAACAGGAGCAAAATCTAATTGAATACCAATTTCTTTAAGATCTTTTGCAATGGTAATAGCTGTTTGTTTTACTTCTTCTCTGGTTTTATGAGAAGAGGCCGGAGATACTTTTGCAGTCCCTTTTATTTTATAATTAATTAAAGAGGGCTCTGCATCAGCACTGAAAATTAGAGGGAGGTGTCCGTTTTTTTTACTTAGTTCATTGTATTTTTTTACTCTGGCGGTAAAATCATCTTTGGTACCGTTTAACAACAGTATTCCTCCGCAGGCTCCTGAGCTAATAACCTTTTCAACATGCTCATCACTTTGGCCCAACCTTCCGGCAGCAGGCATAATTAACTGACCAGCAATTTGACTGGGACTTAATGTTGAAAATATACTGTCTAC
Organism: uncultured Weeksellaceae bacterium; assembly: GCA_964508605.1. Classification (GTDB taxonomy): domain Bacteria; phylum Bacteroidota; class Bacteroidia; order Flavobacteriales_D; family CAZDUI01; genus CAZDUI01. Next base: position 11,571 of record CAZDUI010000021.1, on the reverse strand, counting down.
TTTGGCTTCAACAGCAGGTATGTATCTAAAGTAATCGTCGGTTTGGAAACCGGATTGAGCTATGCTGTTCGTTGTAATGGAACCGCACAGAATAATTAGAAAAAGTTTATTCATTCAGTATGAATCAGTGGATTGGCCTGTGAAGATACACCTTCAGTAACTTCATTCCACTCTGTGTGCAATGCTATATCAACATCCTTATCTTCATTTCCTGTGTTTTGATAATTCTGGAAGGAAACAATAAAGAAATTCAACAATAGAAGGAACAGGATACTTCTTTCAAATAACCGGTTTACCGAATCTTTAGACTTTGTTCTCATAACCCGCAATTTCTGGTTAAACACTAAATACGTTTCATTATTAGAAACGCAAAAACAACGCCTAAGTTATAAAAAAAATCAAATGTTTACACCAGCGGCCTGATTTTTCTGACCGAATGCCCAATGTTGGGTTTTTTTGGTGTCTTTAGATCCGTATGCAGGACAATTACCACCACGGTGAGCACCGCAAGAGCTAAGAATCATTGCTGAAACAAAACTGCTCACTAAAAAAAGTGACTTGATCTTGGTTGATTTGAAATTATTAGTTCTTGAGGTTTTCATAGGAGCGGAGTTTCAATTACAAGGACAAAGGTAACCAATCATGACAGAAATCATAAATTTTTCAATTTTTCTAACTCAAAACTTATAAACAATCTGAAGTGCAGTAGTTCGGGGAGATTCAATTTTCACCGGTCTTAATGCGTATTCCAGATTCAAAATGTTATTGACCACGGCAGAAATCTTAAGTTCTTTGGCCTTTATTTTAAAGCGATAGCCTATTCGCGCGTCGTGTAACCAAAATCCATTCCGGCTGTTCTTCCAGTAGTCAACGCCATAGAAATTTGCAAATTGAGGTACCAAAGCCGTTAATTCTTCCATTAATTCAAAGGCATCATCAATGTTTTTCATGCTTCCGTAAAATCGAATACTGTAGCCAAAACTTAAATTCTTATAGGTAACATCAAAGTCGGCTTTGCCTGAATGCTGATATCTGTATTTAAGTATCTGGCCGGTACTGTCCATGCTGGTGCTGTTATAGCTTAATGGCCGCGGGCCTGCGGGTGCCGAATCGGTTGCATATATTTTGTCGGGCTCTAATGATTGGGGTAGAGTATAGGTGTATCCGGCAAGTACGGAAATTTGCCAGTCTTGTTTTTTTGCAGTTCCCACAATCAGCGAAACGTCCAGTCCCTTTACACGGGTTTGTCCGGTATTCAGAAATTTAAAACCAAGTGGGGCTACGTTCATATCCCATACACCAAACAAGTATTCAATAGTATTTTCATAGTCCTGATAAAATCCTGCAATGTCCAGGTAGCCGCCAATCGGGCCCAGTTTGAATCCTTGTTTAATGGCGAACTCTATGTTTGTACTGGTTTCCGGCTGCAGGTCGGGATTTGGAAATACGCCAAAGGTGCCTATATTGGTAAGGATAAACCGTTCAGCAATGGTTGGGAACCTAAAACCCTGTCCATATGAAGCCCTGATAATGGTTCCTTCAGTTACCTGTAAACTGGCGCCTGCTCTCAAAATGGGTTTTACAATGCTTTCTTTTTCATTCATTTTAAAGTACTCCATTCGCAGTCCCGCCGATACATTAAAAACATCCCACGACTTTTTATCTATTTGAGCATATCCTGAAGCATTAGTAATAAAATTAAGGCTGTCTCCGTCTCCGGCATACAATTGTGCTTTACTGCTGGTTCTCATAATCACGGCGCCTCCGGTAAAGTTCAGCCCGGGAATCTTATTGAACTTTCTTTGCATTTGGTATTCAGTATACAACAGAGTGCTGCTGTTGCTTTGGTTATTAGTTATCTGGTTATCGGTAATAAATACCCTCATGCGCAAACTTTGCTTAAGTCCCGACTTACTGTAATAATTTACAAAAGGATCCAAATGGAAAATTTTTTGTGTCTGCAAGGAAATAGCTCCCGGATACGCTCTGTAAATATTTGTACTGTCGTCAAGCCATGCAAGGGCAAAGTTAGTATTAGCATACATGCCGTTACCGTTCAAACCAATATCCAGTCCTTTGATTTTTTTAAACCTGTATCTTAAATTGAAATTCAAACGGAATCGGGTTTTTGAAAGTTGTTCTTCAGTGAATTGCGTCAGAGTATCAATAACGGTAGGATGATTTTCTAACCCCGGGGGACCAATATATCCGTGATCGTAGAAGTAGTTTCCTGCCACCACCACATCCAGTTGTTTATGTACAATTCTGGAATGCATAAAACTAACACCTCCATACAATGGAGAATTGTTCCACCATTTGTTGGCTTGGGCAGGAGCACTGTACAATCCGCTGTTCAGTGTAATTGTGGTTTGTGGTTCAAACCGCGGATATGCAGTACGGATATTTATTACACCGCTGAGTGCGCTGCTTCCATATAATACCGATGATGCACCCTTAATTACCTCAATTTGTTCAATGTTTTCAACCGGAACAAAGCCCCATTCAGGCCTTCCGGCATCACCCGTTGTTAAAGGCATGCCGTCTACTACAATGGCAACTCTGCTGCCAACCCCGAATGTAAAACCACTGCCTCCTCTTATTTGAGGCTCGTTATCCATTATGGTAAGGCCGGGCGTTTGTTCAAGTGCGGTTTCAATACTTGTGGTATTCCTGTTTTCAATCAAATGGGGTTTAATTACCTCCATGCTAACTGTAAGGTCCTCAAATTTTTGTTCAAATTTTCCAGCTGTAACTACAACCTGTTCCAAAATCTGTTCATTTTCAGAAAGTTTGAAGTCGGCTCGAACGGTTTGATCAGAAACAATCTGTACTTGAACCGTGTCGCTTCTCATTCCGGTAAATCGACAAACGGTAGAATAATTTCCGGCGGCAGCGGTAATCGTAAAATTTCCGTCAAGGTCCGAAACGGCCGCTGCTTTCTCGTTCCATGTTTCATCATATAGCCTGATTTCGGCACCAATTACCGGTTCATTTTCTTTCCCGGCTGTTACAATACCTTTCAACATGCCCGCATTCGACTGACCCGTTGCGGCGGATATTTGAAGACATAAATATATTATAAAAGCAACTCTCATAAATACAAATATAAAAGCCCCTGCGAAATGCAAAGGCTTTTGTAATATTTTAAAGCAATAAATAACTATCGGGTTACAGCAAACCGGGCAGAGGAATTTTGATTGTCAGCCTGAATGACTATGGTATATATGCCGCTCTGCAAGTGAACGCCGAAACTTTGCTGAGTAACATTGCTTTGCAAACCATACGATTCTACCATTTTTCCGGACATATCAAAAATAAATGCCCTGGCGTTTGTCATGGGAGATAAGGACCGGATGAAAAGGTTGCCGTCCTGATAATAGGCCCTGGTGTCGTTGGTGTTTTCTTTAATTCCTGTACCCGAACCTACGTATATCAGTTCAACATCATCAATGTAAAGGGTAGACGATGTGCTGCCTGAACCCGGTGTTTTTGAAGAGGTGAAATTTACCAAAATATATGCTGCAGCGTCACTGTTGTTATAGGTAGTGTAATCAAATTTAATCGCTTTTCGCACCCAGGCACTAGAGGTGCCGCCGAAATTCAACTCGCATTGTGCAATTACATTCGCACTTCCGTTAGGGTCGTTAGACATGGGCACTCGTTGATCGTATGCTTCGTGAATTACAGCTTCAACACGTGCCTGGTCGCCTGATCCGGGAGAATAATATGCCCAGAACACCAAACTATCAGGTCTCATTGTTAACGGGGCGTTAAATAAGGTATCGCTTTGCCAGGTAGAATTGTAACCGTCTGAGGCAGTCATGGTTGGTGCCTCTACGCGTCCGGTTGTCATCACACCGTTTACTATAAAAATTCCTGCAACGCTTGTGGTTTTTATTCTGGCACTATAGGTTCCTGAGTGAACAATGGTGCTCTCGCGAAACAAAGTCTGACCGGCTGTAGTTGCGTTGCCGGTACCCGTTTTATTTGAACTCCAGTTTTGAGGTTCTTCAGTTGATGACCCTACATTATCCCACAATTCAAAACCTGAATTTGAAATTTGCATCTGAGTGAACGCTGAAATCGAACTCAAAAACATTCCGGCAAAAAGTAGTTTTATTTTCATAATGCGTTTTTATTATGGTTTATGGCAGTAAAGATAAATTGTTTTTACAAACAGAAACAAATGCGTTAAATATATAACAACTTTAAGAAAATGTGAAGCAACCTTTAAACCTTTGCATCGTCTTACCGTTACATTTCGAATTCTGAAAATATGAATCTACTTAAACGACTTTTCCTAACTTTCACGGCAGCCATTTCGGCAGCTACGGTTTCTGCATCGCACGTACCGGGAGGAAACATTACTTATGAATGTGTAGGACCCAATCAGTATTTGGTAACATTAACATTGTTTGAAGACTGTGGTACTGCGTTCACAGGTAACTATGATGAATATCTTACACTTACCAATGATTGCGGTCTTGCTAACCCATCGGTAACTTTACCTAATATAGTATATCAACAGGAAATGTCTCAGTTGTGCCCTGCTCAAATTAGTAACTCGGAATGTAATGGTGGTACTCTGCCAGGTATCTGGATGCATCAGTGGCAGGCCGTTGTTACTTTACCCGGCCCCTGCGATTCATGGACTTTTGCTTATAGTTCCTGCTGCCGCAACACCTCTGTAAATGTTTCCGGTCAGCCCGGTTATTACTGGGAGAGCGTTTTAAACAGTACCACCGCTCCTTGCAATACTTCTCCTATTGTTACAGCTCAACCAATCCCTTACGTTTGTTTGAATCAACCGGTTAATTACAATTTAAGTGCTTATGAGCCAGATGGTAATACTTTGGTATATACGCTGATTGGTGCACAAAGTGCTGCCGGAACTTTTGTTCCATATAATGCAGGGTATTCTGCTGCTGCACCTATCCCCGGGATGGTGATAGACCCTGCAACGGGTCAGATTAGTTTTACTCCAACTTCAACCGGAAACTACATTGTTGCAGTGTTAATTGAAGAATATGATGCTGCAGGTAACCTTGTAGGAAGTATAATTCACGACATTCAATTCGAAGTTATTAACTGTACTAATGTCAATCCAAATATTCCGGCAGCAGGAATTCAAAACTATGTTGGACAAGGTGGCCAGATTGCACCCAACGCCGTAGAGGTATGCGAAGGCGACAGCTTTTGCTTTGATGTGGTATTTGATGACCCGGATGTTACCAATATTTTAACAGTTACTTCAAACGTAACCAGCGTACTGCCGGGTGCTACAATTTCACAGACAGGAACAAATCCGGTAACCGCTACCGTTTGCTGGACCGCGGTTCCGGGTCAGCCTAATTTTAATTCGTTTGTATTTACAGTAGAAGATGACGGTTGTCCTATTAATGGTATGGCTACTTTTCCGGTTGAGGTGCATATTATTTCAAGTACCTATGCCGGTGCAAATGTTACCATGTGTCAGGGAGTGCCTACACAATTGAATGCCAGTGGTGGAACTTCTTTTAACTGGACGGTGATAAGTGGTGACCCCATTGTGGTTGGCACAAATTTCAGTTGTAACCCATGTCAGGACCCTATTGTGAATCCTTCAGTTACTACCACTTATCAGGTTGTGTCAAACCTTACCGGTGGTTGTAATAACATAGACACCATTGTGGTAACGGTTGTACCCGACTTTACTTATACTATTACGCAAAGTTCCGGTACTTCTTGTTTGCTGGACCCTATCCAGTTTACCATTACGCCTTCGCCTGCCGGTGCATATTCCTATGCGTGGACTCCTTCAGGAGGGTTAAGTTCTACTACGGCATCAAGTCCTGTATTTACTGCCACAGCGCCCGGAACATATACCTTCGATGTAACCATAACTTCACCGGTGGGCTGTGTTAAACAAGACCAGACAACTGTTGTAGCTGCGTCGGCATATGCACCGGACATTACCGCATTTGTCGATTTAGACACCATTCAGTGTGGCGACCAGGTACAGTTAGGTGTAGATTTGGGTGGTGGTATTCCTGCTTCGTGCGGTGCTTCTCTAACCGGCTGCACAGGTACACTAAGCACCATGACAACAGGGCCTTCTACGGGTTCAAATACAAGCACAACATATCCTGCACCCTACGGAAACTGGTATGCTAACGAGAAGCATCAATTTTTGTTTACAGCGGCAGAATTAAATGCTATGGGGTTTATTGGTGGTAAAATCTCAGAAATCGGATGGCAAATTACAACCATGGGGGGAATATCTACATATCCTGATTATACCATAAAAATGGGCTGTACGTCACAAACAAACCTGACAACCACGTTTATTCCCGGACTTACCACAGTGTATGGTCCGCAAAATACTACAGTAGCCGTTGGCTGGAACATGCATACGTTGGCGACACCATACGAGTGGGATGGGGTTAGTAATTTGGTTGTTGAAATCTGTTATACATGGACAGCGCAGTATAGTTATACAACCAACTGTGTATCTCCATGGCAAAATACTACCCATACAAGTTCTTCATGGTATAACAGTGACGGTACTGCAGCATGTCCTGAGTTATCGGGCTGGAGCACGGCAAACACACGCCCGATTACCCGCTTTGTTCATTGTCCATCCATTCCTGATCCCAATGATTATTCTTACAGTTGGACACCGGCTTCGGGTCCAAACGGGGTGAGTAATGCTGCCATTCAAGACCCTACTGCAGAACCCTATTTTACCACCTGGTATGTTGTTGAAGTAACTGATATTAATGGTGGTTGCACCGATACTGACAGCGTAATGGTGTTCACCGATTGTTGCGACCCGTCAAATGTTATGGCTACCGATGCTACATGTAACGGTGCTTCAGATGGTTTTGTAAGCACCACTCCGTTAGGTAATAACGGCCCGTTTGATATTGAAATCCTTAGTGGTGGTGTATCTGTATATAGCAATACCGGGGTATTGCAGAATCAAACAGATATATCTTCAGGTTTACCGGCGGGTACCTACACGGTTCTTACTACCGACCAGACCTTATGTATTCACGACACGGTGGTGGTTATTTCTGAGCCGCCTTTGGTAACAGTTTCAACAGCTGACACAACCATTTGCCTTTTGGGTACCGCTACCTTAATTGCACAGGGTGCAGGTGGCGATGGAGGTCCTTATACTTACAACTGGGTTGGCCAGGGTACCGGAACTCCACCAGTTGCACCTGTTGTCAATACTTGCTATGATGTGTATGTTACCGATGCAACAGGATGCGCTTCAGATACCATACAAATGTGCGTTAATTTGTTGCCGTCATTAACAGCCACTGCATCGGCAGCCATATCAGGTGAGTGTCCGGGCGTGCCACTTACAGTTGATGGTACTGCTGCAGGTGGCAATGGTGGGCCTTATACTTACAATTGGTATCTGCAGGGCGGTAGTTCAGTGGGTACAGGAGCTTCAGCTAATGTCACACCGGTAAATCCGGGTAATCCTGAATCTGACTTTGTTTCTACCTATTGTATTATTGTTAATGACGGATGTGAAACTCCAAACGATACAGCTTGTGTTGATCTTACCACCTTTGCTGTACCCAATGTTACCTTTACATCTGATATTACTGATGGATGTTACCCGGTTGAGGTGAGTTTTACCAATACAACCAATCCCGCCTTTACCGGTACTTGTTTCTGGCAATTTGGTGACGGTTCAACCGGCAATATCTGTGATACCACGGTTACCTATTATTCGCCCGGTATGTATACTGTTTCACTTACTGTTACTTCACCTAATGGTTGCGTAGCCGATACTGTTGCCAATGGATACATTTCGGTGTATGATTATCCAGAAGCTTCATATTCCTACAATCCTCAGGTAGGAACAGTACTTAATTCCGAAATTACCTTTACGAATACATCCGTGGATAATACTTATAATCTGTGGACTTTTGGAATTGATCCGGTCTTGGGTACAAGTAATGATGTGAATCCGGTACATGTATTCCCTATCAATAATCCGGGAACCTATGAGGTTTCACTCTATGTTGAGAACCAATATGGATGTGCGGATTCAACGTCTCAATTCATTGTTATAGAAGGAATTTTTACCCTTTATGTTCCCAATGCATTTACACCGGATGGTGACGGCCTTAATGAATTGTTCATGCCGATGGGTGAAGGCGCTGAGGTAGATAATTTCAAGTTCCTTATTTACGACCGATGGGGTGAATTAATTTTTACAGCCACCGAGCCAGGAGTAGGTTGGGACGGTACCTTCCGTAATTTCCCTGCTAAAACTGATGTATACGTATGGAAGATATATGCAACAGACCGGTTTACTGGCCAGAAATTACAGTTCGATGGTCATGTTACTCTGATACGATAATTACAATGAGGTTTTTAAAAACCGCCTTTGGGCGGTTTTTTTTTTATATATAAAAGAACTTTATGATTGCCTTCGTGTTCAGTGGTTATGGAGAAATACTTAAACAAGATAGCAAAACTTACAGTAGCTGTTATAGTTGTAATCAGTGCTTTCTTTAGCTACCTGATATACACAAATATTGAACTGGATTACGACTTTGAGAATTTCTTTCCTGAAGATGATAAAGAGACAGCATATTATAAAGAATTCAGAGAACAGTTTGGTACTGACAACGATTTCGTACTTGTTGCTGTATCTGACAATCAGTCGGTTTTTAGCCGTGACTTTCTGCGAAAAGTAAGTATATTAACTGATACACTTTCGTCTTTACCCTATATTACGGAAGTAGTTTCTCCTACCAACATCCGTTTTGCGATACTAGGTTCCGATAAATCTTTACATGAATACAATATTTTGGATTGGGATAAACCGGAATATTATGCCACAGATTCAGCAAATATTTTCCGGGATGTCCGGTTAGTTAATACGCATTTCAGCGCTGATGGTAAATCGGTGGCTTTGCTTGTGAAAACCAAAGAGTATTTATCGAAAGACGGCTGTGATTCTGTAACCCGTATGCTTGAAGGAATTCGTGGTTTGAATCAGTTTGAACAGATGCATATTGCCGGCAGAAGTGTGGGGCAGAGTTATTATGTTGATTTAATGCAGCGCGATTTCGTGTTTTTCTTTGGTACCAGCGCTATACTGCTTGTTATATTCTTATGGATTGCTTTTCGGTCGATATGGGGATTATGGGTGCCAATGACCATAGTTCTGTTAAGTACTTTGTGGACAGTCGGTGTTCTTGTTCTTGCAGGTCAAAAAGTTAATTTGATGCTTACCATGTTGCCTACTATTATGTTTGTTGTGGGCATTTCAGATGTTATACATATCATTTCAAGATACCTTGAAGAACTTCGTTCTGGTGAAAATAAAACCAGAGCTCTAATTCATACAATGAAGGATGTGGGTGTTGCAACGTTTTTAACCTCATTTACTACGGCTATCGGATTTTTTACCCTAATTACTGTAAGTGTTGGGCCCATAAGAGATTTTGGGTTGTATACAGGTATCGGCGTTTTTTTGGCGTATGTTTTGGCCTTTACGCTTTTGCCTGCCGTGTTAATTCTACACAAAACTCCGCCTCTGGCTAGGGTGAAAAATGAAAATACTTTATGGCATAAATTGTTACGTTTTCTCTTTGTAAAGGTAGTTAAGTTTCCGAAAATAGTAATGGTATTCAGTATATTACTAATGCTCTTGTTCGCAATTCCTATGATGAAGGTGCAAGTGAATAATTATTTGCTTGAAGATTTGTCTGAATCGAATGTTTTAAAACGTGATTTTTTATTTTTTGAAGAACATTACGCCGGTGTAAGGCCATTTGAAGCAGGCATAGAGGCTTATGGTGAATACAGTTTATTAGATTCTGCTGTACTTAAGGAATTAGAAAAGGTGGAGCAATATCTGGTTACAAACTACGGTGTAGGATATATCATTTCGCCGGTAATGTTATTTAAGTCGGCAAATATGGCGTTACATGGCGGCGAGCAACAATATTGGAAATTACCGATTGGAAGGGATTATGTAAAAATACGGAAACGAATTGAAAGGGAGTTTAGCAAAGATACATCTGGACTATTAAAATCGTTAATGACTCCCGATTTTAAGAAAGCAAGGTTACAGGGTAAAATTGGAGATTTTGGCAGTGTTTATTTTAAGAATGCCAATATGAAATTAGTGGAGTTCCTGAAAGATTCTATACCTGAAAATATGATAGCCTTTCATGTTACCGGTACGGCTCATTTGGTTGACAAGAACAATAGTTATTTGGCTGTAAACATGATTACCGGTTTATTGATTGCTTTTACAATTATTAGTTTGCTGGCGGCAATTTTCTTTAAATCTTTAGTAATGATTTTTATAGCACTGTTGCCAAATGTGTTACCATTAGTTTTGATTGCAGGAATCATGGGGTTGATGGGGCAGGACCTGAAGGTTACTACCAGTATTATATTTACCATAGCATTTGGTATCGCAGTTGATGACACAATTCACTTGCTGAGTAAATTTAAATTGGAGTTGAATAAGGGCAGGTCTGTTATGTATGCACTTAAAAGGTCATATTTAAGTACAGGCCGGGCACTCATTTTAACTACATTAATCCTTTGTTCGGGTTTTCTGACGTTGATGTTCTCAGAATTTACAGGAACCTTTGTGATAGGACTTTTAATAAGTATAACCTTGTTTATTGCACTTATAACAGACTTGACACTATTGCCTGCGTTACTGATTCTTTTCTATCGAAGAAAAAAGAAAACTTAATAGGCTTTTTCTTTAACCACAGAACCGTTTTGGTACTGCTCTTCGCGAACAAGACTACCGGATTCATTGTAGTATAACCATTTTCCGTCCTTTATGTAGTCGTTTATTGAGGCACTGAACTTCATTTTGCCTTCAGACTTTAACACATTGGGTTTATGGTATTCTTTCAAATCGTAAATTAGTTTTTTCTTATCACTCAAAGTCAGCGAATACTCAATGGTGCCGTCGCTGAAAAAGTGTTTCTTTTCAACGTGATAAGTAAGACTTTTATGATATTCTTCGTGGAACGACATCTGCCCGTTTTCGTGATAATCAGTCCATTCCTGAGCAACACCATCCTGGTAATTCACTGAACTTTTCATGGTGCCTGAGGGATAATATAGTTTCATAGAGGCACGGTAGGCATCAACTGCTTTGAATTCACGTTCAATTTTCCCGTTTGGGAAATAGTTTTTATAAACTTTTAACTGTCCGTCCAGATAGTATCCCTTATGCAATAATTGACCATTTTCATAATGGTCTTCAACCCACCCCTGACATGCGTAGCCAGAACATAATCTAACAGAATCTCCCCTCAATTGCATATTTAAGGGCTCATACAATTGTATTCCGAACTTGGAATCTACTATTTTTTCTGTATATTTTGGTACCTCAGGCACTTGACTTGCTAAGTCTTTACCAGGCTGCGCCAAGGCCACCCCTGAACCCAAACAAAATATTATGGCAATCCATGTCTTCATCGCTGCTAATTTAGTGAATATTTTCATGAATTGGCAAAATTTGTTCCATATCAATCCTGTCCTAAATAAATTTGATTTTGAAATGGCTACCCAGCTTCATTA
>CAZDUI010000020.1:0-64932 GCA_964508605.1 uncultured Weeksellaceae bacterium | reverse complement strand
GGGTGCTTTTGCAATACCTGTGATGTTCGTTACCGGTTGCGGTGGCGACGACTCGTACAAAGGAGTTGATAAGGAAAAATCTAAAACGGAAGCAAAGGGAGAAACAGATGCTTCCGGTGCATTATCTGCCAGCGAGATGGAAGAAGCTTCCAATTTGTATTTCAGTACCTGTGCCGGATGTCATGGCACTTCAAGAAAAGGAGCAACAGGGCCTTCTTTGCTCCCTGATGGGGATGGAAAATTTCCGGCCACCAAGGATTTGGGAATTGATGGTTTAACAGGGTTTATGGTAAACGGTACTCCCGGTGGTATGCCTGCCTTTGGTAAGGACGGAGAGTTGAGTGATGCTCAAATTAATTTACTGGCCAGATTTTTAATGGAAGAACCACCTGCCATTCCACCTTTCACACTTGAGGACATGAAGAGTGCATGGAACCTTAAAATTCCTGTGGATCAAAGACCTGTTAAGCCGGAACATAACCGGAACTGGGAAAACTTTATGGGTGTAATCCTTAGGGACGCAGGTAAGGTGGCTATTATTGACGGTGACACCAAGGAGTTAATAAACATTGTTGAAACCGGATTCGCTGTGCACATTCTTCGAACATCATCTACAGGACGTTATTTCTATTCTATCGGCCGTGACGGAAAGGTTACACTGATTGACAACTGGATGGCCAAACCTGATATTGTTGCTGAAGGCAAAGTGTCTTTCGATGCGCGTTCCATTGAAGTATCAAAGTATAATGGACCCAAAGGCGACTTTACTGATAAGTATGCAATAGTGGGCGGATACACACCTTCACATTATGTAGTAATGGATGCCTTAACACTTGAACCGCTAAAAGTGGTAAAAACATCAGGTAAGGTGCTTAATAGCGGCGAGTTTTTAGAAGAAGCAAGGGTTGCAGCCATAGTTGCCAGCCATAAGGACCCTATGTGGGTTGTGAATGTTAAGGAAACAGGTATGGTATGGCTGGTTGATTACAGCGATTTGGACAACATTGAAAAGAATACCACGCAAATTCCTACAGCACAGTTTCTTCACGACGGAGGATGGGATGCAACCGGACAGTACTTTCTTGTAGCTGCAAATGCCAGTAACAAAATGGTGGTGATTGACGTGACTAATAAAAAACTGGAGAAAATTATTGAAACAGGTATTAAACCTCACCCCGGACGTGGCGCCAACGTTAAAAATGCCAAATACGGTAATGTATGGGTAACCGGTCACCTGGGAGAGAATAAAATTTCATTCATCAAGACAACCGCCGGTGCCGACCAATGGACAGTGGTTAAGAATCTTGAATTACCCGGAGCTGGTGGTGGTAACCTGTTCGTGAAAACACACCCGAACAGTAAGAATTTGTGGGCAGACCGTCCGTTGAATAACGACCAGAAACTGATTCGTTCTGTGTTCGTTATAAATAAGGAAACGCTGGAAGTTATCAAAACTATTGAAATTCCTGAGAAATATCACGGTCGTGCAGTGCACATGGAATACAACAAGGCCGGTAACGAAGTTTGGGTGTCTGTATGGGGTGTAATGAATAAACCGGAAGAAAATGCCATCTTGGTTTACGACGACAAAACCTTGGAACTGAAGGCAGAAATTACAGGTGACTGGGTGGTTACGCCTACCGGTAAATTCAATGTATACAACACAGTACACGATATATATTAATTTTTATTAAGCAACGCGATACGGGGTTCGTGTTGGATTTAGCAGGGGAGACGAATAAAGTCTCCCCTTTATTTAAATAAAGAAATCATGAACTGCATAAAAACAATAATTACATCATTGGTTTGTACTAATATTCTGTCGCTTTCTGCACAAATACAAACCAATGAACCTGATACAACAGCAGCTGATTTAAACACCGTGGTTGTAACAGGGCAGGCCATGCCTGTTTCACAACGACTGGCTATGTCTCAGGTTAAAATTCTTGATGCGAAATATATTTCCGAATCGGGTAGTTTTAATCTAAGACAAGCATTGGTTCATGAATTGGGTTTCGACATGGAGCAAAAGTCGGTAATGGGAGCCAGCGTGAACATTCAGGGATTAACCCGCGAAAACGTAAAAATTTTGGTTGATGGGGTACCGGTTATTGGTAGGCTGAATGGAATTTTGGATTTACATCAAATTCAGTTAGATGATATTGAACGAATAGAAATTGTTGAAGGCCCCACAAGTGTTTTTTATGGAACCGATGCACTTGCCGGTGTGATTAACATTATAACCAAAAAGAATATAAACGGTGCGTATTCTGCCGGATTAACAGGGTATTATGAAAGCGTTGGGCAGCAAAATGCTTCTCTTCGAGCAGGCGTTTCACATAAAAAGCACACGCTGATGATTTCAGGTGGAAGAAACGAATTTGGCGGATATTCCCCCATAGATACTTGCAGAAACAAGCTGTGGGAAAGCCGCGAGCAATACTACGGAAGGTTAAATTATCTTTATAAAATTAACAATAAATTAAGTGCGCATAATCAATTCAGAATTAGCGATGAGCGCATGACGATACTGGGAAATCCCAATACTGCCAATCAGGCAAAAGACGGCATTTATAAAACGTTTAGCTGGAGTAATGATATTGCATTGAACGGAGAAATAAAAGGCGGACACTATATTGCTGCGAATACCAGTTTTACAAATTACACCCGGTTGAACAATTATTACCAGATAAATCTTAATGACAATACCAGTGAACTGAGCGCAAAAAGTTCGGACCACGATACTACGGATATGAGTCTGCTATTTATAAGAGGACAATTTACAAGCGCATTCCGGGGAAAATTAAATTTTACTGCAGGTGCTGAATTTAGCAGAGAGTCAACCAGTGGATTAAGAATTCTGAATAAAACTCAATACGTTATAGAAACCGGTTTTTATGCATTGGTTACATGGAATCCTTTTTCCAAACTTATGGTTAGACCTGCGTTCAGATATAATTATAACACGGCGTATCATGCACCGGTTACACCCGCTATATATGTAAAGTACTTTATTAATGACAATGCACAAATTAACGTGTCGTACGCCAGAGGTTTCAGGTCTCCGTCAATAAAGGAGTTGTTTTTAGATTATTATATGCCCGGAAGAGGAGTAATTTACCATATATATGGCAATACAGACCTGAAGGCAGAGCAATCAGATAATTTCATGCTCAATTATTCTCATCAATTTCATTTTGCAAAGTCAAGGTATATTAAAATTCAGCCCGGATTGTTTTACAATGATGTCCGCAACTTGATAACTCTGAGTGATATGATGGATAATGAGCGTTACTATATCAATATTAATAAACATAAAACGTGGGGTGCACGGGCCGAGATTACTGCATCTTTCGTTAAAAATTTGCAGCTAACCGCCGGATATCAAATCATGGGATTGTACAATAGTTTTAGTGAAACCAACGATTTGAACATGTTTAATTATGCAAAAAATGCTACTGCCGTAATTAAGTATCAGTGGCCTAAGTATGGTTTTTCTATTCTGGCGCACGCAAGAATTCACGGAGATAGACCGGGCTTTGTTCTGGAAAACAACGAAATAAATGCCACTCTGATTGAGGGATTTACAATTATGGATTTAAGTGCAACCCAAAACATCTGGAAAAAAAGGATTCAGCTGACAGCGGGTGTAAAGAATATTTTTAATATAACTGAAATAGAAATGATGGGGCAGGAGTCAGGCGAAGTACACGAGACCAGTCAGGCTATGTGGGGCAGAACCTTTTTCATTCAGTTGAAATTAGATATATCTGGTCCGGGGAAATGATTAGAGGATATTTCTCTAAGTAGGTTAGGTGTTTCACCAGTTGTCCGTCTTAATTCACTAATTGGTGTATAAAGAACCTTGTTTTTAGTGCTGGTTTTAGTGAAATTTGTTTAGTGAGAATTCTACTACTAATTATAGTCATATTTAACTCCGTCAGTAGTAAATGCATTTCAAATGAAAATGTAACGGATGACGAACGAGCAGCATGGTTTCACCGGAGGGTGATGGCATTGCATTCTGAATTAAAAGATTCTACGCTGGATACTCTGGCTTTGGAATATGCTCTAAAAGGCTATTATAACATGAAGTCTGAAGCCCTGCTGAAAAACAGCGATGTAATAACTGTAATAGATTTCAATAAGCCCAGTAATGAAGAACGCATGTGGGTAATTGATCTTACCAATGGCTGTATTTTATTCAGAAAACTGGTTTCTCACGGCATGAACAGCGGGACTTTATTTGCCAGAAAATTCAGCAATGTCAATGGTTCGCACCAAAGCAGTCTGGGATTTTATGTTACGGCAGATGCTTTTATGGATAAAAAATTAGATTATTGTCTGAGGCTTTCCGGCAAGGAATTCAGCAACAGCAACGCATGGTCGCGCGGAATCATTATACACAAATCCTGGTATGTGGAGCCTGATTTTCTGGTAAAAAATGGAAATATACTGGGCCGCAGTCATGGTTGCCCTGCTTTGCCTGAACAAGACTATAATGAATTGGTGAATACCATTGCCAATGGCAGTTGCTTGTTTATTTACCATAAAACTTACAGTTATTTGCGATGGAGCAGATTCATCAATAACAAAGATTATCTTTCAGCTCCTCTTGATGATCTTGTAAGGAAATAATTCCCGGTATAAAGTATCCCGCCCGTACACATCAATGGGCAACACCAGCGTGGAATCCGTATCTGCACCGGCTGTGTGATATTCTATGAAAATGGGTATCTTCTTTTTAAGATATACCATTTGGGGTACATGTTTATCCAAAAGCATTTGCAATGTATCCGGTTCAATTTCATTGCCATCAGCCTTTAGAATTTCCTTGGCCAAATCTACAGGATCCTGCAGCCGGATACACCCATGGCTGTATGCCCTTGTTCCGGTGGTAAAGAAAAATTTGCTGGGAGTATCGTGAATAAATACATCATGTTTGTTGGGAAACATGAATGCTATCACCCCCAGGGCATTTCCGTAACCGTAATTCTGACGGAATCTGAAAGGAAAATAATTGGCATGGTATTGCGAAAAATCGATAGTTGATGGATCCAGCACTTCTTTTCCGTCCGGACTGAGAATATTATATCCGTTGTTGGCTAGATATTGAGGATTTTGCTTAACGTAAGGTAAGATTTCTTTTGATGAGATACTATGTGGGACACTCCAGTAGGGATAAACATTAAGGTATGTGAGCTTCGCTTCAAATTCCGGGGTTTGGGTGGTCGCTGCCCCAACTACAACCCGGTGTTTGCGTATCAAACTGTCGTTCCGGAAATAGTACAGCGCGAATTCAGGGATATTCACAAAAATGTGAGTTTCAGGCATTTTATTTCGCCATCTCCATCTTTCCATATTGATAGCGATTTGACGCCATCTTTCCAGATTACTCATGCCAAACGCTTTAGAAGTGTTATAGCCAATCTTACCGTCATTTCCCATGCCATGAAACATTTGAAAATCCTTTAATTTTAATTTAAAAAGTGAATCGGAGTTCAGTATTGAAGTGTCGGCAAAGCCAAATGCCACAAGTGCTTTACGGGCCAGTGCATAAGTGCCTAAACTGTCTGATTTGTAATTGCTTAGATTAAATGTGGTATCGGTAAGTGAAAAGGTATTACAAAAGTATTCACACCCTCTTGCAAGCGCCTTGTAATGATAGTTGTCAGGTTCAACGAAACCCAATGCTGCCGCGGGACTCTCTTTTAATGCAAGTTCCATTAATTCGGTAAAATCAAAAGACACGGAATCTGCCGGAACATGATATGCAAAAGTCTCCGGATGATATTGCCCTTCACTAATGTGCACAGCCATTGAAAAAAGTGCATCCGTTAGCAATAGTTCAACATGAGCCGCATTCAGTAAACCAGCATTCAAATTACCGGACAGTGAATCGATTTTGGAAACGGAATACGATTCGGGCATTAACCCAAAAATAAATGCACGTTGCACCAGTTTTAGCATTGCTTTTCCCTCATTTGTCAATGAGTCTTTAAAAACCCAGTGTATAGGGAATTTCTGAGTGCGATAGTAATCAATTACTTTAGATGAACATTGCAATTGCTGAATCTCATCTAAAGCTTGCTCAAGGTATTGTGCGTAGTCCTGTTTCCAGTTGTCACTGGCATTTAGTTCTTCAATAGCTTCTTTTTCATCTTTTTGAGAATCGCAACGCAAAAGCAATAGGGGTGTCAATAACAAGAGAAGCAGCCGAAGTTTCATTGGGCAAATGTATTATTAAAAGAAGAAAGCGCTAAATTCACGCCAAATTTAAAGAATGACAGAGAGTAAAGAGGGCAGTTCTAAATTTAAAATGGTGCTTATTGCTATAGGTGCCGTAATTATTGGATTAATCCTTTGGAAAATTTACTTGTGGGTAATGAAGTTTATAGTTCTGGTTATCTGCATTCTTGTTGCCGGACTTTATCTATGGTGGAAGTTTGGCCGTAACAAAAAAAAATCTAAATAATGTTTTACGAATTTGACGGTTTTAAACCTGTTGTACACCCTGATGCTTATGTTCACCCACAAGCAGTGGTAACAGGTAATGTATTTATAGGAGCAAAAGTATACATTGGTCCCGGTGCAGCCATTCGCGGAGATTGGGGTAAAATTATTATTGAGGATGGTTGTAATGTACAGGAGAACTGTACTCTTCACATGTTTCCGGGCACAACGGTATTGCTTAAGGAAGCAGCACATGTTGGACATGGAGCCATAATACACGGTGCTACCCTGGGAAGAAATTGCCTGATTGGAATGAACAGCGTGCTGATGGACGACTCGGTAATCGGCGACGAGTGTATTGTAGGTGCTTTGAGTTTTATTAGTGCCGGTTCGGTATATGAAGCCAGAAAAGTAATTGTTGGTAATCCTGCTAAAGTGGTGAAAGACGTCTCAGATGAAATGATTGTATGGAAGACACAGGGAACCGGCCTTTACCGTCAATTGCCTGCCGACTGTATGGTTTCTTTGAAACTTTGTGAACCCTTACACGAACCTGAAGAGGGCAGGAGGGAACAGATGGCAATATACGAGAGATGGAAAAGAGATAATAAGTAAGAATTACAAGGACTCTCTTTTCATTCTTAGTATGTAGCGCAGACCTGAAACTCTGTCAATCTCAACGGATGCTCCCAATTGGTCGGCAAGCAGGTGAATAAGCTCCATACCCAGACTTTTGTCCTTATCTACAACAAAGGTTTCCGGAAGTCCTATACCGTCGTCACCGGCAGTTAATTTGTAAAAGCCTTCACCGGTACTTACCATTTCAACGATGATGGCTCCCCTACGGTGGTCGGGAAATCCATATTTTAAGCTATTGCTTATTATTTCATTCAATATCAGTCCAACAGGTACTATCTGATTCATGTTTAAAGTAACATCTTCACCTATGTTTGTATGAAGTCGGATATTGTCGCCTATATTATAAGAGTCAAGCAATTTATGAACCAGCTCTTTAATGTAGTCTTTCATCTTTACATTCACCATCCGGCGGTTCTCGTATATTTTTTCGTGAATCAGCGCCATGGAAGAAATCCTGTTTTTGGCTTCTCTGAAAATTTCTTTAATGTTGTCGTCATGTACATTTTCTACCTGAAGACTCATTAAACTGTTAATAATTTGAAGATTATTCTTAACCCGGTGATGAATCTCTTTCAACATAACTTCTTTTTCCTGATTTTGACGTTCAATCTCGGCGGTACGTGATTTTACCTTGCTTTCAAGAATTTTTCTCATTTTTAACATTCTCTTTTCACGGGTAATTATAAAGTACCCCAGGGCATATATACAACCGGTACCGAGTATTGCAATGATGACCCATATAATAAAAGGGATGCCTGATTCTTCTTCGCTTTCAAGAATAACAATAGGTCCGTACCTGAGATTTTCAGACTGAACACCGTCGCTGTTATAGGCTATTACATTAAAGTAGTATGTTCCGGGACTTAAATTGGAATAGGTTACTGAAGATGTACTAAGCGGAGGAGTAAAATTACGGTCGGCGCCTTCCAGTTTATATGAATATTTAATCTCTCCCGGGGCAGTGAAGTTGATAGCGTCTACGTCGAATGTCAAATGGTTGTGATAAGCCGGAAGTTCCAGATTTTCAGGAAGCCCAAACCAATTCAAGACCCCTTTCATGTAACTCAATGTAATGTTTTCATCAAAAAATACTTTCACATTTCTTAAATGCAGAACGGGTGGTTTTTCATTGGTTACGTCCAGATTACCTCTGTAAACGTAGGGCCCATCAATTGACGCGAACCAAAGATTACCCTGATGGTCCATGTGCGAAGCGCGGGCATTACATTCAATACCCAAAAAACCCTCCTCCTTACCGTAGTGTTTTATAGTTTCAGGTTTACCATCCTTGTCTGGTGATATACAATCAATTCCATTGTTGCTTCCTACCCAGATATTGCCTTTTTGGTCGCGTTGTAACAGATAAAAAACGTTGCTTGCTAACCCGTTATTCCTGTTGTAAACTTCAAATTTTTCATTGTAAAATCTACCAATGCAATTATCGGTTGAAACCCATATTCCACCATAATTATCTTCGGTAATGTTACCAACATAACTGTTGCACAAACCGTGTCGGGTTCCATAATTTCTAAGAATATTGCCATCATATTTAAACAAACCGGTACCTGTACCAAAATACAACACCCCTCTGGTACTCTTGTATATTACATGAACAGATTGATTTTCCAGTTCTTTTGTGGCTATCGGAATAATTTCATTTCCTTTTACGTGCACCAGTCCTTTCCCCACAAATCCCAGATAATAGCTTCCGTCATCTTCAACACAAATGGAACGAATTACACTTCCGGGCAATCCGTCTTGTTCACGCAACCATTGAATAGTTCCGTTTTTATACTTTATTAAACCTTTGTCAGTACCCACAAGAAGAGTATTGTCAGGTGTGAAGGCCATAGATAAAAATCTTGAAGCTCCGCTGGTGCCCGTTGAAAGAATAATAGAGTGTTGATTGCCATCATATTTAATGATACCTTTTCTGATGTCCAGAAAATAAAAATTGTGCAAGCTGTCTTGTGTAATCCCAAAAATACTTCCTTCGGTAAAGCCCCCCAGGCCAAATTTTTCGAGAGGCTTGCTCATCAGCTTGTATAATCCTCTACCAAATGTGGTTATCCAAATAATCCCTTCGTTATCCTGAAATACTTCGTTAATGCGCACACCTTTAAACCTTTCCGATGAGGAATAAAAAGTAGTTTTATTTGAATTCCAAATTTTTAACACTCCTTCGTCGGCATAAGTAATCCATAGAGCTCCATCCTTGTCTTCAAAAACATGGTCGCAAGGTTTTTTTGTATCTACTCCGGCACTTTTTAACAAGCGCTCAAAGTCAGGGTTAATAATGGTATCTTCAGTAATGTGGACAATACCAAGCTGTGTAGCCAGATAATACCCGCCCTTTTTGGCCGGACTCATGCTTCTGATTTCGTAAGACTCCAGTGCGGCAACCGGCGTTTTTAATTCATCTGAATTGTAACTAAGAATTCCCTTGTCAGTACTTATAATAAGTTTTCTATCATGGATTAATAATTGTCTGTAAGCTTTGTATGGTTCAAGCTTTTGGCTTATTTGAATTTTACCATTTTCAATGCGGTGAATTCCGGCACCGGTTAGTGCAAACAGACTTTTATCATTGGTAATAATGTCGCTTACGTCGTCAGACAACAACCCATCAGCCAGACGAATTGAACTCCATTTTACGCCATCGTACACCGATAGTCCTCCCCAGGTGCTTCCAACATAAATGGTTCCTGAGTTATCTTCTCCAATAGCTGTAATAATGTCTCCGGTTAAACCATTGGATTGGTCGAAAACCTTAAAATTACGGCCATTATACTGCCCAATACCACTGCTTGTTCCCAGCCACAAATATCCCCGGCTATCCTGAAATATACTGTTTACTTCACTTTGTGGCAATCCTTCTTCTACCGATATATTGATAAGATAGTTCTCCTGAGAGCGTCCTGTTAATGTAAACAAGCTGACAACAAGTAAGATTGAGATTTTTTTCAAGGAGTTCATTGTCGCAAAGGTACACACTTGTTGTTTTCTTAAGTAAACAGAAAGTAAATAATCAGGCAAGCTGTTTTGTTTATGCAAACTAAAAATACTGCAAACAAATCTGTTTAGTTTAGGTTTGTTTACAGTATAAAAATTTGAAAGGCAAGTGTATATTGAATTTATTTTCCGCGGAATATAGTGTATCCTACACTGGCATTAAAGTAAAAGCCGTCAATGGGGCGGATACCGGTTTCTACACCGTACATAAATCGTTGCAACACTTTTGGCCCATCGGTATAAAACAAGAATCCCAGGCGAGCACCCAACAGTTTGTTTTTTACTGCACTGGAACTCTCAAGAATGGCTTCGCTATAATCCCGGGTTGCCAGGGGAGTTACTATGGCATCGAAATATATCCGGGTATAACCTCTATATACTTGTGGCTTTTCAGGTACTTTTATTCCGCCTTCGGTTTTCTGGAATTGTAAAACAAGATTGGTTTTTTTGTTTAAACAGTATCCGGCATATATGCCTCCCAATAAATAGGGTATCTCTGGTTTCATGTTAATTCCCTGGTCTTTATAACCCTTTTTGTAAAGATACAGGCCACCCCTTAGCGCATGTTCCTTTTGAATATTGGCCGGAACTACAATATAATTTTCTGTTTGAACATGTTTGTTTTCAACTACTTCTGATTTTCCTCCGAACCTGGCCTTGATGTCTTTTTGTGAAACTGTACTTGACATAGCGTAGAATCCGCCTGCCTGAAATTGAAAACATGCCGGTAATTCATCAACTTTAAAGATGACGTAATGAAATCTGGCATCAAGGCCCAGTTTATCGCTAAGAGACCAAATGCCGTTTGCGCCAACCCCAACAGTGTTTACGTTGCTATTCGCTCCAATGTCTGCGTTAAGAAATTCTAAGGCAATGTATTTGTTACGAACCGCAAAAGGGTCATTTTCAACAACGGTGTACTTTACCTGGTTGTCTTGCGCTTTACCTGCAGTAAGCATGGCAATTGCAAAAAGAGTAATCATTTGTTTTTTCATAAGGTTTATTTATTGATTGAATTTGCTTTTTACGTATTTGCTGCATGCTTCCGCACGGTTACTGGCTTCCAGTTTTTGCAGAATATTGCTTACATGAAACTTTACAGTATTTACCGAAATTTTAAGTACCGCAGCAATTTGAACATTGCTGAGTCCGTATGCAGCGTATTTAATAATTTCCTGTTCGCGTTTTGAAAGCATGTAGATGTATTGTTTTGATGTTGCAAAAATGAAGAGAGAGTACAAAATGATTCCTACCTGTTCGGGTAGTTTTTATATTTTGATTTGTAAAATTCTCAGGCTGCCTGCATTTGCGATGCTTTGCGCAAAGCTTCTGTTCTGTTCTTTACATCCAGTTTTACATAGATGTTTTTTAAATGATACTTCACCGTGTTCTCTGAAATGAATGTTATCTCAGCAATTTGGCGATTGGTTTTACCGGTGCTTATCAGATTCAGAATTTCAAATTCGCGCATGGAAAGAGGGTCGTGCAGATATTTATTGATTTTTATAACTTCAATGGTATCATTCGAATCAACTGCACTTTCAGGTAGGGTGTAGTCGCTTTCGGTTAATTCCTTTCCGGAATCTAATTCATGCAGAGATGCATTGGATTCTTCAACGGGTATCTGCCGCTGTATTTTTTCCTGAAGTAAGGAGAATTCCAGTGCCAGCTTTTCTAACTCAAAACCAAGCTGTAACCGGGCATTTTTTTGAACCCGCCGGTATTGCTGTACATATAAGACCAATGAAATGATTATCAAAAAGGCAAAACCGGTTATCAAAGTAATATGTTGCTCCTTTTGTTTTATACTGTACTCATTTTCAATTGCTTTTCTTTCCCTTTCTGAGATTTCAATCTTTTGGCGGGCAATGAGTTCTTCTTTTTCCAATGCTTCATATTTTTCTTTCATCTCTTGTATAATGATGGAATTTTCAACATTATAGATACTGTCTTTGTATTGAATATACAGATTCCTGTATTGCAGGGCTTCTTTATAACCCCCCGACATCTCAAGCGCAGATGAAAGGTTATTAAAAATTTCATAATATTCTGTTAAAGAATTAGTTTTTTCTGCATATTTTAATGCTTGCTTTAAGTGTTCAATGGCCTTTTCGTATTGTTCACTTTTAAAATACAGGCTTCCTAAATTTTGATTTACGTCACCCAATCGGGTGTTACTTTCAAGTTCATTGGCTATTTTTAATGCCATTTCGAAATTTTGGAAGGCTTTATCCTTCTCACCTTGTATCTGAAACAAATTGGCCCGGTTTACAAGCAAATCGTATTCCGTGTATATGTCCGGGGTTTTATTATGATAATATTCGCAGGAATCTAACAATTGAAGTGCTAAATTGTAATTCTTTCTGTTTTTCTCAACTACTGCAAGATTTGTATATACGCGTGCTATCCCTTCAGTATCATCAATTTGTTTCTTCAATGAAAGACTGGTTTGGTAATACTTTACAGCTTCATCTGGTTGGCCGGCAAGTTCAACCACCAAGCCAATATTCAAATAAGTTGCTGAGAGTGATTTTTCTCCGGCTTTATATTTTTTCTTGTAAGCTATTGCCTTAAGTAAATAGTTCAGAGCTTCCGGATAATTGCCTAACGATTTATAATCCAGTCCTATGTTATTATATAGTTTGGAAAGGATTGTGTCATTTCGGATATTTTGAGCCATCTTCATTATTTTCTTATTCGTTTCGATACTAAGCAAATAATCCCCATTAGAACTATAATTATTGGCCAGTTGCATCATCACAATGCAGTTATTCCTAACATCGCCAGCTTTACCAAAATGTGTAGAGGCCTGTTTCAAATGAATTTCAGCAACCGAGTCTTCTTCGTTTTCCGACAACAACCTGAATAGCATAAAGTGTATTTTGCCATTTTCAGCATGACTGAGTGTTTTTTCTTGCAAAAGTAATTGCTGCAAACTATCTACAGTAGCCTGTTGCCCACAGGATATCTGTGCTATTAATAGAAGAAAACTGAACCACAATAACCGCATATCAATGTTCAAAAATATACTTCAAAATCGAATTTCGAATACTCTAATGAACATCACTGAAAATCAATGCATCTTTTGAAAAACTAACCGGAATTGTAATCGTCGTTGACATTACAGAAACAGTGTATTGGTCTTGTTGCCTTTCAAAACTGTATCTTTGTTCGCCAAAATAGGAAAATCTGTTGAAACTTTTTGTTAAGTATATATTGCACAAACTATTGGGGTTTAACAGGTATCTGCGCATCTTTTCGGGTTACAAAATTAAAACACTCCGCCGCGACAGAAACGAAAAAGATTTTTTCAGGTTTATGGATTTACTCTCAGGCAGCAAAGGTGTTATTATAGATGTTGGGGCAAATTTGGGTGTAATGACGGTTCATCTTGCGCGTCGGTTTCTCAATTCAGAGATTATCGCTGTTGAGCCTGTTGCTGTAAATGCAGGGGTATTGCTGTTCAATATAAAAAAGTACAGGCTTAAAAATGTCACAGTAGAACGTACTGCCCTGGGAAATGAAAACGGGGTAATACGGATGGTAATGCCGGTACAGGGTAATGTAAAACAACATGGCTTGTGCCACGTGGAAGAGGTGAATGAGTTGAACTCTCAACATCAAATAATACAAGATGAAGTAACCTTGCAGAAGCTTGATGATTTGAAAATTTTGCGAAATAAGAGGATCATTGGAATTAAAATAGATGCCGAAAATTATGAGTTTCAGGTTTTAAGTGGTGCACGCGAAGTTTTGATAAGAGATAAGCCTTTGGTTTATTGCGAATTATGGATGAATCAAAACAGGGTTCACTCATTTAAATTTATGAAAGGTTTAGGTTATGATGTATATTATGTTGAAAATAATAAACTTATAACTTGTGAATCAACTGTTGATACTACACAAAACTTTATTTTTGTTCACCCGGACAATAAACCTGTAGATCCTTCATTTTGATGCATATTGTAGATTTGTAATCTTGTGCAAAAGTATCTGCTGAAAAATATATTTTTGTTGCTGGTATTGAACCTGTTGGTTAAGCCATTTTATATTTTAGGTATAGATGCAGAGGTACAGCAACAGGTTGGAGAAGCTGCCTACGGAAAGTACTTTGCCTTATTGAATTTAAGCTATTTGCTTAGCATGGTGCTCGACCTTGGAACAGCGAACTATCTAACGCGTCGTTTGGCGGCGCATCCTCTAAGAACTGCAAGCAGACAAGTGGCTTCTGATGTCTTTGTACTGAGGTGGATTTTAATAATTCCATATGTATTGGTTTCCGGTGGAATTTACATTTTGTTAGGCTATGAGCTTCAGGGTGATATTCCTGTAATAATGGGGTTGTTAATTGTTAATCAGATACTTATTGCCATTATTCAATACTCCAGGGCAGTTTTGGGAGGCATGCACCGTTTTGCAGCAGACCGCTTTTTATCTGTGTCTGATAGAATCATTTTAATAGCTTTTATCATACCGCTGCTGTGGGGTTCCATGGAATGGTATTCCATTTCCATTATGGATTTTGTACAGTTGCATACGTTATCTTATTCTATAACAGCATGTATTGCGCTTGTTATCTCTGGATTTCCAAAGTTTCAAATGCAATTGAATAGATTAAAGCCTGCGTTGTGGGGAAGTTTATCTTTTGCTTTACTGGCATTAATGATGATGCTTTATACCCGGGTGGATGCTATAATGATTGAGCGTATTGCAGAACCAGGTGCTTTACAGGCTGGGTACTATGCCCAGGGATTTAGATTGCTGGATGCCCTTAGCACTATGATGATGCTGATAACCGTTGTTTTACTTCCAGTAATGAGTCGGTTGATAGCTTCCCGCGCATCGGTTGAGTATGTTACAGGTTTGGCCGCCCGATTGTTAATTCCATTTACGCTGGCTGTTGCCCTGTTCTGTTCCGCAAGACCCGCAGATGTTTTGGCTTTGAGATATTCTCAGGTTTCCGCAGAGGCTTCAACCTCTTTGGTTTTTCTTATGTTTTCGTTATTGGGAATGTCGGTTACTTACGTTTATGGCACATTGTTAACGGCAGCAGGCGATTTGCGGTTTTTAAATATGGTTGCTATTGCAGGGCTTGTAGTAAATATTGCGTTAAATGCCTTGTTGATTCCTTTTTATGGGGCTCAGGGTGCCGCACTTGCAACATTATTTACTCAGTGTGGAATTGCAGTTTTTCATTTGTTCCGTTCCATAAAACTGTGTCGATTCAAATTTCAAATCAGATTTACCGGAAGTCTTGTAATTTATACTTTGCTCTTGCTGGGTTATGTTCTTTTGCCCTTTCACATGGAAATACCCATATGGCAAGATGCGATAGCCTTTTTTCTTTTGGCTGCCATTTTGTGGTTTGTGCTAAAGCTTTCTCCATCAAATTCGAACGAAATAAAACAACTCATTGCGCATCAAACTAATGATGGCAATGAGTTGTATAAATAAAGGTTGGATTTAGTTGATTTGTTTGTTTTTGTTTTTATTTTTATGCTTCATCCAATATCTGCGAAGCCACAAGCCTACTAAGCAAAATACTAGTAACCAGGGCCATAGTGTAGCAGTTCTAATAAAAAAGTTCAGTACATGTTGCCAGCCTGTTTTAAAGGCATCAGCCATATTTTCACCAAACCCGGGCTCATCTTCAGTGTATTCGTGTTCTTCAACTGGCACATAATATTCCAGATGTAAAGTACTGTACGAGATTCGGTCCTTCATTGAGTTCATGCGGGCTTGTGCTGACTCGATTTCCTCTCGTAAATAACCCAGTTGCCTTTCAATTTCAAGCATTTCATTAACATTACGGGCTTGTTGCAGCAATTCCAGATACCGCGCTTCCATTTCTTTTTTACTTTTAATACGTGCTTCAGTATCTACAAATTCACCGGTTACATCCTGAACCTGAATGTTTCTGGTCTCAAAGTGCTCAACGCCACCTTCCAGTTCCGAAACAAATTTGTCAAAATGTTCTGAAGGTATCCGTACAGTAATTTCTTGATTAAATGATGAATGATAGTTATATTGTGTTTCGTTTGCAATAAAGCCCTGATATTTTTTAGTTAACGTGTGGATTTTACCGCGCGTACCTTCCATGTCGTACGTTCTGAATTTTAACCATCCTTCTTTAATTAGTTTACGGTCTGTTACTTCAATATGATCTGCCGGTCGGTCAAGTGTTTCCGTCTCGCCGCTATAATCTTCGGTAGCTTCAGCTTCCTCTGCCATACTTTCATCGTAATCGTATTCTTCAGCAGAGGCAGCATCATAGCCTTGTGTTTCATAATGGCGCTCTTCCTTTTTTTCTTCTTTGCTGTCAGAATCTTTTGAAGAGTTGCCGCCACAGGAAGCAATTACTGTAACTCCGGTAAGCAACAGAATTGCAATAAAAAGGGATGTTTTTTGGGTAATTCGTTTCATCTTTTTTAGTTTTGGTTAATGATTCTTAATTTTAAGCGTAATTTTTCTCTAATTATAGTCCTCTGTACGACGATTGTATGTATGGGTTCATGCGAAATGAACCAAACTAGTAAAGGAACGGATGCAAAGGGTGAAACCGTTGTACCACTGAGTGAGAATCAGCCCATAGCCGACACTTTGGCTTCAAGAAATTCTTTGGGCGAAACATGGTGTCGTCAGGTTGTGGAAACAGGGGTGTCTACTGTATATGCGGGAAAAGCATTTTTAGATACATGTACATGTAATATGGAAGAAAAATATGTTCAACAGGCACAAAAACTTTGCGAATGCGTGAACAATTTGGGTCAGGTTTCATTGATTTGCGATAGTATCTCGGTTAGCATTGAAAGGCTTTATTCCTCTCAGGAAAAAATCGTTATCCAAAATATTCTGGAGATCATGAATTGTATGAATTAGGGTAATGATTTGGTATAAACTTTGTTCTCCGGTTGCAAAATTCCGGACATGATACGAGAATACATTACCCAGATTTTAATAAAACTGGACATATCTGTGGATACTCTAATGCCGGTTCGAAACAGGCTGGGCGTTGAAATAGAAATTGCAGTTTCCGACCTTATTGAGAATTTGAATTGTCTTCCAAAGGGAAAGCAAAAAAAAATAGTTTGTACCTTAAAAGAATATGAGCAAAACAGAAAAATGATGTTGCGGTGCCTAAGATACCTTGCAGTACCTTTGGTGAGTGTACGTATCTGACATAAGTCCAGAAGTGAAATTGGAAAGATCCATTGGTTTATAAAATACTGGTTTTAAAATATCCTTAATAGTGCTGCCTTTCTTTCAAAATTTCTCTTAACAATTTCATAATATTTTACATGTTAATATTGCTTAATTTTGGTGCATAATTAAGCGAACATCCTTGAAGGCAATCTGCCCGAAACCGCTGAACAAACTCAAGAAAATGTTAAAATTTCTTCATTTGACAGTGTTTTTTGTGGGAATCACAGGCACTATCTTCGGTCAGACATTGATTATCAATGAAGTTTCAAATGGTCCTTCAGGCACCAAGGAATATGTTGAATACGTTGTAGTGGATGCTACGGTGGCTTATGATTGTAACGGTTCTCCGATCGCACCGTGCGTAGATATCAGGGGCTGGATTATTGATGATAATAGCGGCTATCATGGACCTGGGTTAGGGGTTGCCCCCGGAGCGCTTAGATTTTCCTACGATCCGTTATGGCAATGCGTTCCGGTAGGCACAATAATACTTGTATATAACGATCTTGATTTTGATGCATCGGTTATGCCGCCTAATGATGTAGATTTGAATGATGGCAATTGCTCTCTGGTAATACCTGTTACAGGCGGACTTATTGAATCAAATCCAACTACACCCGGAGATATTGCCTGTTCTTATCCGGCAGCCGG
The DNA here is from genome assembly GCA_964508605.1 of uncultured Weeksellaceae bacterium. Lineage (GTDB taxonomy): Bacteria > Bacteroidota > Bacteroidia > Flavobacteriales_D > CAZDUI01 > CAZDUI01. The sequence goes on along the minus strand of CAZDUI010000020.1, from coordinate 46,974 downwards.
TTGGGTGCCTGCTACACAGTGGAATCCTCATGGAATGAGCAATACCAATGATTGTGCAAGGTTGGTAGATTTGTCGGGTTGTGAAGTTTTTTCTTTGTGTTACAGCAACTGTAATTTGAACACATTAATATATTTTTCAAATTCAGGTGGCGATAAAGTATGGTATTTCAATGGTACAGATCCATACAATCAGGCGAACTGGACCGAAGGTTGTGCTGATCCCGGGGCATGTGGAAGCAACGACCAGACTCCCGGTTCTGCGAACAATGCTGCCAATGTTGCATATATCGCTCAATTTAACAATGGTTGCGCTCCCATTCCTGCAATGGGAATCACAGCATCTTCAACCGACGGACCTTGTCCTTGCGCAGGAGAAGCAACTGCTTCCGGTATTGGTTCGATTGCCGGTTATACTTATGAGTGGTTTGATGCTGCCATGCAGCCCATTGGACAAACAACAGCAACCGCAACCGGGTTGTGCGATGGAACTTATTTTGTGACGGCAACTTCTTCGGTGGGGTGTCCGGCAACTACATCGGTTACTATTTCCAATGCTGCCGGAACACCAGCAGTAGTTGATCCTCAGGCTGATTTGTGCAGCAGTGCTGCTCCGGTTACATTATCGGCTGCACCGGGTGGAGGCAGCTGGTCAGCCACTTGTGGAACTTGTGTAAATTCAGCTACCGGTGAGTTTGACCCTGCGCTGGCTACTCCGGGAGTTATAACGGTAACCTATAGTATAACGGGCATTTGTGCATCATCAGATGATGTAACATTTACCGTGGTTGCTCAACCCGATGCAGGAATAAACGCAACGCTTGATTTGTGCAGCAACGATGCTCCTGCCGATTTATTTGGCTCGATTGGGGGAACGCCAGATGTTGGAGGGACCTGGTCGCCGGCATTAACGTCAGGATCTGGTATGTTTGACCCTGCAGCTGATCCTTCTGGTATTTATACCTATGAAATTGTAGCTGCAGCCCCTTGTGTAACTGTATCTTCCGATATTAACGTTACCGTCAGTCCTTCGGCAGACGCAACCATCGGCGCAATTAGCAATTTATGTGTCAATGATGCAGCTGTAGTTCTTTCGGCTGCGCAACCGGGTGGTGTATGGAGTGCAACCTGCGGCGGGTGTATCGATGCCGGAACAGGGGCTTTTGATCCTGCAGTTGCAGGAGTCGGTAATTTTACAGTAACATACAGCATTTCTGGTTCTTGTGGAGATGTTGATGATCTTGTTGTTACCGTTGATAACCTTACCCTTGCAACCATAAATCCTGTCGGATCCCCCTGCGTGAGCGATGCCCCGTTTGCAATAACTGCTGTTAATCCGGGCGGTACATGGTCGGCAACATGCGGTGCCTGCATTGATGCTATTACAGGAGTATTTGACCCTTCGGTTGCCGGTATAGGTACATTTACTATTACATATTCTACATCCGGTTCCTGTACCGATACTCAGAATATAAATGTCACCGTAAGTTCAGTAACATCTGCCACTATTAATCCTGTATCAGCAATGTGCACAGGAGATGCACCCGTTACCTTAACTGCAGTGAACACCGGAGGCAATTGGAGCGCTACCTGTGGCAGCTGTATAGATGCTGTAACCGGAGTTTTTAATCCGGCGGTTTCGGGTGCAGGAACACATACCGTTACTTATACCATAAACGGGGCTTGTGGCGATTCACAGGATATTTTGGTTACCGTTAACAGCAATACACCGGCTACCATTAATCCGATAGCAGACATTTGTGTCAGCGATCCTTCTATTACTTTCACTGCCGTAAACTCAGGAGGTACATGGAGTGCATCCTGTGGTGCTTGTTTGAACAGCAGTACGGGTGAGTTTAATCCTACGGTAGCCGGTACAGGTTTACATACGATAAGTTATACCAGTTCAGGTACATGTAATGAAACACAAAGTGTTACTGTTAATGTTACGGATGTGACGGCATCAATCTCAGCCAATCCCATAACCGGCGCAGCGCCTCTTACCGTTAATCTGGCCGAAACAGGGGCGGGTGCCGTAAGCTGGAACTGGGATTTGGGGAACGGTACAACAGGCACTACTCAAAATATTAGTACTTCGTATTCAACAGCAGGGTCGTACACAGTTGTTGTTACGTCCACCAATGGAAATTGCAGTGACGTAGCTTCTGTTACCATCGTTGTTAACGCCGGCTTAGTGATTCCCAACGCATTTTCACCTGACGGAGATGGTCTGAACGATACCTATGAAATATTGGGAATAGAAGGTTATCCTAACAACACCTTAACAGTTACTAACCGTTGGGGCGATAAGGTATTTGAAGCATCACCCTATCAGAACGACTGGGACGGAACAGGAAATAACCCAAAGCTTAACCTGTTTGGCGAAAAGGTAGTGGACGGAACCTATTTTTACTTTTTTGATCCAGGTGATGGTAGCGAAGTAAAAACCGGATATTTAGTTAAAAAGACCCGAGAATGAAAAAAATAATCTATATTTTTCTGGCTGCCGTAATAATTACCGGAAGCAATGCAATTGCGCAGAATCAGTTTCACATGGGGCAGTACATGTTACATCAGCCCTTTATTAACCCTGCAGCTACGGGGAGCTACGAACAACCTGTAGCCGCTTTGTTTAGCAAAAAACAATGGGTATCACTGAATGGTGCTCCATTTATTGGCGGATTGAATGTTGTGGGTCCCATTGGAAAAAACAGCGGATTGGGTGGACATGTATATTTCGATAAAATAGGAGTGGACCGGTCCGTAGAAGTTGGACTTACTTATAGTTATAAAATAAAAACCGGCACAAAAAGTCATTTGGCTTTTGGCATTACCGCGGTATTGAATACCATTCAAAGCAATCTTGCCGAATTGACTACTATTGACGGTGGAGACCCGATGTTCAGCGCCAATTCCCCAACTTTTTATTTGCCAAATGCGCGTTTTGGAGTGTATTATTTCAGACGAAACTTTTACGCAGGTTTTGCAATTCCAAACCTATTGGAAAATAAAGTGGCAGTAAAAAACATGGAATATGTTCCTGTAATGGCATTTAATGGTGCAAATATTCATTATTACCTTCATTTGGGCTATTTGCGACGATTAAATGAGAATTTTACCTTGAATGTAAGCACACTGGTAAAACAAGTTTCAGCAGCTCCCATGCAGTTCGACCTGAACGCTCAGGTAGTGTATCGCGAGAAACTGGGCGCAGGACTTTCATATCGTTCCAGTAATGAATTACTTGTACTGGTGAATTACGATGTTTTACCTGCTTTAAAACTTGGATACGCGTACGAACTGAATTTGGGTCAAATCGGAAAGTATTCTACCGGTAGTCATGAAATACTTTTAATCTACAAGTTTAATCCTCCGTTAAAGCCTATTGTAGCTGTGCCACGATTTTGATTTAAATTATTATGAAAAATTTCACTATTTTTTTCTTCTTATTTTTTGTGATATGTGGTTTACAAACACAGGCACAAAGGTCACATCTTGATGACGGCAACGATTATTTTGCCAGAAGACTTTACAAAGAAGCTATTGCGGAATACAATCAGGCGTTAAAGGAAAGGGTTGTTATTAATAAAGACTTAATGCTAACGCGTATTGCCGATACCTATTTTATGCTCTTTGAATATGAAAATGCCGAAAATTCTTACCGGAGAGTTTTCTCCGAGTGCAGTGAAGTGGGTAAGGAAAGTTATTTGAATATGTCCAGGGTGCTATTAAATAATATGAAATACGATGAAGCCAAAACATATATTGAAAAGTACAGACAAAAAGGGGGCGATAATATTCAGGCTGAAATAATTGAAAATCAAATTAAGTTTGCCAAGGAAAACGAAAATAATATAGCAAATATTAAGGTTACAGTAACTAATATTGAAACTGGTAGCCGTAGTATGGGTGTTGCATTTTATAAGCAGGGATTGTTGCTCGCAAATCCGCAAATAAAAGATTTTGTCAATAATACTGCATTTTACGATATGGCTTATGCTGTGGCAAGCACACCGGTGCAATTTGGCAATATTAGTTCGTTAGAAGGCGAAATGCATCATGATTATTACGAAGGAGCACCTTCGGTTTCAACAGATGGCAATGTTTTATATTACACGGGGAATTCGTCTGAAATTACAAAATTCCGCAAGAAAAAATTAGAGAAAAACAAATATGCCATCAGTAAAACAGGTGAGAATATTCTTAAAATATACAGTGCTACCCATAAAGAGGGTAAATGGATAAACATAAACGAATTAAAAATTAACAGTAACGAATATAATTGCACGTTTCCGTGTATTTCAGATGAAGGAAATACATTGTATTTTGTATCAGATATGCCCGGAGGTTTTGGCGGATATGATATTTATAGCGTTGAAAAAAGCGGAGATAACTGGGGCAAACCATTTAATTTGGGTAATAGAGTGAATTCTGCTGCTGACGAAATGTATCCTTACATTTTTAATAATAAATTGTATTTTTCTAGTAAAGGCCATCCGGGTTTTGGTGGTGCCGATATCTATATTGCTATAAAGGACGGAGGTACTTATGGAAGAATTGAAAACGCCGGTAAGCCTTTAAATAGTTCGAAAGACGATTTTGCATTCGTTATTAAGACTGAAAATAATAAGGAAATGGGTTATTTATCTTCGAACAGAGAAGGGGTAAACGGGTATGATAGAATTTATTATTTTGAACAAGAGCTTCCTCAATATCAAAAATTCGTTGTTACGGATAGTCCTGAAAATCTTGTAAATTTTGTAGTGAATTCTTTAACGGATGCACCTGAATCAACAGGTGCTAATATTTCTATGGATAGTATTTTTTCACTACCAAAGAATGTAGATAATAACCGGTATTCTTTTTCTATTAAAAATCTTGAGGATAAATCAGCAAAAAGCACCTGTATAGCAATGCTGGATGATAATAACACGATTGTTGGATATGCCAGGTATGTTAAGAATAATGTTTTCGAAGCTGATATTCAGAATCCACAACCGGAATGTAAGGCATATGAAACTTCTTCTGCGGTAATTACTGAAGTAAAAGTTGATATAAAGCCGGTAACATATCAAAAAATGCACGGGTACAACGAAATTAGTGTTACCGATAATGAGAAATTATTCCTGGAGTTTATAAACGGTGTTGAAGAAATTATTCGTGTAAAAGGTAGTGTGACCGTAGCAATTGAAAGCTCAGCCAGCGAAGTGCCTACTAAAAAATTTGGTAACAATCAAACATTGGCTGAAAGGCGCGGAGTGGAGTTAAAACAACGAATCGAGAATACTTTAAAAGGAAAGAACATTTCTAAAGAGAAATTGGTTTTCGAAAAGATCAATGCCATAGTACAAGGGCCGACTTACGACAAAGATCAGCAGAATACTTCCAAATATGCGCCATACCAATATATTAAAGCTGTGGCGAAATAAATGCAGGTAAAATGAGCTGGTGCTAGTTATGAACAAAGGAACTTAAATAATTACCTGTTTTTAAAAGTCCCTCTAGTTTTCCTTGAATTTTCGCACAGATTTAAATATACTTAATCCGCTGTCAGTAACTGCCTGTTGATATGCATTCCATTGTTCAGCATAGAACCGGTTTATACGCTTTAGCAGGAATTGGATCTGAGTTGTAGCTTTGTTCATTGAAATTTGTGCATTCTGTAGTGGTTCATTGGCGCTACTTTCTATGAATTCCTCTGCTTCGTTAATTATATCAAGCAACCTTTGGGTAACGTGGTCAAATATTTCGTAGTTTTCAGGTTGAGTAATATCGTTCATAATATTTTTAAGTGTATCGTTTACAGTTTTTTGCAAATCCTGAAGCGATTTCTGTTTGTCTTTTTCAATAAATTCCATATTACCTTGAATAATTTCCATGGTTTTAACCGATGATTTCATTTGTTCAAACGCATGGTAAAGCTGATGCTTTGCCGAATCCAGTGCCGACAGCATTTTATTTCTCTCCATCCACGCACTGGTATTGAATGATGTTCTGGGATCACTGGTTACGAACAACGTGTCCTTTTCAGTATAAGTTCCAAAGGTTAATTGAACAAGATAATTGCCCGGTTGTACCTGACGGCCAAATGGAGGGTCGGCAGTTTTATCCCGGTTGCCATATCCTACTCTGGGTATTCCGTTTCGTTCAAAATGCCAGTTAATCCGATGCACGCCAGTATCGGCGGTAATCTTATAGTTTCTAATGGTATCTCCATTAAAATCTGAAATTAAAAGATGCACCTTTTTCCAGTCGGGTTTATTGGTTTCAGCAGAATCTGTTTTTTCCGGAGTTAATTTTTTGTCATTCAATGGTTTGTTGGTCGTTCCGGTTTTTGGGTCGCCTGGTTTTGGCAACCAGAATGTTATGGCCGCACCCGATGGTTCGTTGGCTCCACTATATTCGGCATCGGCACCAAACCGCATACCGTTTACCGATTTATAAGTCACCATTTCAGAATATAATGGTTTAAACAGGTGCAGTGATTTATCTTTTAATTTTGGATTAATCGCAAGTTCACGCAAGGCAGTTATGTCATCAATAATCCATATGGCACGTCCGAAAGTACCCAGAATCAAATCATTTTCTCTTTGCTGAATTACCATATCAGAAACCTGGACTGAAGGGAAGCTGTCATTCCATTTATTCCATGTAGTTCCGGCATCTAAGCTAAAGTAAAGGCCGTTATCAGCGCCAATAAACATTAGGTTGGGCTGTGACGGGTCCTGAATAAAGGAGCATACAAAGGAAGATATCTGCTTGTCGTCTGCAATTCGTTTCCATGTTTTACCGTAGTCTTTGGTATGAAAAACATATGCCGACCAGTTGTTTCTTCGGTAATCATTCATTACAACAAAGGCTTCTGCGTCGTTATACAATGAAGCGTGAATTTGTGGAATCCATGCACCCCCGGGTGCGTCTTTTATATTTGCGGCAACATTTACCCAATTCAATCCGCCATCTTTGGTCATCTGTATGTTGCCGTCGTCAGTACCCGCCCATAAAACGCCTTCCTTTACCGGACTGGGAGCGATACAAAGAATGGTAGTATGATTTTCTGCAGCCGTTGCATCGATGGTAATTCCACCACTCCTGGCTTGTTTTTGTCTGGTCGTATCGTTTGTGGTTAGGTCAGGCGAAATAATTTGCCATGATTGCCCTTGATTGCTGGATTTATGAATGTACTGGCTACCAAAATAAATCGTACTTTTATGGAAAGGATCTTGCGCCAAAGCTGCATTCCAGTTAAATCGCAGTATTTTGTTTTCAGGGTGGTTGGGTCTGATAAAGGACGACTTGCCCGTAGTTCTGTCAAATCTGTACAAATTCCCACCCTGATACATTGCGTAACCATACTTAATGTCGGTAGCATCCGGCATTACATCAAAACCATCACCGAACAACACTTCCTGCCAGTGATGGTTGTTGATTCCTCCGTATTGCCATACTTCAGAGGGGCCGATCCAACTCCCATTGTCCTGTAATCCTCCGTAAACGTTATATGGTTTTTCGTTGTCCACCCGTACATGATAAAACTGACCTACCGGAAGATTGCTGACAAATCTCCATGTGCGTCCGCCGTCGTAGGTAAAGTTTAAACCGCCGTCGTTACCATTAATCATAAATTTTGGATTTCCGGGATGAATGTACCAGGCGTGATGATCGGGGTGTACACCGTAATATGGCAGAATGGTTTGAAAAGATTTTCCTCCGTCAATACTTCGGCTTACAACTGAATAGAGATTGTACAAGGTATTCTCGTCGGTAGGGTCAACATAAATCTCGCAATAATAAAAGGGTCTGTTTCCAATATTGTTGGTGGCAACGCTGTTAAATGTTGCGCCTCCGTCGTTAGATCGGTATAATGCAGTTTTTTTACTTTCTACCAAGGCATAAACAACATCAGGATTTGAGGCGGAAACTGCGAGTCCTATTCTGCCAAGATTTCCTTCAGGAAGCCCATGCTTATGTGTCTTTATGTGCCAGGTATCGCCTCCGTCATAAGAAACATACATTCCAGAGCCTTTTCCGCCTGAAGTAAAAGTATGTGGCTGACGATTGTACTGCCACATGGCTGCAAATAGTTTGTTGGGATTGGACGGATCCATAATCAAATCAGCGCATCCTGTTGAATCATTTACAAAAAGGATTTTTTTCCAGGTTTTGCCACCGTCAATTGTTTTAAATACACCCCGTTCGCTGTTTGGCCCCCATGCAGAACCTGTAACTCCGGCATAAACAATATCAGGGTTATCCGGGTGAATCAGTATCCTGTGAATGGTTTTCGATTCCTTAAGTCCCATACAATGCCAGGTGCGTCCGGCATCCAGACTCTTATATATTCCCTCACCTGAATTATGAGAATTGCGCGGGTTTCCTTCTCCGGTTCCGGCCCATACAATGTCGTTATTCTTATTACTTACTGCTACAGATCCAATGCTTTGAACCGATTGTTTGTCGAAAACAGGATACCATTTAATTCCGCCACTTACTGTTTTCCATACGCCTCCGGATGCCGTACCCACATAAATGATTTCGGGATGCTCTTCCGGTACGGCAATTCCAGTAACCCGGCCACTCATACCAGCCGGACCAATATTACGCGGTTTAATACCTTTAAGCAATTCGGTATTCAATGTATTTGTTTGATTCTGTGCTGCAGCCGATGATATTACGGACAAAAGCATTACTGTTTTCCAAATTCTCATATCGCAAATATCTTTAAAAATGCATTGACTTCTTTACCGTTTACCACAATCTGTGGTTATTCTGATATGGTTGCAGAATGGATAGGATACTGGTGTTTGTTGTCTGTAAATGCTTGAAAATATGACATTACTTATTAAAGCAGAAAGAGCATTTAATGAAGTTATGGTGAGTTATTGACCACCAACAAATGTTAGAACGGATTGTATTTAATAGAAAACAGAGTGTTCCTGACAGCTTTCGCAATCATTTCCACTCTGCTTTTTGGTAGCGAGACCGGGAGTTGAACCCGGGACCTTAGGGTTATGAATCCTACGCTCTAACCAACTGAGCTATCTCGCCAAAATCGGGCTGCAAATATAAAAGATAATTGTGAATGACACATCGCTGCACAAAAAATCATGGCAATCCGGTCTTAAAAAGGCAGACAAAGCAAGTTATATTTTTGTTAATTAGTATATTAAAGATATTAAGGCTTTCAGTAGATATAAATTGTTTCTTCGTTGAAAACTATCTTGGCATTTAACCCTTCATTCCAAGGAACAATATAACTTTGCGTTTTTGATTACAATTGTGAATTTAATATATGAGTGAAGGGCTTTCAAAGACAGTGAATCCGCAAAAAATTGAGGACAAATGGTATTCCTACTGGCAGCAAAAGGGATATTTTTATTCTCAACCGGATGAGCGTCCGGCGTATACCGTTGTAATTCCGCCTCCAAATGTTACCGGTGTTCTGCACATGGGACACATGCTTAATAATACCATTCAGGATGTATTGGTTCGACGGGCTCGTATGCTGGGGTACAATGCGTGCTGGGTTCCCGGTACCGATCATGCTTCCATTGCAACCGAAGCTAAAGTAGTGAACAAACTAAGAGAAGAAGGTATTAAAAAGGGGGATATCAGCCGCGATGAATTTCTTCAGCACGCATGGGATTGGACTGAAAAACATGGTGGAATCATTCTAGAACAACTGAAAAAGCTTGGAGCATCCTGCGACTGGCAGCGCACACGGTTTACTCTGGATAGTAATTACTATAAAAGTGTTATCAGCGTTTTTATTGACCTTTACGAAAAAGGCTACATCTATCGCGGAAAACGGATGATTCACTGGGACCCGCAGGCTTTAACGGCTTTGAGTGATGAAGAAGTAAACCATAAGGAAGTAAATACCCGTTTTTATTACGTTAGATATAAAATTGAAAGTTCAGAAGATGAATGGATTACTATAGCAACTACCCGTCCAGAAACCATTTTGGGTGATGTTGCCATTGCTGTGCATCCTACCGACCAACGATACAAACACCTGCACGGTAAAAAGGTAATTGTTCCAATAGTAAACAGAATTGTTCCGGTCATTTCCGATACATACGTTGATATAGAATTAGGAACAGGAGCATTAAAAATAACTCCTGCGCACGATGTAAATGATTATGAAATAGGTAAACGACATAATTTGCCTACGCTGGATATCTTAAATGCCAATGGCACTATAGCAGAATCTGCCGGATTTTATATAGGTATGGACCGGTTTGAAGCAAGAAAGAAAATTGCAGATGATCTTGATGAATTGGGGTATCTGGTGAAAATTGAAGACAGAATAAATAAGGTGGGATATAGCGAAAGAACGGATGTGCCTATTGAACCGCGCATCAGTCTTCAGTGGTTTTGCAAAATGGAAGAATTAGCCAAACCGGCACTTGAACATGTAATGGATGATACGATTCAATTTCATCCGCCAAAGTTTAAAAATACTTACCGTCACTGGATGGAGAATATCCGCGATTGGTGTATAAGCCGGCAGTTGTGGTGGGGGCACCGAATTCCGGCATATTATTACGGTGAAGGGCCGGATGACTACGTTGTTTCTGAAAACGAGCAGGATGCGCTTGAAAAGGCAAGGGTTAAGAGTGGAAATAGCCAGTTAAAATCTGAAGAATTGAAACAAGATCAGGATGTACTTGATACCTGGTTTTCTTCATGGATTTGGCCAATGGCAGTTTTTGATGGTGTGCAGGGGAACAATAAAGATGTTGATTATTACTATCCAACAAACGATCTGGTGACAGCACCCGAAATTATGTTCTTCTGGGTTGCCCGCATGATAATTTCCGGTTACGAATATAAAAAGAAACCACCTTTTACCAATGTTTATTATACAGGGATTGTTCGTGATAAGCTTGGACGAAAGATGAGTAAATCGCTGGGCAATTCTCCTGATCCGCTCCACCTGATTGAGAAATTCGGAGCAGATGGCGTTAGAGTAGGAATGTTGCTTTCATCACCCGCCGGTAACGATTTGCTGTTTGACAGTGCGTTGTGCGAACAAGGCAGAAATTTTAGTAATAAAATATGGAATGCGCTCAGACTGGTGCATGGCTGGGAAGAGCACAGAGGCATGGAACAACCGGAGTATGCTGTAATAGCAGTAGATTGGTTCAGGCATAAATTGAATGCAGCCATTACCGAACTTAATGATCTTTATTCTAAATTCAGATTAAATGAGGCATTAATGGTTACTTACAAGTTGTTTTGGGATGATTTCTGTTCGTGGTATCTAGAAATGATTAAACCCGGATTTGAGCAACCTATCGATTCCGAGACACTGAAATCAACAAAAAATTATTTTGAAAGTTTACTGAAATTACTTCATCCTTTTATGCCTTTTATTACCGAAGAAGCCTGGCATACACTAAGTGAAAAAGAGGAAGACTTAATGGTAAGTAAATGGCCTGTATCTGATTTGAAAGGTGATAACACTATATTGCAGAAAATAGAGCCCGTTTTACAGTTGGTATCTGAAATCAGACGGCTTAGAAATGACAAAGGAATTTCGCCAAAGGTTGTTTTGAATCTGGCTCTGCCAGAGGCAGAAAATCTGGCTTTGAAAAGCTTTGCTCCTGTGGCAGTTAAACTCGCAAATTTAGGTTCTGTAGAATATGGTATAGAAAAGCCCGATGGAGCTTTTGTTATAGTTTTGGGTACGCATCAGTATTTTCTGCATGGCTCCGTGCAGGTGGATACAAAATCGGAACTTAAAAAACTGGATGAAGAAATAATCTATACACGTGGTTTTTTGGATAGTGTATTGAAAAAACTACAAAATGAAAAGTTCGTAAATGGCGCGCCTATAGCGGTTGTTGAGGCAGAAAGAAAAAAGGCCGCCGACGCACAAAGTAAACTGGCATTATTACAACAGAAATTAGCTGCCTTAAAATAATGAAACAAGGTGAAAATGATATCACTTTTGTAAGCCGGGATATCAGTTGGCTTTCATTTAACGAGCGTGTACTTCAAGAAGCGGACGATAATAGTGTGCCGTTGATTGAAAGAATGCGTTTTCTAGGTATTTTTAGTAATAATCGCGATGAATTTTTTAGAGTAAGGGTGGCTGCCATTAGACGAATGCGCGAAATGGGTAGAAAAGGCAATGAAATGCTTGGAGAAGATCCTGAATTATTGCTTAATAAAATTCAAAAAATAATTCTGAGACAGGAAAAATTATTTAACAAAGTCTATCAGAAAATCAGAAAGGAACTTAGTGAAAAAAGAATTTTTATTTTAAATGAAAATCAGCTAAGTAAAAATCAGACAGAGTTTTTGCAGGATTATTTTAAATTTCAGGTTAGACCAGCACTGGTTCCTATAATTATTGACCGAAAAACACCGGATATATATATTAAAGATAAAGCGATTTATCTGGGCGTTAAATTTTATAAAAAGGGAGCTGAAAACAGAGCCAGATACGCATTGATTGAAATTCCCAGTCAGGTAATTAACAGATTTATTGAGCTGCCTTCCGACTCAGAGACAGATACCTATATAATTTTGCTTGATGATGTTATACGGTTGTCGCTTCCGGTAATATTTAAAATATTTCCTTTTGACGTTATTGAAGCTTATAACTTTAAAATGACCCGTGATGCAGAACTTGATTTAGATCAGGATATTAATGCCGGTTTTCTGGAGAAAATGGAAAAGAGTCTTTCAGAAAGAAAAAAAGGGGAACCGGTACGTTTTGTTTATGACCGCGAGATGCCTGAAGATTTGCTTAACGCATTATTAAAAAAACTTAATCTTACAGATCTTGAGAATATTATTCCTGCCGGGAGATACCACAATTTCAAAGATTTTATGAGTTTTCCTGCCGGAAATGGAAAAGGGTTATTGTATGATACCCTTCCGCCGCTTGAGCACCCATTTTTAAAAGATCAGCGAAGTTATCTTGATGTTATTTCAAAGCAGGACATTCTTATTTCCTATCCTTACCAGCAGTTTAGTTATATTATTAATCTGTTGCGCGAAGCGGCGATAGATCCAAGGGTGCGAAGTATAAAAATTAATTTGTACAGGGTATCAAAAAACTCACGGATTATTAATGCCCTTATTAGTGCTGCTCAAAATGGCAAGGAGGTAATTGTTGTAGTAGAATTACAGGCTCGTTTTGACGAAGAAAATAATATCCGCGTTAGTAATAAACTACAGGAGGCGGGCGCTAAAGTTATTTTTGGTGTTCCGGGACTGAAGGTGCACAGTAAACTTATTCTTATTTCGCGAAAGGAAACAAAAGGTTTAAGGTTCTATACTCATATTGGTACCGGCAATTTTCATGAAGGTACTGCAAGAGTGTATGGTGATCACAGCCTGTTAACGGCAAATCAGGATATTGGACGGGAATTAAGCAAAGTGTTTGAGTTTTTTGTACTGAATTACAAAAGAGCTGCATTTAAACACTTGATGGTATCCCCATTTAATCAAAGAAGAAAATTTATTGCATTGATTCAAAATGAAATTTCTAATCATAAGGCCGGTAAGCCATCGGGTATAACACTTAAATTGAATAATCTTGTAGATGAATCTATGATTCGTAAGTTATATGAAGCAGCGAATGAAGGAGTACCAATAAAAATGATGATCAGGGGCATCTGCTCTCTGATACCCGGTGTGAAAGGACTAAGTGAGAACATTGAGGCATATAGTATTATTGACAGGTTTTTAGAGCATGCCCGGGTGATAGTTTTTCAAAATGGCGGAGACCCTCTGTATTTTTTATCTTCGGCCGACTGGATGACAAGAAATCTTGATTTTAGAGTAGAAGTAACAACGCCGGTATACGACAAACAAATTCAAAAGGAATTGAAGGAAATATTAGATATTCAATTTAGTGACAATGTGAAATGTAGAATTATAGATCGCAAGGAATCTAATAGTTACAAAAAACAAAATGGCAATCCTGAATTGCGTTCTCAAATGGAATTATATTATTATTTTAAGAAAAAACTGGAAAAATAATGGCCCTGGAACACTATGCAGCAATTGATATCGGTACCAATGCAGCGCGTTTGTTTGTAGGGTATGTTCAATCTAAAAAAAAGGAAATTTACGTTAAAAAGGTATCGCTGACCCGCATTCCATTGCGACTAGGCGAAGATGTTTTTAGCACCGGAGAAATTTCTGAAAAGCGGTATATCCGGTTCGAAAAAACCATGCTGGCTTTTAAACATCTTATGAATGCCTATGAAGTGGTGGCCTATCGGGCCTGTGCTACCAGTGCAATGCGTGAAGCAAAAAATGCCGAAAAAATTAAAACTGAATTACTAAAAAAGACAGGCATTAATCTGGAAATAATAAGTGGTGAAGAAGAAGCTGCTATTATTTACGGTAATTTTTTTTCCGGTAATTTTGATGGAAGTAAAACATATCTTTTTATTGATGTAGGCGGCGGAAGTACCGAAATTAGTGTTCTGCGCAACGGTGAAAAAGTGGATGCCAGATCTTTTGATTTAGGCACCCTGAGAATGTTAAAAAACAAAGTGAAGAATACTATTTGGGATCAAATGCACGAGTGGTTGAATCATTTGAAAGATATATATGGAGAAATGGATGCAATTGGTTCCGGAGGTAACATTAATAAGTTGTTTAAATTGATGGATAAGAGGAACAGTGATGTGGTTCATGTTTACGAACTGGAGAGTATGGAGCGTTTTCTGGCTTCAATGAGTTTTGATGAGAGAATTGAAAAACTGAGACTTAAACCGGATAGGGCAGATGTAATTGCACCTGCAGCGCGAATTTACCTCACAGCCATGAAATTTGCCGGAATAGATAGAATGCATGTGCCAAAAACCGGTCTGGCTGATGCAATTGTTTACAAACTTTTTACAGATTCTAACGGTTTGAATCTTTAACTGTTTTTATCATTGGTTTTTAATTTGTTCTGTAGTGCTTTTAAGAGCAGTGTTTTGATTTTCTAGAATGAAATTTCTTTGATAACAGGAAGAGTATTGAAACAAGAATAAAAAAAACCGCAGCATGCTGCGGTTTTTAATTTAATCCATATTATAAAGTCAGACGATAGGAGGATTGTCGTCCTTTGGTTCAGAATCAGCGGAATTAGATGGAGGAGTGCCTGCTGAAGATTTGTCGTTACTATCAATAACCTGATCCATTAATTTTTCCGGAAGAATATTATTGAAATTATTGAGCCCCCAGTTCTTGTCTACTAAGAAGGTGAAATACAGCAATCCCAGTCCCAATAAAAGGTAAATCATTCCCATTTTACCAGGACTCTCAACTCCTGCTAAATCCTGACTCTTTATTGAGAATAACATAAGAAGGGTAATCAATCCCAGGAATGTAACCGGAGGATATTTGCTTTTTAATCCTTCTTTCAGCCAGAAACCGAAAATCAATATCCCACCTAAAGTGTATAAATGACCGGCAAGAGCTATTGTATCGCGTTCTTCGCTGAATCCGAAAAGAAAGGCAACAATGGCAAGCATGGGTATCACAGTAATAGTGATATTAAGGCGGTTGTTGGTTTGATAGTGATTTTTAAAGTAGTAATAACCGGTTGCTCCGGTTAACCCCAGGCTAACCAACAAACCAACTATTTGCTCTCCGCCCGGTTCACCGTACATGCCTGACATCATCAGCAAGCCTGTAAGAACATCACCATTGCTGCACATTAATACAAGGGTTATTAAACCAAGGAATGCAGTGGTTTGAAAAGGCCTGTTCCAGAAAGCACTTCCTTCAGCATAAAACTTTTTACCAAAAACATATAGCGCAAACACTACACCTGAAACACCAATCAGAGCCTGCCCTCCGGTCATTGCAGCACCTCCTGCAACTGCCAATGGTGCTACCATCCAGCCTAAAATGACAGTTTTAAGATTTACACCTTCTTTTGTGTTGTCCATCAGAAATTTAACAACACCACCAAAGAATGCCCAAAATAGGATAGAGGTCTCAATTCCTGATCCCAGAAGATCACCGCCAATGCCTCTTCCCAGGCTACCCAAAGTATTTTCAAGAATCATACCTATAAAAAAACCTGCAAACGCCCACAACCATAAAAAGGAAAGCATAACATACGCCGTCAGCGACGACTTATTCATAAATGTAAGAGCCAGCGTAGCAGCAAGGCATATGTAGAAAACATATCTGTATTGGTCCTGGTCTAAATCCATTTGGAAAGCCACAGGTATTGTAAGAGCACTAATAGTAAATGTAATGGCCAGAAAACTGGTGGCAAGCTCCCGCATTGCACCATTTTCCGGATGTTTCATTTTGTGAAAGGCATATAAACCACCTCCCAAAATAATTGGAAATACACTGAGCAGTTTTAGGGTAGCTTCCTCTAAACCCATCAGTTCAAATATAATTAACAAAAGACCAAATAAAACCATTATGAGCCCATATAAACCCGCATACATTTGCAATAACCGCGCTGGCCTTACATCTTTGTCTTTATTCACATATTCAGACAGGGATGAAGTGTTTGTAGGATTGCCCGCACCTTTAAGTACGTTGCCATACCATTTTCTTTCAATATACCTTTGCATAGTTTTGAGTTTTAGTTTCAGTAAATATATTGATTGAAAACAGGTTGTAGCTTTACAAATAGTAAAAAGATATGAACAATAAAAGTGTAAAACACAGGTTTTTTAGCAATCTCAAGGAGTTTGTAATAAAATTAAGCAATTGAAAGAAGTTGGATTGGGTTGAAATAACAGGTTATTTATGCGCAGTGTTGGTAGGTATTCTCATCGGTCTTCTTGGCGGTGGAGGATCGGTGTTGGCCGTTCCTGTACTTATTTATTTGTTCAAAATAGATATAGTAACGGCTACCGCTTATTCATTGTTTATTGTAGGGTTTTCAACATTACTGGCGGCTGTGCTGGCACGGAAAAAGAAATTGATAGACCTAAAAGTATTTATCTGGTTTGGAATTCCGTCTATGGTAACTGTGTTTTTTGTAAGGTGTTGGTTAATAGAAGTGTTGCCTGAAGAAATTTTTGCTTTTGGCGCGCATATTTTTAGAGATTCCGTTCTGCTTATTCTATTTGCAGTTCTCATGTTAATATCATCTATCAGTATGTTTATCAAATTCGGACATGCTGTGAAAGCTACAGGTTCAACGATAGGCCGACACAAAGGAATTCTTGTGCCTTTGGGTGGTGTAACCGGTTTCCTGACAGGTTTGGCAGGGGCGGGGGGCGGGTTTATTATTATTCCCGTGCTGGTACGGTTGGCCGGGTTAAGAATGAAAACGGCAGTAGGAACCGCAATGTTAATTATTGCCATGCAAAGTTTAGCCGGAGTAGCAGGGGCCATTCATGAATTTAGTTTCGAACAAGAACTTCCTTTTGTATTTACCGTGTTATCATTAGTTGGTATTTTATTGGGAATGAAACTTTCAAATAGATCTTCCGGAATGCAAATCCGTAAAGTATTCGGTGTTTTTGTACTTATTACCGGCGTGTTCATCCTGCTGCAGGAATGGTTGCAATAGTCCATGACCATAAATTTACGGTTCAATGAAGTTTTGGGTGTGGAAAAAAAACATTGCAACTTAAAGCCTTAAAATATACATTTGAGGCCGTAAAATGTAACTTCAGGTAGAATAACAATAAATTTTAAATTACAAAACGATGAATCTTCATGAGTATCAGGGTAAAGAAATCCTAAAAAGTTTTGGAGTAGCCATTCAGGAAGGTATGGTGGCATCCACGGTTGAGGAGGCAGTAAAAGCAGCACAGGATGTTTCTGCAAAATATAATACGCAAGGTGTGGTTGTAAAAGCCCAGATTCATGCAGGGGGAAGAGGAAAAGGGACAGTGACAGAAACCGGAAGCAAAGGGGTAGTATTTTGTTCGTCCATTGATAAAGTGGCTGAAAAAGCCGGAGGAATTTTAGGCGGAACCCTTGTAACCCTTCAAACCGGAGAAAAAGGAAAAAAGGTTAATAAAGTGTTGGTTGCTCAGGATATGTATTATCCCGGGGCTACCGAACCCAAAGAATTTTATATGAGCGTTCTGCTAAACCGTGAACGCGGACGGAATATTATTATGTATTCAACCGAAGGCGGAATGAATATAGAGGAAGTAGCAGAGAAAACGCCGCATCTTATTTTTAAGGAAGAGGTGGATCCGGCATTGGGTTTACAAGGATTTCAGGCACGGAAAATTGCCTTTAACCTGGGGTTGGATGGAGAAGCTTTTAAACAAATGACAAAATTTGTTTCGGCACTTTATAAAGCATACGTTGGATGCGATGCTTCACTTTTTGAAATTAACCCTGTTCTGAAAACTTCAGACGGTAAAATAGTTGCTGTTGATGCCAAAGTTACCCTTGATGGAAACGGACTGGAACGTCACCCCGACTATGAAGCCCTGCGCGACATAACTGAAGAAAATCCTACCGATGTTGAAGCGCGTGAGGCAAACCTGAATTATGTGAAGCTGGATGGCAACGTTGGATGTATGGTGAATGGGGCAGGTCTTGCAATGGCCACAATGGATATTATCAAACTTTCAGGAGGCGAACCGGCAAACTTCCTTGATGTGGGGGGTACCGCTGATGCTGAAAGAGTTGAAAAAGCTTTCAAAATCATTCTGAAAGACCCAAATGTTAAAGCCATCCTAATAAATATTTTTGGCGGAATTGTGCGCTGCGATCGTGTAGCTCAGGGAGTAGTGCAGGCGTATCAGAATATGGGTAGCATTCCCGTGCCTATCATTGTAAGGCTGCAGGGTACAAATGCGGTAGAGGCCAAGAAAATTATTGATGATAGCGGTCTGAATGTTCATTCCGCCATTATGTTGCAGGAGGCTGCCGACAAAGTAAAACAAGTGCTAGCTGTATAAACTGAATGAATATCCGCTGGATTTTCAAAAAGTCTCTCCTTACAGGGAGACTTTTTTTGTATTTGTTAATACTATCTCTATTCGTAGCCTGCAAAAGAGAAAGTCAAAACAACCTAAAACATGAGAATAAAAAACAGGCTCTAACATTGCCTGATGCCAGAGAATATGAAGTTCAGGGAACCGGACGGCTGGCGAAACAATATGGAGATAGAATCTTCTTAAATCTCAAAGATTCTACCATAATTTTTACATACGGTAGTTTTAGGGATACCTGTAATTTCACCTCCTTATCGCCTGAATTGATATTTCATTCTACCCACAGGAATTCAACCTTTCAATGGAAGGCAGAGGAACCCGGTATTACCTGGAAGTTGGTAACAGATTCCGATACCAAACTGAATCTTAATCTCCTGAATGCACCATGATAATTCCCAAGGAACTCAACATTCCTTCTCCTGTTCAAAAAGTAATATTTAAGCCTTTTCAACAGGCCGGAATAGAGGTGTTTATGAAACGAGATGATTTAATACATCCTGAAATACAAGGAAATAAATGGCGAAAACTTAAATATAACATTAAAGCATTTATTGAATCAGGTGATGATATGCTGGCCACCTATGGAGGAGCCTTTAGTAATCATATTGCTGCAACAGCTGCCGCAGGAAAGTTGTATGGAATTAAAACACTGGGTATCATTCGCGGAGGTTATGGAAATGAAATAAGCGGAACGTTGTCCGGGGCAGAAAGGAACGGAATGCAACTTGAATTTCTCAATTCGGATGAGTGGAAAAACAGGTTTCATCAGAAATTTGCAGAGAACCTAAGTAAAAAGTACGGAAGAGTTTTTTTTGTTCCGGATGGTGGTGCCAATTCGCATGGAAGAAAGGGAGCAATGGAAATTTTGCAGGAAGTGCAAGAACATTTTCATGTTGTAATTACTGCCGCAGGTACCGGAACCACTGCAAGCGGTATTCTGATGAGTTTGCCTGATGAAACTGAATTGTATGTTATTAAGGTTGTGAAAGATGAGTCTTTGGAAACTCAGGTATGTAATAATCTATTGAGTGATAGTTTTTTTGACAAATCTTTGTTAAACAGGCTAAAATGGGTTGAAGGTGCCCTAAATGGATATGGTAAAAAGAATACGGAGCTTGAGCAATTTATATTAGAATTTTTCATACAATCAGGTATTCCGCTCGATCCGGTGTACACCGGAAAAATGATGTTTAAACTACATCAATTGGTTCAGAATAATGAATTTGAACAAGGTACCAGAGTTTTAGTCATACATTCGGGAGGATTACAAGGATGGAAAGGCTATTTCTCCAGGTTCTCTCCCGTAAATTTAGAGGAAATGCTATCCTATTGTTGAGTTTCTTAAGAGATACCATAAGATATCGTAATCTTTCAAAAGTTTTTTTTGTATTTCACAATCTATTCTTATTATTGTGGTACAATAACAAAACTTAAATCATGAAAAAAGCAATTATTTTTGTATTCGGTGCAATGTTGCTGGTAGCAACTGCCTGCGGCGGGGAAAGTAAAAAAGGTGAATGGAGCGACTCTGACAAAGAGAAATTCGACAAGGAGATGGAAAAAATTGGCAGTTCTTTAGATGCTATGGGCGACCAAAAAGAAGCCTTTATTAAATGTTACTATGAAAAACTGGAAGCCAATTACGAGAATTTTGATGAAGCCAATTCCGATGGTCCCGGTGCCAAAAAGCATGCTCAGGAATGTGCCATGGAAGTGATGGGAATGGGGGGCGATGACAGTGGAGATGAAGGCGGAGAAGAGTAATAGTACTTTATAACAAAAAAAAAAAAACCGGAAAGCTCCGGTTTTTTTTTATCACAGAATACATGAGACTGTAAAAACATATACTTTTGCATCAAATTAATAATCAAACAATGAAAAAAGCAGTAGTATTCGTATTCGGGGCTTTGATGCTTGTTGCCACGGCTTGCGGTGGAGACGATAAAAAAGAGTCTGGAGACAAAAAAGAAGGTGAAACAAGTAAAAAAGGTGCGTGGAGTAAGGCTGATATTGAAAAATTTGACGCTGAGATGGAAAAGATTGGAAGTTCTCTGGACGCTATGGGTGACCAGAAAGAAGCCTTTATCGATTGCTATTTTGAGAAAATTCAGGCGAATTATGACAGCTTTGCAGAAGCTAACACTGACGGTCCCGGTGCGTCGAAGTATGCTGAAGAATGTGCTGCTGAAATTATGGCTAATATAGTACCTGAAGAACCTGAAATGGATGATAGCACTACCGTTGAAACTGAAGCTCCGGTAGCACCTTAAGCGGGTAAATAATTTATTGTTCACATATTGATACTATAACCCGGTTAGCGCCGGGTTTTTTATTGTTCATTCATGAACTTGTCCAGGATGAGTTTTAGAGTTGTTAGATAAATTATTGAATATTAATATGTTGAATAAGTAGTGAAAAAACTTTGTAAAACACTCTGCGTTGATTACCTTTGTCAAGTTTTAATGAACAAGTTGTATAATGGGTAATACGCAACAGTTGGCGTTGGAGATTGATGAGAAGTTAACAGCATTATTGCAAAAACATGAATCACTTCAACAACAGAACATCAATTTGCTGAATGCAAATAAAGAGATTGCGGATGCCTGTCATAATATTCAGCAGCAATATATTCGTCTTGAAGAAACGAATAAGATGCTGGCAGAAAAGAGTGAATTACTTGAATATAGAATTCACGAGATGACGAGTGAAGTTGAAACATTGAAAAAGGCTGCAGCAGCAGTTCCTGAAATTTCTCCTTCTTTAACACAGGAGCAACCTGGCAAAGAAATGTTGAAAGAACGGGTACAAGAGCTGGTAGCCGAAGTTGACCGCTGTATAGCGTTATTGAGCAAATGAAAATTGTAATTATTTACAACGTTGCAGGAAAGAGAAATGAGTGAAATTTCGATAAAAGTAATTGTTGGGGGCAGAACCTATCCGCTTACTGTAAATGAACAGGAGAAGGAGCGGGTTGAAAGCACCGTGGCTAAAATTAATGAAGCCATTCAGTTTTTGCGCGATAATTATGCAGTTAAAGACACTCAGGACCTTTTAGCCATGGCCGCGTTGCAATTACTTCTGCAATCGCATACCGAAGAATCTGCAAAAACCAACCCCGGTGCAGATGACATCCTGTTGCGTATTCATAGCCGGCTCACACAAGCGCTAGAGCAGTAGTCAGCAAATATTTGTTGTACTAAAAAGTATTAAAATGGATCCATTAAGTATTGCCCTGGGCGGCATTGCAGGGTTAGCGGTTGGTGCGGTTGTTATGTATTTTTTGCAAAACGGTGCACTAAAATCTAAACGCGACGCAATCATCAAGGAGGCCGAAGCCGAAGCTGAAGCCATAAAAAAAGATAAAATTATTCAGGCCAAAGAGAAATTTCTTCAGTTAAAGGAAGAGCACGAAAAGGCTGTAAACGAACGGGAGCGCAGAATTCAAAGCCTTGAAGACAAGAACAAGAACCGGGAAAAGCAATTAAATCAGCAAACCGGAGACCTTAGTCGTAAAGAGAAACAGGTAGAAGACTTAAGAGCCAGCATAACTGCACAGATGGCAGCTGTGGACAAAAAGCAACAGGAACTTGGTAAACTTCATGAAAAACAGGTACTGGAATTAGAAAAGTTGGCGGGTTATTCTAAAGATGACGCAAAATCTCAACTGGTAGAGGCGTTAAAAGATGAAGCCAGAACAGATGCCATGGCTTTTATAAAGGAGATTACAGATGAAGCCAAATTAAATGCCAATCAACAGGCAAAGAAAATTGTACTGCAAACCATTCAACGCGTTGCTACTGAACATGCAATTGAAAATGCCGTAAGTGTGTTTCATATTGAAAGTGATGAACTGAAAGGTAGAATTATTGGTAGGGAAGGCCGAAATATTAGAGCGCTGGAAGCTGCTACCGGTGTAGAAATTATCGTTGACGATACTCCGGAGGCCATTATTCTTTCATGTTTTGATCCAATAAGAAGAGAGACTGCACGACTTGCTCTTCACCAGCTGGTTACCGATGGAAGAATACATCCGGCCAGAATTGAAGAAGTAGTTGGAAAAACACGTAAACAACTGGAAGAAGAAATTATTGAAACCGGTAAACGCACTTGCATTGATCTTGGAATTCATGGATTGCATCCTGAACTTACACGTATGGTAGGTAGAATGAAATACCGCTCATCATATGGTCAGAATTTGTTGCAACACAGTCGTGAAGTAGCCAACTTATGTGCAACCATGGCAAGTGAACTGGGGCTGAATCCTAAAGTAGCAAAACGTGCGGGTTTGTTGCACGACATTGGTAAAGTGCCCGACGATGAGCCGGAATTGCCACATGCTATTCTGGGAATGAAACTTGCCGAAAAATATGGCGAAAAACCTGATGTGTGTAATGCGATAGGTGCCCACCATGATGAGATTGAAATGACGACATTGTTCTCGCCAATTGTTCAGGTTTGCGACGCCATCTCTGGTGCACGCCCCGGAGCAAGACGCGAAATAGTAGAAAGTTATATTAAAAGAATTAACGAACTGGAGAGCCTTGCTTTGTCGTATCCCGGGGTTATGAAAGCATATGCAATTCAGGCGGGTAGAGAACTGCGCGTAATGGTTGAAAGCGAAAAAGTAACCGACCAGCAGGCAGAACAGTTGTGTTTTGAAATGAGTGAAAAGATTCAGACAGAGATGACATATCCGGGCCAGGTAAAAATTACTGTAATTAGAGAAACCCGGGCAGTGGGATATGCCAAGTAAACAGCTCACAAATAAAAAAATACTGATTACCGGAGGCGCCGGTTTTATTGGTTCAAACCTTTGCGAACATTTTGTAAAGCGCCGAAATCATGTAGTTTGTCTGGATAATCTGGCAACAGGTAAAAAGCAAAACATTGCGCCTCTGCTGAAAAGTAGTTACTTTGAATTTATTGAAGCCGATATCCGTGATTTTGACACGTGCATGACAGCAACAGCCGGAGCTGACCTGGTTTTACATCAGGCGGCACTGGGTTCTGTTCCACGTAGTATAGAAGATCCATTAACAACCAATTCAGTAAATGTTACCGGATTTTTAAACATGCTGGAGGCTTCAAGAAGGCAAAAAGTGTCCCGGTTTATTTATGCCGCAAGTTCATCTGCATACGGTGATATTCAGTCATCCATTAAGGTGGAAGGAAGGGTAGGGAACCCATTGAGTCCTTATGCTGTCAGCAAACTTACAAACGAGAAATACGCCGACGTATATGCCCGTATTTATGGTATGGAATTAATTGGTTTAAGATATTTTAATGTTTTTGGCAGAAGACAAGATTCCAATGGTGCCTACGCTGCTGCAATACCCCGGTTTATAAAGGCATTTATTCAGGGACAAAGCCCGGTAGTGTATGGAGATGGCGAACAAACACGCGATTTTACATACATTGATAATGTTATACAGGCTAATGAACTAGCTGCACTGGTTCAAAAAAGTACTGCTTTGAACCGCGTGTATAATGTGGCTTACGGAGAAAGGACTTCTGTAAATCACTTATTGAATATTTTGAGGAAATTACTATCGGAATTTGACCCTATCATTGCTGCTATTCCTGCCGACTACCAGCCTGAAAGACCCGGTGATGTACGCCATTCGCTGGCATCAGTAAAAGCTGCCGGCAAACAATTGGGTTATAATCCGCAATTCGATTTAAAGAAAGGTCTGCGCAAAGCCATTAAATGGTATTGGAAAGAACTTTCAGAGTAACCTCTCATTGTAAGGGGACTTCTAAAAACAGCAGATAGCAATTTTTGAATTTGTTTCCAGCAGATTCGATTCGTTTTTTACTGATATAGCAGGCTATATCAGAATAAAGATGAGATGAAGATGCTGAAAGAAATCAAAAAGTGCATCTGAATAAGTTATTGTGAGCTACGATGAACTGTTTTTAGAAGTCCCCTTAAGATGTTATCTTTGCACCTGTATATGGCATTTATCTATAGAATGCCATTTGAAACAATCAGGTTATGAAGTTATCAAAGAACATCGAAACATTGCATAAGGCATCGAGCAGTGCAGAAGCAATGCAGTGGGAACAGGAATACGGAGCACACAATTATCATCCGTTGCCGGTTGTGCTTTCACGCGGTGAGGGCGTTTATTTGTGGGATGTTGAAGGTAAGCGGTATTATGACTTTCTGTCGGCATATTCTGCAGTAAATCAAGGACATTGTCATCCTGATATTATTCACGCTCTCAAGGAACAGGCATCAACACTTACACTCACTTCACGGGCATTTTACAACGATGTTCTGGGCGTTTACGAGAAATATATTACCAACTATTTTGGGTTTGAAAAAGTTCTGCCCATGAATACAGGAGCCGAAGCAGTAGAAACAGCACTCAAGATTTGTCGTAAATGGGGCTACCAAAAAAAGAGCATTCCGGAAGGAGAGGCTATCATAATTGTTTGCAGACAGAACTTTCACGGACGTACTACATCCATTGTTTCTTTTAGTAGCGACGAAGGATCTCGCAAAGGATTCGGGCCTTTTGCACCCGGATTTCTTTCAATTGATTATAATAATATTGCGGCTTTAGAAAATGCCCTAAAGAATAAAAATGTTGCCGGATTTCTGGTTGAACCTATACAAGGGGAGGCAGGCGTGATAGTGCCCGATGACGATTATTTAAAAAGGGCTGCAGAATTGTGCCGGAGCAACAACGTTTTGTTTATTGCCGACGAAATTCAAACAGGAATTGCGCGTACAGGTAGTATGCTTGCAGTTTGTGGTAACTGTAATTGTTCAAATCAATGCGAAAGAGGAGAAACATACGTGCAACCAGATATTCTTATTCTGGGTAAAGCGCTCTCTGGTGGCGTTTATCCGGTCTCAGCCGTATTGTGCAACAATTATATAATGGATGTTATAGGTCCGGGACAGCATGGAAGTACTTTTGGCGGAAACCCTGTTGCAGGTGCTGTAGCTATTGCCGCATTGGAAGTGGTAACGCGGGAAAATTTAATTTCAAATTCCAAAAGGTTAGGTGAAATTTTCAGAGCTGAAATGCAAAGAATTATTGGCCGCTTTCCGCTGGTAAAACTAGTGCGTGGAAAAGGCTTACTCAATGCCATTGTTATTAACGACAGCCCGGAATCTGAAACAGCATGGAATTTCTGTGTTGCGTTGAAAGATAATGGGCTTCTTGCCAAGCCTACCCATGGCAATATTATCCGGTTTGCCCCGCCTTTGGTAATGACCGAGACACAACTTAGGGAGTGCGTTGGAATTATTGAACGAACACTGGCAGAGTTTACTGAAAGCCTATAGTTTACTTTACGGCCACAGCGATACCATTGACAACATAACCGGATGCGTCGGTTTTAATATTATACACCTTCACCGGTTTGGGCTCTGATATGGTTATGGCTTTTATTTCAACTTCTGTTTGGGTATGTGTCACGGGGTTTATGTAAAATATGTGGTCTCCAACTTTTAAATCACCGGCATTTTTTATTCCCTGCGTGGTGTAAAACGGATGTGTTGCAGTTGACGAAATAGATTGGTAAGCACTTGTGACCATGGCAGACAGAGATGCCGTATATATGTAGGGCTGATGGAAATCTATTTGCACCATACTTCTTGTTCCTGTGTAAACTTCAACATCTTTTACTATTCCACATTTGCTTGTATTTGAATAGGAGGTAATGGTATCACCCGCATGAATGTCTTCAATATTTTTACACCCACCATTGCCCATGTATACACTTGACCCTGCAGGGAAACATTCATTGGCAAAACATGATTTATGCAATATTTTTCCTTGTTTAGTTATATGAAATTCACAACGCATAGACACTTCGCTCATATACGTTTCAATTGAAAAAACTCCATATTCGTCTGTTTTTGGAATTTCAGCTTCATCATACGTGTTAAACGATATATAATAACCGCTGCCAATACCGGTAGTTAAGTCAGACAATACTTTGCCTGAAATATCTATCAGCATATGCTGCAATTTGTTTTCAGTTACCAACTTTGATACAAGAGCTACATTGTCTTTAAATTGAAAGGGGTTTTCGTATTTCGGTTGAATAACCCAGTTGCCTTTCAAATCGATTAACCCGTAATGATCGCCGTCTTCTGATACACAAGCATAGCCATTATAGAATTTGCCGGTCCTTTTAAATTTAGGTTCAATAAAAACCTTACCCGTTGAATCCATATAACCTTCCAGGCCCGACCCGATTTCTACCGAAGCGAAACTTTCATTCAAATTATCGATGGTTTGATACTTTGCCGCAACAACTTCCTCTCCTCTAAGGTTATACATGCCAAATTGATGACCGGATTTAAACGTAATCATATTGCCATTCCACTGGGTGTAACTCATGTCATATTTGGTGCTGAACAAAAACTTACCGTTATGATTAAACAAAAACCATGTATCTCCTTTCCTGGACAGTATACCATCATCGAACATACGAATATCATCATAAACAGCCGGCAAAACTATTTGCCCTGAAAGTGAAGATACTCCCTGGTACCCGTGGACCAATATTACGATATTATTTCCAGCTATCTCAGGATATTTATTGAAATGATATTCGGCATATGGGATATTGATTTTTTTACCATTCTTATCGAATAATTCTCCGGGTTTTTCATCTTCCGCGGTATTCCTTCTATAAACCAATCCATCCATTCCGGATGTAACGTAAAGGTATTTCCCAAAGGGTACTATAGTTTTGCCGGCGGCATCAATCATTCCGCTGCCCGAACTGTTTGCTGCATAAGCCAGACCGTTATCATTGAATTCATCAGCAAATGTGTACTGATAAGGAATAACAAGCTTTCCTTTGGAGTCAATGTATCCATATTTTTCATTTTTTACTACCGGATATAGCTCTGGTTTTTGTGACAGAACACCAGAAAACAGCTGGCAGGTAGCCAACAATAATAAAAGTCTCATATTTATTTAGATTTTATTAAACGCAACGAAAAACCCGAAACATTTACCGGGATTGTTTTCTTCTTAATTTTGTGATAATAGGTATTGCAGCTGGTTGCCGAAGTACTCCGTGTGGAACTGCTATATTCTGTCATATAAAAATAATATGCAATGTCTGTTTCAGTATTCTCCCTTTTGCCGATATTCCAGTAACCGGGATAATCATTATTCATTGTCAAATTACCATCCAGATGGCCAACATTCAAATTTAAGTTTTGATTGTTCATCAGCAAGGGTTCCTCATAATAGGGTAGTCTCCATCCCTTCGGAATAATACCGCGTGTATCACGAACAGCATAAATATTATATATTAATGGCTTTTTAGGGTCCCAGTTAATATGACAACGGGCACCGGTTTTGTTTAAACAAGCTTTTAACCAGTCGTCGGCATTTGTTACTAAGAGAATTTCATCGCCATTTAAATACTTAACCGGCTGAAAGGAATTTATTGTAACTTCTTCATTGTTTATTGTTACGATATTACCAATCAGGTCATTCGCATCATCCTCAGGAGTGCTTTTTACAAATCTTACAGGTAAACCCAAATCTTCAACACCAAACTCTTCCACCTGAATAAAATTAAAATCTCCGTTCAGCATCATACACCAGTTTCTTTTATCATTGCCTTCCTTTAAAAAGATTCCGGTAGATCGTCCGGGTTCCGGATACCAGGAGGCAAACTCATTGTGTACCGGAAAAATATTCATGCCTGTGCCTTCTCCTCCTTGTGCCGGTTCACCATAAAACTCCATCCAGCCGTCGGTTGATTTCAAACTTATGGCTTCTACGTTTTTACCATTTTTTTCCTGCATTACCTTTATCAATGCCATTGCATCTTGGGTTGTGGGTATTCTGTAACCCAAGGGTGCAAGAAACCGCGCATCTCTTACTGCATATACATTATATATCAACCCATACGTCGCAGCAGTAGAAGGGTCATTTTTATGAAAACAATACGCAGGTTTCCCTGCCTTACAGGCGGCATCCCATTCCTGTTTTGTTTTTGCCTCAATAATGGGGTCCCCGTTTCTGAACTTTGTTGCCCTTGCATTCTGAATAGCCCAATCCTTACCTCCCAGGTGGGTGGTTTGTATATCCGACTGACCTTGTAAAACACATGTAGTTAGTGCAAATAAAAATAACAATATTCGTTTCATCGCCTAAAATTAGGCTGCAAATATAATTCTGAAATTCGATTTATTAATTACGGGAATCGTCGTAAAATGTAACTCTTTAAACTAAAATCACAAACATTTATTTTTCAGTATTAACAATGAACAGTCAATGTTTTACCGATATTGCAATAAATTCAGCAACATGAAAATTACAGTAGAAATTAGTAATTACCCGTTACATAACGATTTCATTCCACCTATTCAGGATTTTATTGAACGGTTGAATCAATATGCCGACCTGAAAGTAAGAACAAATATTACTGCTACGCACATCATCGGAGAGATGGACAGTGTAATGACTGTATTGAATCATGAAATGAAAAGTTCTTTTGAGAAGTATGGAACCATGATTTTTGTAGTCAAATTTCTGAATACAGATTTGTCAGAAAGTCTTTAATAAAGACCTATGTAAGGGGAGTAAAAAGACGAGTGAATCTTTTCTTTAAAATATTAATTTTATTGGATTGCTTGCTGGCGACGCGCATGCTGTCCTATGCACAGGATTCTTCAATTGATGCTTTTGAAACGTCGTATAATTTGGCAGAAAAATATTTGAAAACCGATTTAGAAAAAGCTAGAACTAATGCCGTTAATGCTCTTGAATATGCCAGACTCACAAAAAGTGAACTGCAAATTGCGCGTGCGAACCTGGTCTTGGGTAAAATTTACAGACTTCAGGGTGATTTAAAATTAGCAGTACGACAATTTGAAAATGCGCTAAAATACAATGGCAATGATACAATCTATGCTGTTAGTATGAAAGAAGCCGGAATTGCATGGAAGCAATTGAATCGCTATGATATTGCTCTAAATTATTATCTAAAGGCTTTTGATATGTTTCGAATGCTGGAGGATACAATAGAAATGTCGCGCATGAAGAATAACATTGGTCGTTTGTTTTTTTCAATGAACGATTTAAAACAGGCTGAAGTATATTACCGGGAGTCTTTGCGTTTATGTGGTAGCAAGAATAGAACTTCACGGGCCATCACTCTCCATAATATAGGTTCTGTGTTTCATTCGAATCAAATAATGGATAGCGCTATGTATTATTACAGGCAAGCATTGAAGGGATACGAATTAAGTGGAGACAGAATTTTAATTGCTTATGGTTACGCTTCACTGGGGCGCTTGCTGGCAGATAAAGATTCAGCCGAGTTTTTCCTTCGCCAAAGTTATGACATTCGTAAAGGATTGAACTTAAGGGCAGATTTACTGGAGTCGTCATATTATCTGGCAGAATTATACGCTGAAAAAGGAAAAAGTCTTGAAGCATTGAAATTGATGGAACAAACGTATGCCGGTGGTTTGGAAGAAAACAATTATGAGTATTCTCTTAAATCGGCAGAAAAACTGACGGATTGGTTTTTTCACAAAGGACAGACTTCGCTTGCATATTTCTACCAGACTGAAGTTTTGCGCCTTCGCGATTCATTGTATCAAAGGGAACGGGGTGTGAAGGAAATGGATTTTGATTTGAAATTAAAACATCTGGAACAGGAAAAACGCCTTAGTGAAATGGAAAACATAGATAAAGAAAGAATTTTGGAATTACAGATATCAAAGTCAGAATTGAATTATGAGAGACGGTTACAAATCTTCTGGCTAATAATAGTTTTGCTTTCGATATTTTCGGCTGCGTCTATATTAGTCTTTTATTTTCGTCAAAGAAACAAAAACAAAGAACTGATAAGAATTAATTCTCTTTTAGCAGAAAAAAGTAATGAGAATGAATTGCTTATGCGCGAATTACATCATCGTGTAAAAAATAATCTCCAGGCAATAATGAGCATGATAAGAATGGAACGCAGAAAGAGTAACGCAAACCTTGATTCTATGACAGACAATCTTGAAAAGCGACTACTGGATATTACTTTTATTCACCAAATTCTTTACTCTTATCAAACCCCTGCTCATATCCCCCTAAAGATATTCCTTGAGTCAATTGCCAATAGGTTACTTTCAATATACAATCTGGAAAATGTTGCTTTAGTAATATCAGGAAACTGTGATATCGATGCAGACGATGCCTTGGCAATTGGGCAAATTTTTAATGAACTGATAACCAATTCTTGTAAACATGGGCTTCATGACAAATTTCTTGCTGAAATTAAGATTGATATTCGTGAAGAGGACAGAAGCATTTGCTTAATATATTCCGACAATGGCAAGGGAATAAGCAATATTTCAAAATTGTCGGTTGAAGGTTTTGGACAGTTACTGATAAATACTGCAATAAGAAAATTAAAAGGCAGTTTTAAATTGCTACAAGGGGAGGGATACATTTGTTCTATTCAAATACCAAAATGAGAATTTCGATAAAAAACCTTGCCATTGTTGAAGATGACGAACTAATTGCGCATGACCTAAAAGCCATGGTGAACGAGTTGGGGTTTGAGGTTTTATGGATGGCTTACGATGTGGTCAAAGCAATGGTATTTGCCAAAAAACAACCACCGACACTGGTATTAATGGATATAAATTTGAATGATATATTAGACGGTGTGCACCTGGCTGGAGTATTAAAAACTGAATATCGGATTCCAGTAATTTTCACCTCTGCCTTCAGTGATTCTGAAACCATCAGGAGAGTGGGGAATATCTCTCCATTAGGGTATATTTTAAAGCCTTATACATTACAAACTTTAAGAGTAGCTATAGAATTGGCCGGGTTGAAGCTCAACAATGACTCAAATTTGATAGAAAGGAAAGAACAGGGTGTTTTTCTTGAAAGTGTTCAGGGCCTTATCAGAATAATTCCGGAAGAAATATTTTACATTGAAGCATTTGATTATTACTCTCATATTTATACTCTGAATGGAAAAATTACAGCCAAATACACCCTTAAGGATGTGCTTGAAATACTGGGAGATTCTGAAATAATGCGCTTTCACAAATCGTATGCGGTCAATAGGAGTCATATACTTAAAATATTTGATAATCATGTTTATGTTATGAATCAAAGATTACCAGTTGGTAGAGCATATAAGCAACAATTCTATCAATTACTGAATAGAAAACAAGAATGAAGATTAGGAATAAAACTGCTTAACCTCTAATAATAGTAAAAAAAAAAAATAAAGGTAATTGTCGTTTACTGATGCCAGCGGTTGTTCACTGAAATTGTTTTGGCATGAACTCAATCTGATGCAGTTTTGCTTCACAATTTAATACCAATTTTATGAAAAAAATAAACTTCGTTCCATCTGCAATTTTATGCTCTATTCTGGCAGTCACTTCTTGCGGAAACGAATCAAAGGAAAGTAGCGATTCAAAAGAGACTCAGCATGCTGAAAAGAAAGTTAATGCCGACCTACAAAAACAAATAGACGCATTGGCTGCCTGCGAACAACAGAATACTAATTGTCCCGCTTATCAACAAACGCAAGATTTTTTAAAAGCCAAATGTCAAGATGAGGCTGCATGCGATTCCATGGTTGCCGACTTGTTTACCTTAATTGAAAGAGGGCCTTCAGCCCATTCTCAGGCAGCTGCTCATGCTGTTAATTTTTGGACATACCGCCCATTTGCGTCTAATACCGAATATGGAAGAATTGTGTTGAATGCATTGTTGAAAGAGAAATATGATGAGAAAAGCTATACCGGGTCTCAGCTGGGAGGTTTATTGTCGCGTTGGTTAGGAACAGAAGATAAAACATTGAGAGATGATATTTTAACTGCGATAAAAAGCAAAGATACGGAACAGCGCGGGCGTTTAGAACTGGTCCGTTTGATTCCGGCTGAACAATTGAATGAGGATGCCTTGTTCTCGCTTGTAATGGATATGATTAACAATCCGGATGAATTGTTAGATATGCGGATTATATGTTTGCAGGTAGTTTGGCGTGTAACGGATGCTGAAAAGCGAAATACTGTAAAAACGACTTATGAAGCTTTAATGTCTAACCCGGACATTAAAATTGCCGGGGCTTCTATGTCGGGTTTAGGGTATATGAAATCCTACTCGAGTTATGAAAGTATTGCTGAAATGCTGCGCAAAAACAAAGATGTGCAAGACTGGTATTATTACGGTGCTTATTGTCTGGGCGATTTGGTGCGTGAAGGGGCCGATAGTTTGGATATGAATAAGGTAACGGAGCTTGTCAAGGAACTTACAGGAAATAAAGTCGTGTCAGCATACAACCGTAGCTATTACGTAAACACTCTGTTTAAAATGAATACTGCACAATCAAAGGCTCTGGTAGCTCAACTGAAGGGTTCGGGAGAAAAAGAGATTGTAGACGAAATAAGACGATATGAATCTCAAAAGTAAATCATTGGTGCGGTTGGTTTAGCTCAATGAGACGGGAAGCAGCGCTTCCCGTTTTTTATTTCGGTGTACTGTTATCTTTGCCAAAAAAAGTTATATAAATTATGTACAGTATAGGTGGTATTCAGCAATTGGGTGTAGGTGTACCTGACGTAGAGAAGATTTGGAAATGGTATCGGCAAATGTTTGGAACAGATGTCAGAATGTTTGAAGAAGCCGCCGAAGCACCGTTAATGACGCAGTATACGGGTGGGGTAGTTCAAAGCCGTACAGCAACACTTGCCATAAACATGAATGGAGGAGGAGGTTTCGAAATTTGGCAATATACCAGCAGAAATACACAGAAAGCAACTTTTGAAATTCAGGCAGGCGACACCGGTATTTTTGCAGGAAAAATAAAAACCCGCGATATAATTAAAACACACAGTTTTTTTAAGGAACGGGGTGTAAACATAATGTGTTCTCCTGCACCAGACCCTGCAGGTAATCTGCATTTTTTTATATTGGATCCCAATGGTAATCTGTTTGACATCGTTTCATCTGACGATTGGTTTGGAAATACCGGACACTTATGTGGAAATGTTGCAGGTGCCTGGTTAGGCACAACTCAAATTGAGAAATCACTGGATTTATATGGAAAAATACTGGGATACGATAAAGTTGTTTACGATGAGTCCGGTAATTTTGATGACCTGATAGCGCTACCGGGTGGTAACCATAGTTTTAGGCGTGTTTTACTGGAAAGTTCTAAACCCATGGCAGGACCTTTCTGTAAAGTGTTAGGCGAGAGTAAAATAGAATTAATTCAGGTTCTTGACCGCAACCCCACGCGAATTTTTGAAAACCGATTCTGGGGCGATTGGGGATTTATTCATCTTTGTTTTGATGTGGTGGGTATGGATTCCTTAAAAAATGCATGTTCCGAAGCCGGTTTTCCTTTTACGGTGGACAGTGCCGACAGCTTTAACATGGGCGAAGCCGCCGGAAGATTCAGTTACGTTGAAGATCCCGACGGAACCTTGATTGAATTTGTTGAAACGCACAAGATACCTATTGTCAAAAAAATAGGTTGGTATAAACATTTGAAGGGACGCGGCGCTGAGCCTTTACCCAACTGGATGTTGAAAACACTTAGATTTAACAGGGTGAAAGATTAAATGAGCGTATTGCTATGAATTTCGACGTTAAAAAAAAATCTTTCAAAAATTACACCTGTATCTGTTTTATATTACTTTTGTATTGCACATGGTTCGGAAAAGAGTGAATCAAATCATTCACCGATGAAAAGGGAATCCCGTGAAAACCGGGAGCTTTACCTGAAGCTGTGAGCCCGTAGAAGTTGTTGTAAAACAACTGAATGTATACTTTGCTTCTAAGCCACTGTTTCAATTCAGAAATGGGAAGGCGCAAAGGATGGGCGAGCCAGAAGACCTGCCGGTGTATGTTTGAACTGAGAGCTTTCAGGATAAAAGCTGCCGGTAACTATAGGATTCACCTCCCGTTGTTGCTGACCGTTTCTGAGGCTTATGCGTGTAACTATTTAAACACCATAAGAATGAAAAAAAGAAGACTTTTCTTCGCTGCCACGGCAATGT
Source organism: uncultured Weeksellaceae bacterium (assembly GCA_964508605.1). Taxonomy (GTDB): domain Bacteria; phylum Bacteroidota; class Bacteroidia; order Flavobacteriales_D; family CAZDUI01; genus CAZDUI01. Next base: position 12,060 of record CAZDUI010000020.1, on the reverse strand, counting down.
TCGCCGTATGCGCTGGCCATGCGCAAACAAATTTCCCCGAAACCACATACTGGGTTGGCTCTGGCACCGACTCAGCAATAGTGGTTATTGATTTTGCCGACGGTACCTGGGATACAAGTTATGTCTGGGGGTACGCTTTTAACGGTACTGCAACCGGCGAAGATGCCTTGAATGCAATTGCGGCTTCCGATGTGAATTTAACCGTAAATATTGCCGGCGGATTTTTAAATGACATCATTTATAATAATCACAGTGGAATTGGCGGTGCCCCCGATTACTGGAGTACATGGAGCGGAACAGATTACAGCAATTTGGCCATGAATATGGGAATTACAACGTCGCTAACGCATGGAGACTGGTTCGGTTGTTCATACACCGATTTCAGTCCGGCTATTGAACCCGGTTATCCCATTCCGGCTTATGATCCCGCGGCATTTACATTTTTATCGGTAATTACATGGGTAGGAACCGGCTCCGATTCGGCAGTGCTGGTGATTGATTTTCTTAACGGTACAGGTTCGTCCTCATACGCATGGGGGTATAAATTTTCCGGTACTAAAACCGGTGAAGATATGCTGAACGAAGTTGCGGCTTACGACCCAAATCTGTCGGTAAATATTAGTGGTGGCTTTCTGATGGATATTCAATATAACGGCAATAACGGAACAGGTGGTGCTCCCAATTATTGGGCAACCTGGACCGCTACAAATTTAGGTAATTGGGATATGAATATCGGAATAGGAACAACCCTCTCAAACGGAGATTATTTCGGAGCATCGTATACCGATTTTATGCCGGCGCTTCGTCCGGAAATTCCAATGCCGGCTGCTACAACAAACGATGTTCAGCAAATTCAGGCGAAGAATATAAATATCTATCCGAATCCTGCTTCCGGTTTTCTTCATGTTTCAAACTTAAAACAAGGTGAAAGTTATACAATTACGAATGCAGCCGGACTTGAAGTAATGCAAGGTACTGCTGCGGGCGGTGTCGCCCAGACAAATGTTGAGAAACTTCCTGCAGGAATTTATTTTGTAAAGACCGCTAATGGTTTTCAAAAGTTCATAAAGATATAACAATGAAGCAGATTAAGCTTTGTTTGTTGTTTTTCTGCTTTTTCTTCTGGTTATTTTTATTTCCGGTCAGGGGGCAATATGCCCCCGCTGCCGGACTTCCCGGCTCCACGGCAATTCATAAAGATTCGAGTATTTTTATTGATTGGGCAGATGGGTGTTTGGCAGAAAGAGGCTGGCTGGATATTGCCAATACTTCGCTGGGCAGTGTGTCATACGGCCTGGAAACAAATGCAACCGGACCTGCAGACGGGGTGGTTGTTAGTTTGGGCGACAGTGGCGTGGCTACCCTTAGTTTTTCCATTCCCATTACCGATTTGCCCGGTCCGGATTTTGCCGTATTTGAAAATGGTTTCTCTTTCGAGTTTCTTGAATTCGGACTGGTTCAGGTTAGCAGCAATGGTGTCGAATTCTTTACCTTTCCGGCACACTCGCTTACTCCGGTAGATATTCAAAAAGGAGCTTTCGATGCCCTGAATCCGGAACTGGTAAATAATCTTGCCGGAAAATATGAAGTAAACTATGGTGTTCCTTTCGATTTATCTGAATTGAGTTCCATCCCGGGGTTGGATATTTCGGCTGTAACACATGTCAGAATTGTGGATGTAATAGGAGATGTTGCATCCTATGGATTAAAAGACACAGCCGATAATTATATTAACGACCCGTATCCAACGGCATTTGTAAGCGGCGGTTTCGACCTGGATGCTGTAGGTGTAATTCACAATTTACAAATGCACGTACAGCAGCATAGATCCATCGTTTCAATGTATCCCAATCCTGCCGGCGATTTTCTTTATGTAAAAGCGTCAAGGCCAATCTCGCAAATAGAAATTTTTAATAGTTCAGGTGGAACCTGCTTTACTGCCGGATATTTTGGCGTTACAGAGGTAACAATAAATTTAGATGGCTGGCAGCAGGGCATTTACTACGGACGTGTTTATTCAGAGAACAGGATTCAAACCTCAATATTTTCAGTTATCCGGTGAGGCATTTGTTTTCCATATTTATATTTTTTGTTTTGGCGAATCTGTTACAATTATCCTGTAATGATTTGGCTGCACAGTCTGACCGGTTACCTGTAGAACCGGATACAGCCTACAGTTTATTGAAGCCGTTTGATGTTGAAGCCAGAAGGGTGAGAGCAATGGCCATGGGACATGTTAGTCATATTTCATCCGATTCTGCTGTTTTGCTGGGAAAATATAACACCGGCGAGCAGTTACAGGCTTTAAGTACTGTTTTTCTACGATCGTATGGTGCGAATGGAATAGGTTCAGTCAGTATTCGCGGCATGGCAGCATCGCATACGCAATTCGTGTTGAACGGTGTTGTATTGCAAAATCCTGCATTGGGTATGACGGATGTGTCTATTCTTCCGGGTGCAGTGGTATCAGAAATAGATATTGCATACGGTGGGGCATCGCTGGAATACGCCACGGGTGGTTTGGGGGGACTGGTAAACATCAATTCTGCATTTAAAAGAGAAACCGATGGTATAGGAGGAATGGTACTACTGGCTGGCGGAACTTTTGGTAATTTAAGACCTTCGGTTGAAATTCAATTCAAAAAGAACAGAATTCAGACATATTTTAACACTTCTGCCGGCTGGCAAAAAAACAATTTCACGTTCCCCAATACAACCCGGCCTCAGTTTCCTTTGGACACATTGGAACAGGCAGAATCAAAACAAGGTGCTTTATCGGGTGGATTAAAATTAAAAACAGGAGAAAACAGCAGGATGGAAGTTCATATGCTTTCTTCATACCTTACCAGAGAAATCCCTCCGTTGATGTCGGTGACAATACCCGATTCGGAAATTATGAAAGATCGAGTGCAAATGCTTTCAGCCCAATGGGCCTTAGAACCTATGCATAGGTGGCAATGGAATGCCGGAGTTTCTGGTATATCCAGTTTGTCTGATTTTCAGAACAAAACAGACAGTATCTATAGTAATTTACAGATTCAGTCGTTACAAGGTTTTTTTAATACGCATAAGTTTTTTCAACCCGGGGTGGGCACAGCTTCTTTTAGAGCAGGAATACAGTACTTGCATGATTTTGTTAAAAACACAGGATATCATTCTATTGAAAATCAATTTAGTTTGGGTGTTTTTGCAGGGTACAGGCAGGAATTGTTTCAAAAAATTGTTGTAAACGCACTACTGCGCGGACAGTCCAGAAATTCAAGCCTGGCACCCTTACTGTATGCGTTATCAGCCGATTTTAAGCCTTGGGTTGGTACAGTTATAAACCTGTCTACATCGCGTAATTTCCGATTTCCTTCAATGAATGACCTTTACTGGAAGGATTCCGGAAATCCTGACTTATTGCCGGAAAGCGGGATGACGCATGAGGTTAAAATTAAACAAAGTATTAATAACAAGCATGTAACCGTAAGTCTTTTTGCCGGCGGTTATATATCCTTAGTAGACAACTGGATACAATGGCAACCCGACGGAAGTATCTGGCGCCCGTTAAATTTGCAAAAAGTTCAAAGCAGAGGCCTTGAAACAGGAGTGGAAATCACCGTCAGGGATACGGCGAGAAAATATATTATCAGTGGTATAGTAAACTATACCTTATTGAATTCGAAAGTAATCTCTCATTATTCAGATGCATCTCAAAGTGGGTATGATATGATTTTCACCCCCGGACACAGGTTCACTTCCAGTGTGTTTATACAGTACAGGAACATGGGATTAACCTATCGTCAGGGTTATACCGGTCGTTATTACTTTTCTTCTGACAATTACGGATATATGCCATCATGGAGCACTGCTGATATCAGATTAAGCTATGCTTTGCCTAAATTTTTAAAGGTTAGAAGTTCGTTGGCAATTCTTTGTACAAATGTATATAACTGGAAGTACCAGGTTTTGCCCTACCGGCCAGAACAGGGCAGAGGTTGGATGGTACAGTTACAGGTAAAATTCTAATATGAAATATTTGGGTTACATACTTGTATTCATTCTTTTTACCGCGTGTAAACGAGACGAGATTGGGCCACAGTTTCCCGGGGGAGAATTAACCGGTACACAAAGAAATGTAATTATGGTTGGTGAGGGGAATTTCAACTGGGGTAATGCCGAAATCTCGGTTTATTACCCGGATGACGGTTCCGTTGTTCACAATGTTTTTTTCAATGCCAACGGATATGCGCCCGGAGATGTGGCACAAAGTATTTACAGAATAAACCATCGGTACTTTCTTGTAATGAACAATTCTCAAAAGATTGAAGTGTTGGACACTGCCGGTTTTGAAAGTATCGGGCAAATTACCGGACTGGTTTCGCCACGGTATGCCGCGGGGTATGGTAATTTATTGTATATAACAGATTTATATTCAAACTTTGTTTCCGTCGCTGATATAAACTCGTTGCAAATTATACAGCAGATTCCGGTTGGGGGGGCTTCAGAGCACATTTTGGTGTATCAGTCGAAAGTGTATGTAACCCAACCCGGTAAAAACCGGATTTTGGTTATTGATGCACCGGTAATGCAGGTTACAGATACCATTCCGGTACGTCAGGGATTGGGTAGGATGGTAACCGATCATCAGCAACGATTATGGGCTTCATGCAGCGGTACGTCAACCGTTATGCCCGCATTATACTGCATTCATACCACTGCAGATACCGTGCTTCACAGGGTAGAATGGAATACCACAAATCAATTGGGTAATTTAAGTACTACGTTAAACGGAGATTCTTTAATTTACAGTACACCAGATATATATGTGATGTCAGTTAACGACATACTTCCATCATCAAATCCGTTATTTACCCATTCCTTAAACGTTCTCTATTCCTTACAAACCGACCCGCTTACAGGAGATATTTATCTTACGGACGCTTTAGATTACATCAGTCTTTCAGATGTTTACAGGTATAGCCGTTCAGGAATCTTAAAACAAATATTTAAAGGCCCTGTAAATTGCGGATTTATATCATTTTCCGAGTAGCCAACAATTCGTGAATATCTTTTATTTTCTGCAACTGCGGAATGCTTTTCTATTGCATACCTTTGAGGGAATTGTGAATTAATTGCTATAAATGGGGAATATTAAAAAAATAGCGGTGTTTACCAGCGGGGGCGATAGTCCGGGCATGAATGCCTGTATTCGGTCAGTGGTGCGATCTGCGTGCAACCGTGGAATAGAGGTAATGGGTATTTATCGTGGATACGAAGGAATGATTGACGGAGAATTTTGTAATTTACCGGTTTCGGGGGTAGCGAATATTGTTCACAGGGGAGGTACCATACTTAAAAGTGCCCGCAGTATCCGGTTCATGGAAAAAAAGTGGCGAAAAGTAGCCATTGAAAATCTCAGAAAAAATCAAATAGACGGCGTTGTGGTAATTGGTGGCGATGGCTCTTTCAGGGGAGCCATGGCTTTGGAAAAAGAATCGGGTATCCCTTGTATCGGTTTGCCCGGTACTATAGACAACGATTTGTATGGCACCGATTTTACCATTGGGTATGACACAGCCATAAACACGGTAACTCAGGCAGTTGATAAAATAAGAGATACAGCAGAGAGCCACAATCGTATTTTTATTGTTGAGGTAATGGGTAGGGATGCCGGATTTATTGCTTTGCGTTCAGGCATTGCTGTTGGAGCCGAAGCCATTCTTGTTCCTGAAACCCAAACCTATATTGATCACCTGATGGAACGATTGGCACATCGCAGAAAACAGAAGGGAGGAGGCATTGTAATGGTGGCAGAGGGAGATGACTTTGGTGGTGCCTTTAAAATTGCTGATGCAGTTAAAACGAGTTTTCCTGATCTTGAGGTGCGGGTGAGCATTCTGGGGCACATGCAGCGCGGAGGAAATCCTACTGCCATGGACAGGGTTCTTGCAGCGCGGTTGGGGTATGCTGCAGTGCAGTCGCTTACCGAAGGAAAGAAGGGTATTATGTGTGGCCTGGCAGCTGGTGAGGTCGTAAATATTCCACTGAAAAAGGCAGTGAAACATCATCAACGGGTGAAACCTGATTTATTGCAACTTGCTGAAATACTTGGCTCCTGAATTATGGAGATATTTGCTGATGTAATACTGCCTTTGGCATTGCCCCGTCCCTATACCTACAGAATATCTGAAGGGATAGTTTCAGCCATCGTACCCGGAGCACGTGTTGTGGCTCCATTGGGTAGTAAATTACACACGGGTATTGTAATACATGTTCATACCGATGCCCGTTTAATAGCAGGCGAACTCAAGGATATAGACGAGTTCGTTGATAATGAACCCGTAATACATGCCATACAGATTGAATTCTGGAAGTGGTTGTCGTCGTACTATATGTGTGGTTTAGGAGAGGTAATGAATGCGGCGCTGCCGCCGGGTTTACGTCTCGCCTCAGAGACCAGGCTGGTGATAACTGATTCCGCTGATTTTAAGACGCCGGTTACCGGTGGCTCCGAACAGCAAGTATTAGAGGCTATACAAAGTAGCGGTTCATTAAGCATTCAGGATGTAGAATCACTGCTGAACCGAAAATCAGTGCGGCATATTATTCGAAAACTCGTAAACGAAGGCCGGGTAGCAGTGAAAGAAGAAATCGAGCAGACCTATAAGCCGGCCATTCTTGCAATGGTATCACTGGGGTCTGAATACAGGAATGAAGAAGCACTGAATCTGTTATTTGCGAAATGGGAGAAAGATTTAAGGAAGCAAAAACAGTCTGATGCACTGCTACTTTACCTTCAACTTACCGGAGGTTCGCTGGATGGCCGGATAAAAAAAACAGAACTTACAGCAAGGATGGGTGCATCGGTAATTAAATCGCTGATATCAAAACAAATTCTGATCGAAATTAAAGATGAAGTAAGCAGGTTTGGAGATTACGATGTGGAACAAAATTTAAAATCGCTGAATACTCCGCAACAAAATGCATATCAGGAAATTCTGGCTGGATTTGCAATGCAGAAACCGGTATTGCTGCATGGTGTTACGGGTAGTGGGAAAACAGAGATTTATGTTAAATTAATCAAAGAGACCATAGACGCCGGAAAACAGGTACTGTATTTATTACCCGAGATTGCTCTTACTACACAATTAATTGACCGGTTGCGTGCCTATTTTGGAAATAGTATCGGAATTTATCACAGCAAATATAATTACAATCAGCGTACCGAAGTATGGTACAATGTATTGCGCAAAGACCCGGATCGGTGTCAGGTTGTAATGGGTGCCCGCTCGGCCATGTTTTTGCCTTTTAGTAACCTGGGACTGGTAATTATCGATGAGGAACATGAATCATCGTACAAGCAACACGACCCTTCACCCCGATATCATGCCCGCGATGCTGCTCTTATGCTGGCGAGACAACAAAATGCCCGGGTGCTTCTGGGGTCAGCAACCCCTTCCTTAGAAAGTTATTTTAATGCGTATACCGGAAAGTATCACTATGTGAAGCTTAGCGAGAGATTTGGAGGAATGGAAATGCCCGATATCCGGATTGTTGATTTAAGGGATGAAATACGTAAGATTCGGATGAAAGGAATTTTTAGCGAAACCCTTATTGACGCCATGAAAGAAACTCTAAACCGCGATAAGCAAATTATTTTGTTTCAAAACCGTCGCGGTTTTAGTGCGTATCTTCAATGTGAGGAATGTGGATATACGCCGGAATGCACACGGTGCGATGTATCCATGACGTATCACAAAAAAGTACATTTATTAAAATGCCATTATTGTGGCAGCAGCGAAAAGCCTATTACGGAATGCCGGGCATGTGGAAGCAATAGAGTAGCGACCGTTGGATATGGTACCGAACGAATTGAAGATGAAACCGAACGTTTTTTCCCCGGTGTCCCCATTGCACGGTTAGATTTGGATACGGCACGCACCAGAACAGCATTTGAAAAAACACTTCAGGATTTTGGAGCCGGAAAAACAAAAATATTGATTGGAACCCAAATGGTTACTAAAGGTCTGGATTTTGGTAACGTAGCTATGGTTGGCGTTCTTAATGCAGATAAAATGTTGAATTTTCAGGACTTCAGAGCACACGAGCGCGCATATCAGTTGCTGGAACAGGTAAGCGGAAGAGCGGGAAGAACCGGGCAGAGGGGTACGGTGTATATACAAACATACCAGCCCAAACATATTGTAATTGATAGGGTGGTACGGCATGACTCTGAAGGGATGATGGCACATGAACTTTCCATAAGGAAACAATTTCACTACCCGCCATATTCACGTCTGATAAGAATAATTCTTACTCATAAGGATTTTGATCTGGTGTCGCATACTGCGGATGCTCTGGCCGACGATATCAGAAGCCGGATCTCAGAAGATGTACTAGGTCCTCAGCCCCCGTCTGTTGGCAGAGTAATGGATAAGTACGTTTTTCACATCCTGGTAAAATTGAGAATCGATAACCAGTTTAGCATACGAAAAAGAGTTGTAAATGAGGCCATAAACAGTTTAAAACTCGATCCATATTATCGAAAAGTACGGGTGTATGCCGATGTTGACCCTGTTTAGTCCTGTTCTTCTTCGGTTATTAACAACTGGAATATTTGTTAATTAATTGTTATACAGCTAAATGATTTTAATTTATAAATAGTATTTCAGTAATACTCACTGTCGTGTTAATAACATTCAATAAATGTGTACACAACAACACTTCTAACTTCTATTCTTGCCATAATGATGCAGTCATCGGTACAGTCGATAAAGGAGTTAACCACTTTTGGTGTGGACGTAACCGCGCGCAATGTTGTTGAGGTTTCTTCAGAAAAGGAATTGCGTGAAACACTGAAGCGATGCAATGAGGCCGCAGAGGAGGTTTTAATTCTAGGTGGAGGAAGTAATGTATTGTTTACCAAAGATTTTCAGGGAACTGTTATAGTTAATAAAATAGGTGGAATTCAAAGAATACTTGAAAATGGTTCATGGATTATTATTGAATCGGGAGCAGGTGTTGTATGGCATAATCTTGTAATGCATTGTGTTGCGAAAGGCTGGGGTGGAATTGAGAATTTGGCTTTGATACCGGGCAGTGTAGGGGCAGGACCAATGCAGAATATTGGAGCGTATGGTGTCGAATTGAAAGACGTCTTTCATTCATTGGACGCGATGGACCGCAGGACAGGCGAAATTAGGACCTTTAGTGCTGTTGCCTGTAATTTTGGTTACAGGGAAAGTGTATTCAAGCGGGAATTGAAGGATAGATATGTAATTATCAGAGTAAGAATACAATTAACCAAGCCAAATTATCACAATATTAAAACAGATTACGGCAATATACGGCAGGAATTAGAAAGCAAGGGAATCACCGAGCCGGGAATACATGACATTGCAGACGCTGTAATAAGAATTCGCAAAGAAAAACTACCTGACCCTTCGGTACTGGGTAATGCCGGGAGTTTCTTTAAGAATCCGGTCATTGATCCATCAGTAGCAAATAGAATCAAAGCAACACACCCGGATGCACCTGTTTATCCTGTTTCTCAGGATTATGTAAAAATATCAGCCGGTTGGTTGATTGAACAGGCCGGATGGAGAGGAAAAGCCTTAGGCAAATGCGCAGTACACGACAAGCAGGCTTTGGTTCTGGTAAATCTAGGAGGCGCAACGGGATTAGAAATTTTAAATCTTGCATCGGCGATTCAAAAGGATGTGGAAAGAATGTTTGGCGTTGCCCTGGAACGGGAAGTAAATGTAATATGATTTTTTTTTTCTGATATAAAATTCATACTGTGAATGCTATGGTTAGGCGTTATTGTATGTTTCTGATATATATATTGCCCTTTGCAGGAAATTGTCAGGATATGTACACAAATGTTTACTTGGGTTACAATTCCTCTGTCTTATTTCAAATCCCACATCATTTTAAAGATGTAAATGCTGAGTTCAAGCAATTGTATGGCGAAAAATTCGCACTTTCTCCATTTTCGAGAGGATTATTTGTTGGAGTAAGAATTACCGCAGATGATTACCCCTTTGGATTTGAATACACAGCAAGTAGAAGGGTTGCATCCAGTAATGTGGTTTTTTGGCCTGTTGAAAATCAGTATCTCAAATACAGAATGAGGTATGGAACACATTCGGTAGGGTTTATATTTGGTATGCACGATGCGAAGGCAAGATTTGGAGTAAATTATGATTTTGGTAATGTAACATGGGAAAAGAAAATTTCAGAATCCTCCAATCTGCTGAAGACGAAATGGGAAGATTATGTAGAAACCACTGAAATTATGTGGATTAAGGGGCCAATATACATGGGTTTAAATTTTTATGGAATTTTTCGGATGAAACCTTTTGAATTGAGACCGTTTATTTTGTTAAGTCTTTTAAAAACCGAGTATCACGACTATACAAATAGCATTGATTATCCGATAAGGATGAGTCATATGGGCGTTGCAATTTACTGGTCTCCTAGATTTTTTTCAGATTGAGTATTGAATAATTGTGCGCCCTTAATTCCTGGTTGTTGCTCAAAGATGCGGAAGTATAGTTTTACTTGTTGATTACTTTTTGATATTACTCAATGGAATTATACTAATTTTGAGCGGAAAATTTGGTTTAAAAACTGAACGGTCATCTAATATTAACTAGTAAAACAATAGAAAGTCATGGGTGTATTGGTAGGAAAGAATTCACGGGTAATAGTACAGGGATTTACGGGTAGTGAAGGCACATTTCACGCCGGTCAGATGATTGAATACGGCACAAATGTAGTGGGAGGGGTTACTCCCGGCAAAGGTGGACAGAAGCACCTGGACCGACCTGTTTTTAATACAGTTGAAGATGCTGTTAAGCAGGCTGGAGCTGATGTATCTATCATTTTTGTTCCACCGGCTTTTGCTGCCGATGCCATTATGGAGGCTGCTGACACCGGAATTAAAGTTATTGTTGCAATAACTGAAGGAATTCCTGTAAATGATATGACAAAGGTCAAGCAATACATCAGTTCAAGACCTTGCCGTTTAATAGGTCCTAACTGTCCGGGGATTATTACTGCCGGCGAAGCCAAAGTGGGTATTATGCCAGGCTTTATATTCAAACCCGGAAGAATTGGCATAGTTTCTAAGTCGGGTACTTTAACATATGAGGCGGTGGATCAAATTACCCGAATTGGATTGGGTCAAAGTACTGCCATTGGTATTGGCGGTGACCCTATTATCGGTACAACCACGAAAGAGGCAGTGGAATTATTGATGAACGACCCGGATACTGATGGAATTGTGATGATTGGAGAAATTGGCGGTAATTTGGAAGCTCAGGCTGGAGAGTGGATTAAAAAGCATGGAACCAAGCCGGTAGTTGCATTTATCGCCGGTGAAACAGCACCCAAAGGACGCACTATGGGGCATGCCGGAGCCATTGTTGGAGGCCATGCTGATACTGCAGCTGCAAAGAAAGAAATTCTTCGCAATTGTGGCGTGCATGTAGTTGACAGTCCGGCACATATTGGTCGCAAAATGGCTGAAGTGCTCGGTGTACAGGTACCGGCTTAATAAAAATTTCATTCCTAAAATTTATTACTTTTCTTGCATGTTCAAGAAATTTTATATTTTTGCCCTCCCATTGCGAGAGTAGCTCAGTTGGTAGAGCACGACCTTGCCAAGGTCGGGGTCGCGGGTTCGAATCCCGTCTCTCGCTCAGCCAAAAAGTCCCGTTTTAACGGGACTTTTTTGTTTTCCGCAGGTTGACAACGCGAGCGTGTGTCCACCGAAGGAAAATAAAAGTCACACACCAAAGGATGGGTGACTTTTGGCTGAAAGCCACCTCCTTTGGGAAAGCTGTGACGAAGTTACAGCAATCCCGTTTTTCATAGCAAAAGTAACACACCAAAGGATGGGTGACTTTTGGCTGAAAGCCACCTCCTTTGGGAAAGCTGTGACGAAGTTACAGCAATCCCGTTTTTCATAGCAAAAGTCACACACCAAAGGATGGGTGACTTTTGGCTGAAAGCCGCCTCCTTTGGGAAAGCTGTGACGAAGTTACAGCAATCCCGTTTTTCATAGCAAAA
>CAZDUI010000019.1:43993-68368 GCA_964508605.1 uncultured Weeksellaceae bacterium | reverse complement strand
ACAATTTGCCTCCGGGCCTATGTGGTGGAAACAATAGCTTCTCCCCCAACACTCAGCCGGAAGTTGCCCGTCAGCAAGTTGAACTCAAAGACATGGAGCGCGTAGTATTAGACCAAAACGTTCCCAATCCGTTTGCCGAGCAAACCATCATTAATTACTACCTGCCACAAAACGTGCAGCGTGCACAAATGCTGTTTTACGACCACAACGGCCGTTTAATTAACACTGTAGATTTGAACGGCACCGGCGCAGGCCAACTGCAGGTTTTTGCCAACGACCTCAGCAACGGCGTATATCAATACGTTTTGGTAGTGGACGGAGAGATTACCGAGAGCAAGAAAATGGTGAAGATGGATTGATAGCGATTTTATGAAATCTTGATATCCATACTGAAAGCCCGGCAAGCCGGGCTTTTTAATTCAGTGAGACTTCCAAAATAAGCAGGTACCAATTATTGATTTTGTTCACTGCAAATTTGATTCGTCTTTTGTATCCTCCCGACGAACTACATTGTCTTAGACAATATCTTCCAAAAAATTGCACTTCACCTCATTCCACGTATCTTTGCCGCATGCAAACGTACCGCAAGGTTGCCTTTCACACTCTGGGCTGCAAGCTTAACTTTAGCGAAACCAGCACCATAGCACGACTATTTGAAGAAGGCGGCTATGCAAGAAAGTCTTATTAGGATTATACTGAGAAGAAAATTGAAATTCAGCACCGTTCTTATAATGAGTCGAAAACAAATGAAGTATAAAAACAACAGTAACCGTTTAGTCTCTTTTATCGTAACCATAACAGCACAACAGGCATACAAAATGGAAATTGGTCTCTAATACTAAGATTATGCGTACAATAACAATAGATATAATTAATGACAAAGCTTTGAATTTACTCATGGAATTGGAACAATTAAAGCTTATTCGGTTAAGGAAAGAAAAGAAGGGAAACAACGCCAACGACCTTAACTTCACTAAATACAAAGGTGCGATGTCCAAAGAATCAATTAACGTTATTGACCATCAACTTAAAACGCTGCGTAGAGAATGGGAATGAAATATCTCTGGGATACAAACACGGCCATTTACTATATGCAGCAGCAATTCTCACCTTCGGCTGAAAAATTCATGGACGAAACTTTGGAAATTTCTTTGCCAGCCATTTCCGTGGTAACAGAGATTGAATTGTTATGTTGGAATACAACGTCAATCAAGGATTTGCAAGTGATTCATAATTTCCTTAATGATGCCCTGATTATTGAACTGGAAAAGGAAATTAAATTTAAAACAGCTGAGATTCGTAAGGCACACAAAACCAAATTGCCGGATGCTATCATTGCCGCTACTGCTATTGTGTATAACTTGATTTTAATCTCTCGCAATACCGCCGACTTCAAAAATATTGATGGCTTAACCATAATTGACCCTCATAATTTGTAAAGCAATATTGGCAATTCACTTCCTTCGATTTATGGGGAATTCCAAAATAAGCAGCTAGCAATTATTGATTTTGTTCACTCCAAATTTGATTCGTCTTTTGTATCCTCCCGACGAACTACATTGTCTTAGACAATATCTTCCAAAAAATTGCACTTCACCTCATTCCACGTATCTTTGCCGCATGCAAACGTACCGCAAGGTTGCCTTTCACACTCTGGGCTGCAAGCTTAACTTTAGCGAAACCAGCACCATAGCACGACTATTTGAAGAAGGCGGCTATGCAAGGGTATCCTTTGACGAGCAACCGGATGTTTTCGTTATCAATACATGCTCGGTTACTGACGAAGCCGACAAAAAATGCCGCAATTTTGTCAAAAGAGCCTTAAGAATTAACCCGGATGCCTTTATTGCAGTAATTGGCTGCTACGCTCAATTAAAACCAGATGAAATTGTACAAATACCCGGTGTTGACATTGTATTGGGTGCAAAAGAAAAGTTTAACATTCTTGAACATATCACTGACAGAAAACACAACACCGGACAATCAGCCTGGACTCCTGTTAAAGATGTAAAAGAATTTATTCCCGGCTTTAGTTACGGCGATCGTACCCGTACTTTTTTCAAGGTACAGGATGGTTGCGATTATTTCTGTTCCTTTTGCACTATCCCTTTGGCACGCGGTAGAAGCAGAAGTGCAGACATAACCACAACAGTACAATCTGTAAGGAATCTGGCTTCAAACGGTATTAAAGAAATTGTACTTACCGGCGTAAATATTGGTGATTTTGGTGCGGGTACCGGTGAAAATTTTTACAACCTTATACGGGCATTGGACGACGTTGAAGGCATTTCCCGATTCAGAATAAGCAGTATTGAGCCCAACCTGTTGACCGACGAAATCATAGAATTTGTTGCCCAAAGCAAGAAGTTTGTTCCGCATTTCCATATTCCTCTTCAAAGTGGCAGCAACAGCATTCTGGAAGCCATGCGACGCAGATATCATCGGGAATTATACGCTGAAAGAGTTGAAAAAATAAAATCGTTAATGCCCGATTGCTGTATCGGGGTAGATGTAATTACAGGTTTTCCGGGTGAATCCGACGAAAAATTCAAGGAAACGTATGAATTCATTAACCGGTTAAATATTAGTTATCTTCACGTATTTACGTATAGCGAACGCGACAATACCACTGCAGTAAGGATGGAAAATATTGTGCCTATGCAGGTTCGACGCGAAAGAACCCATATGTTGCAAATACTGAGTGAGAAGAAAAAAAGAGCATTTTATTCCGACTTTTTAAATACAAATCGAACAGTATTATTTGAAAATGAAAATAACGACGGATTTATTGAAGGATTTTCTGATAACTATTTACGCGTACGCCTGCCGTTTGATGCCACAATATGCAATGCCGAAATATCCGTAAACTTAATTAAATTAAATGCCGATTGTGTTTTTGAAGGAGAATTGTTGATGGAGAAGGTTTGAATACTGTACTGATTTTCCGTTTCCACCGGCAAACTATTGCCCCCCTATCATCCTCACAACCTCCCGTTCCATTTTCGCTCCGGCTTCATCGCGGTAATGCACGTGTACGCATTGATGAATGGGAACGTTGCCGGGTTCTTCGGTAACGCCAAGGTGCATGAAAAAATCGGCAAACTCTGTTGAACCGTATATGTATATAATTCCATGACTGTCGTAAACAAAAATGCTGTCATCTTCAGTATTTCGTAACATAAAGTCGTGACCGCCGTCGTGGAAAATATAATCACCAAATTTTGTAAGTAATTCTTTGATTCGTGCCGCCAAAAGGGTGCCTGCACTTTCAGTTGCCTGTTCATTCTCGTCGTAAATTCGCAAACGGCATTGCAGCGGTTGATTACTTCGGTTCACAAAGTACATTATTACTCTTTCTACCAATAACTTATCGCGCAGCCACAGCATAAACCTGCGTCCGCCGTCATTCATCTGAACTGTCCAATAGGGATTGTCGGTTACTTCGTCAGAGGTCGCCTTCAGCGGCTTTGCCGGTGCATTTATATTTTGGTTCATACCAGATTCAGTGCTCCTTCAATGTCG
This sequence comes from uncultured Weeksellaceae bacterium, assembly GCA_964508605.1. GTDB lineage: Bacteria > Bacteroidota > Bacteroidia > Flavobacteriales_D > CAZDUI01 > CAZDUI01. The sequence continues at coordinate 64,846 of CAZDUI010000019.1, read as the reverse complement.
TTAATCAAATCTTCATAATGCTCCACTCCCACCGATATGCGAACCAGGCTGGAAGTTATATTCATTTCCAAACGATGTGCGGGTTCTACACCGGCGTGAGTCATTGTGGCAGGATGTTCGGCCAAAGACTCAGTACTTCCCAGACTAACTGCGAGTTTTATCAATTTCAATCCGTTTAAAAAACGAAAGGCTTCGGCTTCACCGCCGTCCACATCAAAACTTAGCATGGCGCCTGCCGATAAATACTGACGTTTATATATTGCATATTCCCGGGTGCCCTCAGGTATGAAGCCGAGATAATATACTTTTTTCACCTTTGGATGGTTTTTCAGAAAGACTGCCACCTTTTCTGCATTCGCGGCCTGTTGATCCATGCGCACCTTCAGTGTTTCCAATGAACGAAGCAACAACCAGCCTGTCCAGGGTCCGGCCATATTGCCAAGGAAAGTTCGCAATGTTTTTACGCGGGTAATCAACTCTTTGCTACCACAACAGGCTCCTGCAATCACATCGCTGTGTCCGCCAATATACTTTGTAGCTGAGTACAACGAGAAATCCGCACCATGCTGAAGTGGATGTTGCCAAAGCGGCCCCATATAGGTATTATCTACCGCTACATAAACTTTTTTATCCATTGTACTGTGTGCATCAGCAAGCTGTTTACAGCATTCTATATCAATCAGGGTATTGGTCGGATTGGCCGGCGTCTCAATATAAATCATGGCCAGTTTATCGGCCATCCCACTTTCGGTCAACAAGGTTTCAATTTCGCTCTGCTCTTGTCCCGGACGGAAGGCCAGCGTATGAACACCCATCTTTTTCAGAAAATGATGAATGAAATGATCAGTCCCTCCGTATAAAGGCGTGCTATACAGCAGTAAGTCGCCCGGACTAAGGAATTCCAACAATACAGTGGTAATAGCAGACATGCCACTTTCAAATACGGCACAGTCTTCAGCTCTGTCCCATAGAGTAAGACGATTCTCAAGTATCTCCAGATCGGGGTTGTTTATTCTACTGTATATTAGCCCCATCTCTTCCCCTGCCCTTTTCTCTCGCAAACCGTAAGCTACCTCAAAAAATCCCTTGCCTTCCTCTGCCGTCTGAAATACAAACGTACTGGTTTGGAAAATCGGTGATTTAATGGCGCCTTCGCTCAGTTCAGGCTTATAGCCGTAACTCATCATCAAACTCTCGGGATGCATCTCTTTTTTACTCATCGGTACATGGATTTTATGCCGCGAAGATACATTCAGACTTTAGGCATCCTATAAAAAACCACTAAATTTTATAAAAAGAACTCAACGCTTATTACTCATGTAACTTTTGTTACAGTAAATATCTATTGCCACAACCAAATATTTATCAAAAGGACACAAAACCAATTGCAACCAATTTAGAATAAGAACAAATAGAAATTGACGATTCTCAGAAATATTCCAAGCGTTACCCGGTAAATTTGTAACCATTGAAACCGTAAAGTGTAAAGCAACTCGTTTAACCAAAAATTCATTTAATTGAACAACATGAAAAGCATTAAATCATTTTTTCCAGCCTCAGGCCAAAATCCTATTTATACGATTTGCTTTACCCTCTTTATACTTCTGTCGGGTGTTTCCCATTCCCAAACAGAATGGAGTGTTCCTGAAAAAGCACGCACCAAACAGAACCCCTTGACTGCAGATGCCAAAACCCTTCAAAAAGGCAAAAAGATTTATGATTCAATGTGCAGTTCGTGTCATGGAAAATCGGGGAAAGGAGACGGCGCTGCAGGTGTTTCACTCAAACCCGCCCCAGCCGATTTCACAACATCAGCTTTTAAAAAACAACCGGATGGCGCCATATTTTATAAGATTACAATGGGGCGCGGAGCGATGGCTTCTTACAAGGAACTTTTAACCCACGATCAGCGCTGGCAGGTTGTACTCTATTTAAAATCTTTAAAATGAAAAAGCTTTTCGCCGTCATTTTCGCATCCATTTCATTGCTTGCAGTAAAGGGGCAGGACACCACCAATGTTGAATCTCTATTTGAGGATGGTGAAAATAAATATGCGCCCTATGCATTTAGGGGAACACAGTTGATTAATGGTCAAACCGCTACCATTACTCCGGCAAAAACATGGGGATTTGAGCTGCAGCACCGGTTTGGTAAGGTAGGTTTAGATTCCAGTTTTGTAGAGCAATTTCTGGGACTTGACCTACCCACAATTATGCGATTTGGTTTTAACTGGACACTGGGTGACAGAATGTATCTTGAGATTGGGCGCACCAATTACCAGAAAACATTGGATATGGAATTTAAATATCTGGCAATAAAGCAGACCTCTGATTTTAAAAAACCATTTTCCATGGCATTGTATTTTTCATCGGCGGTGCGTACAGAGGCATGGCCTAAAGTTCAGCCCAATTCATATTTTGAAGACGACACCACAAAATTTGTATATAAACCGTCACATAGACTGTCGTACAACACTCAGTTTATTTTTACCAGCAGAATAAACGACCGGTTCTCGGTAATGCTTACACCAGTGTTTATATATCACAATCTGGCGGCACCGTATAACGACAATCTAACATTTGCGCTCAATGCCGGATTAAGCATCAACTTTGGGGTAAGCAGCGCGGTAACCATTGAATACGCACACATGTTCAACAACCGTTATGGCGAGTATTTCGACCCCCTTTCCATTGGTGTTGAATTTGGCTCAGCCGGACACATCTTTCAGGTGTTTGTAAGCACCGGCAGCAAAATACTCGAACAGCATTTATATACCGAATCTGCAACAAATCCGGGTAATGCCGAATTTCAGTTAGGGTTTAATTTACAAAGACGATTTTACAGAAAATGAAAATTCATAGCTTGATGATAATACTAAGATTTACCCCGATTGCACTTTTGATTTTCTTTCTGCAATCGTGTGCCAAGGACGAAGGTCCCTTTGTAAGAGTAACTCCTTCAGCAAACAATGACACTACCGATATTCCTCAAATACCAGAACCTACGGTGTTTCCGTATACAATAAGTTTCACCAACCATGTACGTCCGTTATTTCCTGCCAGTTGCGTGCAAGGGTGCCACAATCCTTCCCGTGCAAAACTTGACCTGCGCCCTTCAGTTGCTTACGACCAGTTACTTACCGATGGGTTTAGTGCTCCTTATGTTGACACGCTGATGCCGAAAATAAGTGTTCTGTATAAACATCTTACCGGCGAATACACCCTGATGCCCATGGGTGGCCCAAAGCTTTCGCAGGGGATGATTGACACTGTTTATAACTGGATTGTACAGGGTGCATTGAACAACTAATATGTAAAGCCCGATTCACATGAGACACTCTACACTTTTCATAGTTTTTTCAGCCCTAAGTTTTCTGGCCATTATTTCTCACTCGTCATGCAATAAAGACGAAGGCCCTTTTGCGCCGAATACTGTTTCTGATACAACTGAGGTGTCATTTCAGGTGCATGTTCAACCAATATTTGATGCAAACTGTACTGCGTGTCATACCGAGCAGCATTCCAAACTCAATTTAAAATCCTGCTGCAGCTACGATCAACTTCTTTTTACAGGATTTAATGCACCCTATGTAGATACTTCAGATGCCGCCAATAGCAGGATATACAAGCATCTTATAGGGGAACTCAGCCTGATGCCGCCTTCCGGCGCTTTGTCGGATCAGGATAAATCACTAATTTTACTTTGGATTCAGCATGGCGCTCAAAATAATTAACTAACCCAAATTATGAAAACAACAAGAATAGTGATGAGCATAGCCCTTACAGGGGTACTAGCCATATTAAGTTGTGGTAAAGAGCGTCCTGCTGAAACTACGCCCGACACCACAAAACCTACCATCACCTACCAGCAAACGCTCAGTTCAATGTATCCCATAGGCACCCATGTGGTAATAGACGTAATGACTGCCGACAATATAAAACTGAAACAGGTGTACTGGAGAATAAGAAATATTGACATTGACTCCATCTACGTTGAAGAAACCCGTCTTACAGATGAAGCATCATACCGGATTTTAGATACTGTAACGGTAAATTTAACCACTACCATGGCCGACTTTGAGGTATATATTGAAGTAATTGACTCAGCCGGCAATACAAAAGCTGCCACCAATGGCTTTCATGTGATGAATTGAAATAAAATAGCCCCACAAAAGCGGGGCTATTCATCTCTACACTGTGGTTACTACTGTTTGATTACTTTTACCGAAGCCTTCTTACCATTATGCTCTAAGCTAATGTAATACACCCCATTACTTAAAGCATCCAGACTAATAGTCTCAGGGTTTTGGCTGGTCATTTTGCTCATTACAAGCTTTCCGGAAGCATCGGTTACTATAATTTGGGCATTGCCGACACCTATGTACTTAATGCTTACCATTCCATCGGTAGGATTTGGATAGACTTCAAGACGCATATCGTCACTAAGGTTAGCCACGGCCACAGAAGAACCTACATTCACCTATACACCCTCAGTACAACCATTTACGTCGGTTACGACCACTGAATATGTTCCTGATGTTAACCCTGAAAGATCTTCCGTATCATCAATATCACCGGTACCATCGTTATCCCAGTCATAATAATAAGGTGTTGTACCCCCGCTTACTGAAAGGTCAATTGCACCGTCGTTTCCGGTTTGCTCATCGGTAGGTACTCCTGACACGACTATAGCAGCCGGTTCATTAACAACCACAGTAGCCATTCCCTGACATCCTGCGCCCTCGGTAACTGTAACCATGTAAGTTCCTGCAGTAAGTCCCGTAGCTGTAGCCGTAGTTTGTGACATAAGGTCGTTCCAGCTGTAGCTCAAAGTTCCTGTACCACCTGTAGCTGAAGCCGTTGCCGAACCCGTTCCTCCGTTACATAATGCATCGGTTGCATTTCCGGTAACCGAAGGACCACCTATATCAGAAACAGAAGCCGAAAATAGTGCCGAGCATCCATTTACATCTGTTACGGTTACGCTGTACGTACCTGATGAAAGGCCGGTAGCAATAGCAGTAGTTTGTGAGGCCCCATCGTTCCACAAATAGGTCAACGTTCCTGTACCTCCGCCGGCTGTTACACTGGCTGTACCGTTTGACCCACCACAATTCGAATTGGTTGAGGCGGTAGTAGCGCTGATGGCTGCAGGCTGTCCCACAGATACAGTTGCAGTATTTTGACAACCCGCACCATCGGTAACTGTAACCATGTAAGTTCCTGCAGTAAGTCCCGTAGCTGTAGCCGTAGTTTGTGACATAAGGTCGTTCCAACTGTATGAAAAAGAACCTGCACCACCACTTGCAGCAGCCGAAGCCGTTCCTGTGGCTGAACCATTACAAGATGTATTGGTTGAGCTCCCGTTCACAACTAAAGCATCGGGTTGGGCTAAGGTAACGCTTCCGGTTGTGGTTGTGCTGGTGGCATCCATGACCACTATGTTATAATTACCTGCCGGCAAATTGCTGAAAACCGCAGAAGTTTGAAAATTACTTCCTCCATCCACACTGTATTGATATCCGGGTGTACCACCGGTGGCTGTCAAAGATATACTTCCATCACTCACGCCATTACAAGATGCATCAGTAATTGAAGATGTAAACGCAAGTGGAAATGGAACCGTATATTCAATATTCAGAATGGCTCCATAGCCACCTTCATACGAATCACCTACCCTTTCATCAGTGGTGGTATTATTATCAGTAAAAATAAACGCCATTGCATTACCTGAACTCCAACCCGGACGGCTGACTATCTCTTGCACAATAACAGAAATATTCGGTGTTTGCTGGGCAACAGTTAGCTCGCCGGCTGTCCAGGTAGCAGGATTCACCCAATTTACCTGATTAGTAGTAGTAGCACGGCTGCTGATGTCAAAAGAGGTACTGGTGAAAATTTGCGCATCATCAGTATTCTCGCCTTTAATATACAAAGTTAGATTTGTATTATCAGTCTCGTCTGCTCTGAACTGTATCCATGCATTGGTAATGGTTGCCCCCTGGGGAACATTTACCCCAACAAAACGGACACCTGTATACTGATTTTCAGTATATCCGCCATCATAACACAACTCCAGATCGGAACTGGTAAGGTACATAGAACCGTCTGACCTGAATTCTTCTACGTCGTCGTTGCCATCAGCCACCTGTACTGAAACAGCTCCGCTGTTCAGTACAGTAATGTAAGCAGTTTTGGTTTCTGAATGCGCACCCTGAGAATTTACGGCAGTAAGCGTTACATCATAAGTGCCTGGCGCAGAATACACAACCGTAGGGTTTTGAGCTATTGAAGTTGCGGGTGTACCTCCGGGGAATGACCATAACCAGGAAGATGGCAGTCCGGCAGATAAATCCGTAAAATTAATCGTTCCACCGGCAGGAACCGTTGTTACGTCAGCCGTGAAATCAGCAGTTGGCGCAACTGGGTTTGTTACTGTAATATATGCTGTTTTGGTTTCGGTATCCGACCCATTGGGATTGGTTGCAGTAAGACTTACGTTATACACTCCGGGAACAGAATATGCGTGGGTTGGGTTTTGAAGCGCACTCACATTGCCATCACCGAAATCCCATGCCCAGGAGGTTGGTGTATTGGCAGAAAGATCAGTAAAGGTTACCAAATCGTTGGTAAAAACTGCAGTAGGAGTTGCAATAAAATCGGTAATAGGTTGAGTGCAATTTACAATGGTAATAACTCCGGAAGGTGTATTGGTTGGTTGCCAAATTATAAGACCGGCAGGTGGAGTAAAAATATCACTGTCACTTACCTGCGTAACCGAAGTTGGATTCTGAGTTTCAATTTTTCTTATTTCAATTGTACATTCATCAACAAAAATCCAGTTGGCACCATAGAAAGAACCCATATCGCGTGTAAAGGCATGCGAATCATCAGCAGGACGAGTAGTACCCCAGGTTCCTTCACCAATAAATGTAATAGATTTGGGATCGGAGGCATCAATATTAAAATTAACTGAAGTCCCTGTAGGCACAACAGAGTAGGTAGTCTTTACTACGTGGGCATCACATTCCACTACCAGCCGAACACCATAATTATAAAAATTCATTACCCAATCGTTATACCAGTCATGTCCATCAGACTTGCCACTATAATGAGGCACCATGGGTCTGTGGTATTGAGCGCCTTTCCAGGTGATACCCGAATTTGAAGCAAGATCTGAAGCCAACCAACTTGTTTGCGAATTGCGAATGGTGGTATTTGGCACTTCTGTACCAGGATAAACCTCTGTGTTCAATGTGTAAAACCTAAACAGGTCCCCCCCAAAAGTGACAGCAAAATAACCATTATAAGGTGTATCATATAAATTATAAAGGTAATTTAAACCATCACCATCGTAATTCTCATGGTTACCATAACAAACCACAAGTGGAATCATTCTTCCATCGGCTCCTATGTGCAATTGCCAGTCATCAAGAAACTGTTGTGTTTCCGCCGTGGTAGAACCATTCATCAAATCTCCTCCAAAAAACACAGCATGGGGACGCAATTTCGAAACCATTCTATTGCTATTCTGTCTTTGGGTGGTACCTGAACGGCTATCTCCGCCAGCAATAAATGCAAGTCTCTCGGTACGAACATCAGGAGCGGTTTTAAACCAATAACGACTGCTGGTTCCGTCACTGTCCTTAATAACAAATTAATAAGGGGTATTTGGCGTTAATCCGGTGATTTTCACAAACTGATTGCTCATTCCTTTAAAACTTGTTGTTCTGTAAGGCGTGGCATTGCTAGGATAACTGGCCCATGTTGTGCCGTAGTCCACAGGTCCGTAATACACTGTTTGTCCTGAACCGCTTACCTGATTCCAGGCAATAGTTATCGTGGTTGCAGGATCGTCGTTAAACATTATGCGATACCTGTTGGTGTTCGCCAGTGCAGGTAACGAAAATACCAGCGAAAATCCAAATAACAGTAATGATTTCAATTTCATGGCGGATAATTTTTGCGGTAAAGGTATATCCCCTGAAATGGGAATAGTTTATCAAATTGTTATTAAAAAGTTAATCACCAAAAACTTAACATCAGGCTGCCATCTTTGTAAAAATAAAACCGCGCTATGATATCTAAATTGAACCTTCTTACTTTTTTCATCTTGATCTCAAACGCTTTATTTGCCCAGGAAACTTCCATTGGCGTCACTCTCAGTAACCCTGAAAACGCGCATTACGGCACAACAGAAACCCAAATGAAAGCCATGCCACATCTGGATGAAGCACGTATGATGATTAACAAAGGAAACACTATAGAAGCAATCAAAGAATTACTTGAAGCCATTGAAATCAGCCATGATCTGGTAGAAGCGCATCTGTTACTGGGAGATTTATATTCTCAGACAAAAGAATACGGACTGGCTTTTAAATATTATAATAAGGGAATAGATTTTCATATTAGACAAGACAGAATCTGGTTTCAAAAACTGTTCAATCTGGGTATGCAGTTAGGCGAATACGAAATTGTATGGCAAAATGCATCGCATTATAAAAAGGTGCACAAGGCAGCAGAAATAGACTACATTTTAAACAGCAAGGTTTTGGTTTCACATTACAAAAGCTGGTATGGAAATTATAGTATTCAAAATACAGCAATTGCATTACCTGTCGCAGGGATAACAAAATATAAAAACGGTTATATAGCAACAGATACGTCAGGCTCTATCCTAAAAGTAAAAATGAAGAATGGCAGCATTCAAAAAATGAAAAAAGTTTCAGTTTTACCATCTGTCCGTGATATTCATGGTACATCCTCCGGATTAGTTTATTTTTCACAAATTCAAGACGGAAAATGGAAAATCATGCAGGGTGAATTCAACGGTAAAACCTTATCAAACTCAAAATTTTTAGAAATTCAAACAGATTTCTCTTGCCGTTATCCCTTTTTTCATGAGAAATCCGGACAACTTTTCTTTAGTCAATTCATTAACGGACAATGGGATATTTACTTTTGCAGGTTGAATAACGGAATATGGACAAACCCTGTACCTGCCGATAAAATAAATACGCCTCAGGACGAGATTTCGCCGGGATTTTACAATAATTCTGACATATTCTATTTCAGCAGTAACGGCCAACCCGGCTTCGGCGGATTCGACATCTTTTATTGCGAAGACAACGAGCAGGTAAATGGTGTTTTCTTTCCTCTAAACCCAAAAAACATGCTGTATCCCTTAAATAGCAATTTAAATGAAACCGGACTGATATTTACGTCACAAAACCAGGGGCTGGTGATAAAACATGATTTATGGAATCAGTTTTCCCTTTTCACATTCGATGCTGCAAAATTACACCACTGGCAGGGAGAAAAATATGTTCCGGTAAAGGAACGCTGGTAGAACAGCCCCATTCCGGACTTTATCAAATTCATCATTTTAAATTTTAATGCTCATGCCAATCGGCGGGTTCCTCTTCCGTCGAAAATTCAATGGTAACGTGTTCAATACTCTCGTGTTGCAGCACTTCACGAATCAACCTTTTCAACTCGGTAAGTTCTGACAATTTCAGCTCCTGATTCACCCTGAGATGTAAGCTAACAATATTATATTCTCCATCCAATGACCATACATGCAGGTCTTCTATTTTTCTTATACCCGGCAATGAAGCTATCTGCGCTCTTATCTCTTCAATTACTATACCCTTTGGTGTAGCTTGCAAAATCACTCTAAATACATCTCTAAGATTAATAAAAACGTTAAATAGCACCCATGAGAGAATTGCTAACGTAAGAATCGGATCCAGAACGGGTATATATTCAAACATCATAACCAAACTCACTATCAATACAGCAACCCAACCCAACACGTCTTCCATCAAGTGTGTAGATGCCATTTTTTCGTTCAACGAGTTTCCTTTTCTTAGACGATATGATGCATAACCGTTTACAGCTATACCCAAAACTGCAATATACATCATGCCATCAGGATGAACATCCTGAGGTTTTTGCAGCCTGTTAAAGGTTTCAAGAATAAGAAAAACAGAACCCACCAGTAAAATCAAACCGTTTGCCAATGCACCCATTACTGAAAATCTGCGATATCCGAAGGTATATTGTCGGTCGCTCGCCTTTCCTGAATAATATTGTAATATCAGCGCAAGGGATAGGGAAATACTGTCACCGGCATCATGCAGAGCATCAGTAAGTATTGCCATACTGTTGGTCCACCATCCGCCTATGAACTCAATAAGCATAAATGAAACATTCAAAACCAGGGCTATCCGTAAATTCCTCAAATCGGGTTTACGTACCAGCGCAGGTGTCTCCTGTTTTTGCGGCAGATTCATTTTGCAAAGATAGGATGGGAACTTATAATCAATCAGTACCGCTTCATGACTCTTGTCAGAAAATGCACCGATCTTCAGTATTTCTTTCTAACAATCTTACCCGTGGGTGTATATTCCAGACTACGTTCCCTTATCACCTCTACTGGCCTTTCATACTTTTCAAGCATACTTACATCGGGTATGGGGCCTTCTCCCTGAATTACAAGTGCAACCGCTTCGCCAAACACCGCGTGAGAAACAGAGGTAACGTAATAAGGCACACTTATATATGGTTTAAGCTTTTCTTCAATTTGCAGAGGAAACACCTTAATGCCTCCGGTATTGATTACGTCGTCCCATCTGCCCAACCATTCAAACTGTTGGTTGTTTTTCAGCCTGACCACATCGTTAGTCTTTAATATGTCTGTTAAAAATGAAGCATGAATTTGCAGGCAATCCCTAAAGTCAACGCTAAAAGTAATGCCGGGGAGCGCGGTAAAATATACCTCTGGCGTCATCCCATTCAACCGTTTCATAGCTACATGAGATGCCGTTTCAGTCATGCCGTAAGTGTGCCAGACTGCAGCCGGTATTTCCTGCAACTGCTTAGTAAAAGAAGAAGTAACGGCTTCTCCTCCCAATATAATTTGCCCGAAACGATGTAAATTGCTAAAAGACAGTTTCGCCTGCATGGGTGTAAGTGCAGTAAAGTGGTAATTTCTCCGGGGTTCTACTATAGAAGCGGGAGACTGAATTTCCAATTCCAATTGCCACACTATCGCCCGCACCAGCATCATCTTGCCGGCAATGTAACGCGCCGGTAAAACCATTAAAGCCGATTCGCCTTCCCTCCACTCTAAAAACCGGCCGGTATTTAATGCCGAAGTCTCCATTGCCTGGCGCGTAAGACTGATTAATTTTGGGGCGCCGGTACTACCTGACGTCTGTAATTCAAAATTTTCACAACCTCCGGCCCATGCCTTAAGAAACCGGAAGGCATCCCGAATATTTTCCTCACAATCGTTAGTATCGAAATTCAATATTTGATTGTGTGAATAATATTTACCGTTCAGATGAATCATGCCGATTCATGTAAAATGGCGGAACACGAAGCTTGAGGATCAAAGCTCATCCATTGTCCTTTTAACCGAAGCCTGCAATCAAAATTCGAATGGAACAACGCTCCTGTACCTAACCCTTGTGGCACAGCCGGAGTCTTGGCAGCGGCATATTGCGCAATGGCATTTAGTCCTATATTGCTTTCAAGGGCTGACGTTATCCAATACCCGCATTGAATCTTCTCTGCAGCATTTATCCAGGCGTCACAACCGGTAAACCCGCCGTGTAACGTGGGTTTTAAGACAATGTATGTCGGTTTTATTTTTTGCAAAAATTTTACCTTCTCTTCATCGTCATGCACTCCTATCAAAGACTCATCCAATGCAACCGGAACAGGCGACAGGGAGCATATTTCAGCCATTACATCATCCATACCTGCAGCAACCGGTTGCTCTATGCTATGAATTTGAAACTCTGAAAGACGATTCAGTTTCTCGTGTACCTGTTGAACGGAAAAAGCACCGTTGGCATCTACCCGTAATTCTAAATCTGCCGCACTGAAACCACCCCGTATCATCCGCAATAGCTCCAATTCTTTTTCAAACTCTATTGCCCCTATTTTCAATTTAAGACATGAAAATCCCAAGGCCAGTTTTTGTTTAATCTGTTCCAGCATGTCCGGAGGCGACCCCATCCAAATCAACCCGTTAATTCGCATATTTTTTACACCTAAGGTAAAATCAGACGGAAACAATATCTGATTACCGCCCTGAACCATGTCCAGCATAGCACTCTCCCACCCCATACGCAACGAAGAAATTTTTTGCGCAGAATCTAAAATGCTCTCAGGTCTTTTAGATTGCGCCAGATGAAATAAGGAATCCTCAAAGAAATCATCCAGTTCGGTGCTTAAACCGGGTAATGGCGCTATCTCGCCCACTCCCTCACGGCCAGCGTCATCTTTCAGTCGTAACAGCCAAATGTCCCTGACAGTCATTACGCCTCTACTGGTTCCTGCCGGCTTTACAAACTTCAATCCGAATTTTTCAATGCTCACCTTCACATTGCAAAGTAAGTAATTGAAATGGACCGAAAATATCCAAAACATGATTTATTTTTGCGTAAAATACTGGCGGAACTGCTAAAACTTTATCCAACCACCTAAGTGCAACTAGCACTTTACTCAGTTGAATCCCGTGTGTGCCTTATTGGTGTTTGCAAAAAAAATAACAATGATTCACCTTTGTTGCCGAAAATAACACAAACCCCGTAACTATGTTTTACCCGTTATCCCTTTTTGCAGTGCTCACATCCATGATGATGCTGGCTGTTCCTGCGGGTATATCCCCACAATTTAATTGCCCGTCAGACGCTGAAGATCCACGAAAAATTCTGGCCATTCTGTCATTGCCTGCTGAACCCCTGCCCGAACTGACATTAGATAACGTACGCGCAGAACTTGAAAAACAAGGAATCCAACACTCCGAAATTGTAATGCGTCAGGTTATTGTAGAAACCGGTTGGTTAAAATGTACGCATTGCTCGCTGGTTTCAAATAATTTGTTTGGATTCATGACCAAAAACGGTTATCTGAAATTTGAACATTGGACCGAATCGGTGGCTTACTATAAAAAATGGCAGGACAGTTATTACAAAGGCGGAGATTATTACGCATTCCTTGACAAAATAGGATATGCACGCGCCACGTACACTTCATACCTGCGCAGCCTGTACTGAAACGTATATCAATTTTTAAGGCAGTACTTACGATATTGCTTAATCCGGCCATCTCCCAATGGGATTATTTCTAACCCCAATCGTCAGAACATATCAGCGCTTAAGAATCGTTATATGATGGGCTCCGATTTTCAGAATGTACACTCCGGCAGCGTAATCTGTCAGATCAATGGCCGTGCGGCCGGTACCGCGGTGAACCGATAACAGTTTTCCGCTAACGGTATACAAAGTAGCTATGTATTCCTCCGACACATTGGCCGGAACAATATAAAACACGCCCATTGTAGGATTTGGATATACGCTGAAAATTCCGTTCACCTGATGGGTAAGTCCGGTGCAGTTACTTACCTGAATATTCTGCACCTCAGACGCCTTACAACCATTCCCGTCGGTATACGTGTATTCTACCACATATGTACCTGCCCCCTGCGAAGGGTCAAAGGTTGTAGCAGCAACGCCATTCACTGTATAATCACCGCCTGAAGGACTGCCTCCTGTAAGACTGAAAGGTGCATCAATGGTACACACATCACTAAAACCGGCAAGACTTACAACCGGAAGTGAATTTACGGTTACAGTAATTGCATTACTTGTATCCACCGGATCGGAAAGGCACCCATCGTTTGATGTAACCACACAACTTACCATATCGCCCTGCGCCGGACTCGATAATGAAAAAACAGAAGCATTGATTCCTACGTCCACACCATTTACAAGCCAAACGTAATCATTCAAGGTGCTGTTGGTAACGTTTGCCGTGAAATCCAAAACACTTCCGGCACAAACCTGGCCTGACCCCGGAGTTGTGATGTCCACACTAACAGATCCTCCACCCGTACCTACCAATGCATTTACTTCCACAAATTGAGAAACACAGTTTGTGGCTATCTCCCAATCGTAACTATAATAGTAATAAGCCGACCCGGCCGAACTGCCCGTAATACTCACCACACCTGCCAGAGTATAGGGATAACTAACTCCCGCATTGTTGCGGAACAAATTATTGCTACCAGCAACACCCAGCTGATAATCGGCACCTCCGGCAACATTAAAATTAAGGGCTACCCTGCTGCTTCCTGAAGGAACATTCGCTGTAACACTTTGCATTACCGTACCTGATACATCGCGTAATTCAAATGTACGGTTACCTGCACTGTTGGCATAAACCAATACCGAAACCAAGGTAAAGTCGCTGAATGCCGTAAAAGTAAGGTAATGATATGAACCTGCTGTGTAATAACTTCCACCACCGCTGTTGTCATTGGGCGGTAAATACTGCACAGGATTGCTCAGCACATTCTGAACAAAATAATTTTCGCTAGAAGCGATAACCGGAGTAGTAAAATTATATCCGCTTGAAAGCAATGTACCACCCGGGGTGTCGTACCAATTCAGCATGCCATTACTTGTTGCATTAAACGTAAAAGACTGCGGCGAACAAGACGTTAAAGTATCTGCAGCTACCACAGGTGCCTCAGCAAAATTTAAAGTGATTGCTGCCGGATACATCACGCTGTCGGTACCTGCACAGTTTTCAACCACAAGAGCCACGTCGTAACTACCGATTCCCGTATATACATGCTGCGGATTAGGATCGGTTGATGTACTTCCATCACCAAAATACCAAAAAAAAGAAGTGGCACTGCCCGCAAGATTTGTAAAATCAACCATTCCTGAACAAGCAGTATTTTCCTGGCTGAATACTGCCGCCGGAACTTGAGGTTGCAGGGCAATATTATTAATAGTAGCAACCCCATCGGTGACAGTAACACCGCTCATAGTTACGCTTTGATATCCGGGAGCTGAGAAAGTTACACTGTATGTTCCCGGGTATACAGGTCGATGATAATTCCCCACCGGAAGTGATGAATACACAAAAGAGCTGTCGTAATCGTGACTATTTATAAATACCTTTGCACGGATAGGGTTTCCGGTACAGGCATCAGTAATTACTCCACGCAAACCATATGTGCTCTCCTCTACATAATTCAACAATGCGGCCCTGTTGTAATCCCAGTGATTGATTAATTCCGACTGGCTTAGAATTTTCTGGGCACTAAGTTCTACTGTAAATTCCCTGCACTGATGAAACCAGTTCATGTAATCCTGACGACCGCCGTCTATTTCATACCAGTCAAAACCATTGGTAACCCCGGGATTTGAGCCTGAAAAAAGATCTGTCATATAACCAACAGGCGAGTTCACCTGACAGGTATCGGCATAACGCACACTTTCACGTATCCACCAGTTCTCATCAGCCGGGGCGGTACTCCAGGTATCCCAGGGATAATTTATTACCTCAGCTCCTCCGTGAAAATTCGCAGCCATTACAAAATCCATAGTATCGGCAAAGTTCATAAACATCACCGTTTCGGGTTGCCATGAATTCCCGTCGGGATGTGGTCCGTCCTGAGGATCGGGATAATTACGATTCAGGTCAATACCATTGGCATTACTTCGTGTGGCCCCGCTTACGGTATTGTCGCCACCGGCATATGTACCGTCGGGATTGGCACTAGGGTTGATCCAGATCTCCACATTGTCTACTAATGAAGTAATCTCAGGGTCCGTGCCGTACGAAGTAAGCAACAAATCAATCAGACTCAACATCATAGGATAACCTGCAGTTTCGTCGCCATGCATGGTAGAGGTGTAAAGAAATTGAGGCTCATTCTCTCTAACATTCACGTTCTTGGATATCTTCAATAATAGAATTTCATGATTATCCGGTGTTGTTCCTATGGAATACAGCTGACATAGCTGAGGGTAATCTGCAGCATACTGCTGCATCACCTGTACATAAAGGGCATAAGTAGGATAGGTGCCAAAAGCAGCACGTGCATAGTACCACTGCTGCAAATCATCCACCATTATCACATTAGCAAGACTGGCAGGATGCGGAAGCACTTCATAGTTCAGTCCCAATCGCAACACGGTCTTAAATTCCCGCTCATTGGCATATGCATATACTGTATCCCCGTGAATACCGTCGTGGTCAACACTTACGCTTTTTGCTAGTATTTGAATCTGAGAAGAAGATGCCGGCCAACATTTGAAAAAGACTTCTTTTTTCGCACCAAGTACTGTACTGACATCTGTAGGAATGATTACGTCATCTTGTGCAAAAGAACCCGATGCCATTGCAACATATAGAAATACTGTATAAAATCGTTTCATTAAATACTTGCTTTGTGTATAGCCTTCAGTTTTAAACGATACTGCAAATACAATTCATGAGTACCTGAACTGTAATTTTTAATATTGCTGGTAGTAAAGTCGTAAGAATACCCAATTCTGAACTGGTCGCGCGTAATTCCCAGCAAAGCAACCACAGCATCTTTATGACGGTAAGATAATCCTGCCCACAGAAATTGTTTGTATTCAGTGCGGACGTTTAAATCAAAATTTACCGGCGCTTTGTACACCATTTTTATCAGGGTCGACGGTTCAAGCATCCAGTCTTCGTGTAACTTAAAACGATAACCACCGTGTACAAACATATGCTGACGCTCACGATTTACTCCGGCAATTTCATCACCCAGTTTCATCTTCATATTAAACAACTGCGGAATGGCCAGACCGGCAAAAAATTCATCGCCGTAGAAGTAAGAGCCGAAAGAGAAATCAGGTACAAAGGTCTTCTGCTTTGCTCCGTTAATTACTGCATCATTTACATCAGTAACTTTTAATACCGCCTGATCGAGTGTATAATATTGCGCAGTAGCCGACAATCCCAAGGCAATCTTTGCTTTCTCACTTACTTTAAAGTGATAGGCATAACTACCCTGAAAACTGAATTTATTTAAAGGTCCGGTATGATCATTCATAAATATTGCACCCACCCCCATTTCAGGGTTTATCAAGGTATGCCCCGACAAAGTTTGTGTAATAGGAGCATCGTTAAATCCTGCCCACTGCTGCCTGAATGTGGTTGCAATGGGCAAATCCTCCATTGTCCCGGCTGCCGCAGGATTAATTAAATACGAGTTCAACATATACTGACTTTGATACTGTATCTGCTGCGAAAATGCCGTGCCTGTTGCAAAAAATGCGGCGATAACGATTATCTTTTTCATATTTCTGATTATCTGATTATTGTTAATGAACCGGTGTGCACCGTTTCTTCATCAAGTTTAATAATAAAGTAATAAATTGCTGCCGGCAAATTGGTTCCCTGATAGGTGCCGTCCCAATCGTTAAGGTAGCTGTTGCTACTATACAGCAGATTTCCCCACTTGTTATATATTTCAATCAACGCCTCCGGATAGAGCTCCAGACCTTTAATAATCCAGACATCATTGACTCCATCAGCATTGGGCGATATAGCCGTAGGTATTTCAATGCAGTCTTCGTTGATGGTTTTTACCTCAACCAAAGCCGTACTTGAGCACCCTACAGAATCGGTAACCTCAAGTATAAACATGCCGTCTTCCAAACCGCTGATGCTGGCCGTCGTGTCGCCGCTGTTCCACAAATAGGTGAACGAACCGGTTCCACCACTTACCGAAACGGCAATACTACCATCGGCAAGACCATTGCATGACTCATGCGTCACCTGATATTCAATAAACAAGGAGTCTGTTCCGGTAACCTCAACAGAATCAGTAATCATGCAACCATTAGCATCAGTAACTTCAACAGTATACATACCTTCAGATAAAAGTGTAGCTACCGCACCAGATTGCAACTGGGCATCGTTCCAAAGATAATTGTAGGGTTGCATACCTCCAGATACTCCTGCTGACGCAGTTGCATTCGCTACATCACACAGTGCCTGCGTTGCGCTCATACTAATTTGCAACAGGGACGGCTCTGTAACTACGGCAGATGCCGTATCGCTACATCCCGCGGCATCGGTAACTATTACTTGATAATTTCCAGAAGGCATGGAAGTAAAAATATCAGATGTCTGAAAAGTAGCACCACTATCAATACTGTATTGGTATGGCAGCAGGCCACCACTTGAAACAACATATAATGTTCCGTTTACATCACCGGAGCACAATACACCCGTGGTATTCACCGCATCAATGGCAGGACCACCTAAATTTGCAACATATTCAACACCATTGGCAGTACAACCATTAGCGTCCGTTATTAAAATCTGGTATGCCCCGGCAGCAATACCGGTAAATGTATCTCCACTCTGGGTGGTGGAACCGTTATCAATACTGTAACTATAGGGCGCAAGTCCCGCAGAAGCTGTAAGAACAACACTTCCGTCAGCCTGACCACAATGTTCTTCGTTTATTACTGCAGTGTATGTAATAGGATTCGGCTCATTCACAAAAGCCGTACTGACACTCTGACATCCGTTAATTTCTATTACTACAATACTGTAAGAACCGAACGGAACAGCGCTAAACACCGGATTATTAATCTGGAAAGTTGCACCGCCGTCAATACTGTACACAACGGGAGACGTGGTTGTAGTGGCATAAATAGTAACAGTACCGTCGTTTCCCTGGTAGCAGGTAACATCAGTTGTTATTACGGAATCTATTACCGGAATACCATCAACACCAATGGTGGCTGTTCCGGTTGCCTGACAGCCGTTAGCATCTTCAACCAGCAAAGGATAAGTAGCACCACCCAGACCGCTAAATAAACCGGAAGTCTGGAATGAAGCACCGTTATTAATTGAATAATTCAACACACCGGTTCCACCGGTAGCTGTAATATCAATTTCACCATTATTAACAGCGCAATTGGTATTGGTTGAGTTAACAGTGAACATCAACGGCTGGGGATCGGTAAGGATTATAGAACCGGTAACAACACAACCTGCAAGATCTTGCACAACCCAGTCGTAAGTACCTGGTCCCAGATTAGTGTAGCTGGAAATACCTGTAAAGGTACCTCCGCTATTGATGGAATAACTTACGGCCCCTGATGCACCTGACACTGCAAAAGAAATCGTGCCGTTCATATCGCCACTACATTGAATATCGGTGTATGTTTCAGTAACTGTTAGGGCACAAGTAGGATCAATGAGGGTACCACAGGCAGTTGAAATACAACCGGCAGCATCTGTTACACGCACACAATACGTACCATCGCAAAGCGCTGTAGCTGTAACACTGGTCTGGTTTAATGGATCGTCCCAAAGTTGTGAATACGGACTGGTTCCACCACTAATGTTGGCAGTGGCACTACCATCGCAAGCCAGCGGTACAGAAGGATCTGTAGCTGAAACAGTCACGGCTGGCCCTGCGGGATCAACAAGTAAAATCACTATTGCATCTGAACCGGTACAACCTGCAAGCGTTATTTCAAAGTTGGTATAGCTCCCTACTGCCAGACCTGTGATAGTATAATTTCCGGATGCATCCGTGGTTACACTTCCTACTGACACCGGCGTACCGTTGAATTCATAACTCAAACCGTATGAGACTGATGCATTCAACCCGGTAATCGTAATGGTTCCATCAGCAACCATACAGGCCGTAGGATTGGTTTCTGAACCTACACTAAATACAGGTGTAGCGTTCACTACAACGCTTGTAGTTGCAGGTGCCGATGCGCAACCGCCCACCGAAGCAATAACAGTGTATACTCCCGCAGCCGCTGTGGTAACAGACAGTACATTAGGATTTTGGAAATTAGATGTAAATCCGTTAGGTCCTGTCCATGCGTATGTAGCCGTAGGTATCAAAGAGGCAGTTAGGCCCAAATTACTTCCTTCGCATACAGGACCGTTGTTTCCGGCTGTGGGAGCAGCAGGTGGTGTATTTACCACCACAGTTGTAGTTCCAGCTGTACCTGTACAACCACTCACTGTTGCTGTTACAGAATATATGCCGGCTTCTGCAATGCTAACACCACTAATAACGGGATTCTGCAAAGAGGACGTAAATCCGTTAGGACCCGTCCAGGAATATGTTGCACTTGTTATTCCAGAAGCGGTAAGATTTATGTTGCCTCCTACACAAACTGGACTATTACTGCCGGCTGTGGGCGCAACAGGAGCTGCATTCACAACAACAGATGTAGTTGCTGCTGTACTTGTACAGCCCGAAACTGTAGCCGTTACAGAATAGGTACCTGCCTCAGCAGTGGTTACACCACTTATGGTTGGATTCTGGCTGGTTGAAGAATATCCTGCGGGACCTGACCAGTTGTAAGTTGCACTTGCAATAAACGAAGCTGTAAGATTCAGGTTGTCGCCTTCGCATAAAGGACTGTTGCTGCCGGCTGTTGGTGCAGAAGGAACGGGATTTACAACAACCACCGAACTGGCTTGCGGACTGGCACAACCATTTACCGTAACGGTAAGGAAATAGGTCTGACCCATTGCCAATGTTGCATTGGGTCTGGTAGGATTCTGCAAGGTTGAAGTCCATACCCCCATATTGCTCCATGCATAGGTAGCTCCTGTCACCAGTGGGGTTGAGAATGTTATCGTTTGTCCGACACATACAGGACTATTGGTTGTAATGGCAGGCATAGCAGGAACTGAATTCACCGTCACCATAGTGGTAGCAGCCGAACTCGTACACCCGGCTATGGTTGCAGTTACAGAATACGTACCGGCCTCAGCAGTGGTTACCCCGCTAATGGTTGGATTTTGGCTGGTTGAGGTAAATCCGCCGGGGCCACTCCAGTTATAGGTAGCGGTTGCGATAAACGATGCGGTAAGATTCAGGTCATCACCTTCGCACAACGGACTGTTGCTGCCGGCTGTGGGTGCGGCAGGAGCGGCATTTACAACCACAGTAGTAGTTGCTGTGGCACTGGTACATCCCGATACCGTTGCTGTTACAGAATAAGTTCCGGCTTCAGCA
>CAZDUI010000019.1:0-43893 GCA_964508605.1 uncultured Weeksellaceae bacterium | reverse complement strand
GTTGCCGCAGCACTGGTACAGCCCGATACTGTTGCTGTTACAGAATAAGTTCCCGCCTCAGCAGTGGTTACACCACTGATGGTTGGATTCTGACTGGTTGAGGTATATCCTGCGGGACCTGACCAGTTGTACGTTGCACTTGCAATAAACGAAGCTGTAAGATTTAGGTTGTCGCCTTCGCACAAAGGACTATTGCTACCGGCTGTAGGAGGAGTAACAGCAGCAGGATCCGTAAGTACCTCAACCGAAAGTGTTGAATTTGCACCCAGTCCGTCCATTACAATCACATCGTAAGAACCGGCAGATAGTCCGGTAAAGGAATTGGAAGCTTGATAACTAGAGCCTCCATCAATACTGTAGGTATAATTACCGTCGCCACCAGCAGCAGTAATTACAATGCTTCCGTCGGAGGAACCATTACAGGTTGGGTCAGTATTAACAGTAGTATGGGTAACCGGAGTAGATACCGGATAGATACCTACACCAAATCCGCTAAAACCATTTGTGAAGGCAGCTGTGAAAGTAACATCGCTGTTAAAACTTCCCAATGTCGCACCTACATTATTGATGGTAAAAGTTGTATAATTACCCGGATTCACGTCACCAATTCTGTTATTACCAGCCACTTTGATAATTTCAGCATTATTTCTGCTATTTCCGGTGAAAGTCTCCCAGGCAGTAACTTCCGCTTCCTTATAATATAAAGTTACATTAAAAGTTCCTGTTGGGTTGTTCGTGGTTGGAACGACAGCAAATGTTTTACTGTGAAGATAATCTGCGGTATTGGCAGTTGTGAACTGTAACGCTGTCGGAGCAGTTCCGTCTCTGTCCACTTCAACATCAACACAACCATAATCCCACGCCGATGTATTTTCAAGTGTCATCATAATGTCGCCTGTGGATGCATCGTAAAAATGAACCGTTTCATTGGGCCCCAGATTGGCGGTCATTGGTGAGCCTGTGTTCACAGCCTGCTGAATATCTATTGGAGAAGTACCAATTACCTCAATATTATCCACGCTCAGTCCATAGAGCCAACCGGTTCCGTCACTGTAATATATCGCAAACTGAACGCTGGCATTTCCAACATAGGGTGTAATATCAACGTTCTGAGCTGTCCACGATATATCAATTCCTGATGCAACCAAATCAGCAACATAAGTATAAGGTCCGCCGCCAATTGAAACACGTACTTCAGCATCTTCCACGTCGCCCGACCAGGTATTGGCTTCGTAGTAACTATCAAAAGTAAGTGTTCCACCGGTGTAACCGGTAAGATCCAATACAGGGAAGTAGAGGTAAACATCATTCATGTTGCAGTTGCAGTTATCGTCGTTTACATAAGCAAACTGCGTTGGATTGTCAGATGGAATATTATAGGCAACGGTTTCAGCCGTGGCCTCATCTGCAACCTGGAAAGGGAGATTGGATGCAGGAGGAGCGGCAAGATTTACAGTAGTAAAAGGAGCCAGGCCGCTTTCGAAATCCTGTGTCAGCAGAACGGTTGACTGAACCATTGAGGCCGGATCCAGATCATCATCATTTATTGTAATGTTGCAAGTTTGATTAAAAGTGCCTGCAGCAGCATCGCCACCGTTGGCATTCAACGTGTAGTCAAGCACAATGGTTTCCGTACCTTCAACATAATCATCATTATAAACCCAAATCTGCACAGTCCCCGTTAGCGTAGCACCATCTAAAGTAAAAGTAGTGTTAAAAATGTCGAAATCCACACCTTGAGTTGCAGTTCCACCAGATACATTGACAGAAATGTCGGCAGGCTGAGTTGGATCTATGGCAATGGAAACCGGAACATTTAAAACATAATAATCCAGGCAACCACTACTAACATTAGCATCAGGTTCACTCACAGTATATGTGGACTGGTCGAACATTACCTCTGCAGAGCATGCGCCGTCAACAGTCAGAGCAGCAATCCGGGTACTCCATTGTGTGGCAGGATTGTACATTCCGGTAAACCAAAAAGTAATCCCATCCGAAGGGTCTAACCCCATTTGATTGTAGTCTCCCCATCTGTTTGAGGCATTCGCTGCTGTTCCTGCAATAATTGTTGCTTCCCCCATTGTCATGGTATTCAACGGGTCACATTCTTTTCTACCGGTATATCTCAAGGAAGGAAAGATGTTATTCGTTTCGTCCGCTACGTTATACGCAACAAGAATATCACCGGTGGCTGAAATACCAATGGACGGCATCCAGCGGTCGGCTGCATCAGGAGCATAAGTACCTTGCTGGTAAATCGCCCACGACCCTCCGGTACCTCCAGTACGACGCAATTCGTACCACCTTACCCCTGCATGATCGGTTCCATCCACGTCCGCCACATGGCAACAAACAATACTTTCGTAGGTACCGAAATTACGATAATGAATGCGATTCATCAAAACTTCCCGAAGTGGATCTAAATCCTGTGTTCCTCCACCGGGCTGATCAATACACGCAAATGATGTGTAACCACACAATTCAGATTCATAAGCAGAAATACCCAATGTATAAGCAAGGGTTAGAGAGGTATTAGCCGGGGTAACCCAATCAATATCGAACTCCCATAGCTCCAAAGCATCCGTAGCAGCACCAGTCCAGGCATCGTCGCGCATACGCATGACCATTGCGGGAGTTCCCGCAGGGGGATTGGTCAAACCATTTAGACTCACCGGTGTTGCGGCCTGAAAGCCGATTGTTCCAAAATCGGGAACTGTAAAACGCTGTGCAGTACCGGCAGTACCTGTTAACATCGTTGTACGGTTTAACGCATATACCGGAGAGTTACCCGATTCGTTGGTAGTCACGATGTAAGCATCCGTCCAGATACTATATTTCGGATAATCAGGAAAATTCGGCGCATTAAATGTGTATTTGTAATATGTACCTGTTGGGTCAGGGGTGGTAGATACAGCAACATGCATATTGTTACCTGAAGCAGAAAACTCGGTAAGAACCCAACGGTCTGCCCGCTCGTCATACATCACAATCGGGTCGCCTGCACCTCCGGCCATACTCATAAAATTATCAAAATAAGTATTGGCGGGCAACATGGTTGCCAATGTGCTCTTGTTATAAACCTGAATATACGAACCCGATGAGCCGTTAATCATTTGCACAACATGGTTCGGGCCTACATCAACCGACGGGTCGGCCGGATTCACACCTGTATAACCCATTCCGTTAAAATTCTGACTGATAGCTCGGGTAGCATCAAAAGGTGCATATTCCCTTTGTAGTGCCGGGTCCCCGTTCTTTGGCAATGCATTCGGATTCACGGTTGGATTTAAATACCAATCATCCTTGGCATCATACCCCAGGTTTTCACCCTTGGTGATTTCATTTACTACAGACGCATCTTCAATATATTCGTCCAAACGACCGGTGACTCCGTGAAATTCTATCGGTATTATTTCAGGATTTAAGAGTAGTTGACTCTTTCCGAAGGATTGTCCAAATGAATGCCCGGCACCAAAAATAAAAAGTCCAATAAGCGACTTCTTAATTGCACTAATCAGCATATTTCCCATAAAATTGTTATCGTTTTAGTAACATAAAGCAGCGCAATTTAAAAATTTTTTATTACTCTCCGGTTAAAATATGACAAGGATACGATTGAACGAAACAAAACATCAGAAAAAGCTTTAGCTTTCTGTTGTTTGATGATAATCGCCCCTAAGTTCTTGGCCAAATTTTTAACATAAAACATTGCTAACAAATCATTTTATTATCAGGCAATACAGAACTACCATGCTTATATATAGTGTAATAACTTTAAAGAAGCCATGCACTTTAGTTGATTCCTTTTGAAAAAGGGAAAGGGAAAGGGAAAGGGAAAGAATAAGGAACAGAATAAGAATCTAAGGTCGCTTTTGGAGAAAGATGGATTCATGAAAATAAATTCAAGTTTTTGAGAATAAACATTATTTGCTTGGAAAGGAAATTTTAGCTATGTTGAGGGTGGGGTTGTTTTTTCTGATGATATATTATAACTTCAATGTTATTATATATATCATTCTTTATTATTTGAAAAGACTCACACACCCATGCTTGTACACGCACCCCTGTGGGCACACCCCGCGCGTCTTTTGGGAGGCCCGACAGGGGGGGCAAAAAAACGACGCCGTGCAAAAATTGATGACATGAAAATCCAGCGTGCCCTTCTCTATTAATTTACCCAAGCAAAAGCAAAACAAAATCAGTGAACGATAAGAACTATTCCAACCGATAACACCAATAAAACCAAACACCTATACATCACGAAAAATCCCCCACCTCCATCGGAATTGAAGACAACCACAACTTCTTTTATTGAAGACAACCACAACTTCTTTTACAATTCGAGATTGTATTGACTATAGCGGACTTCTAAAAAGAGTCATTAATCAATCATGGAACTTATTCAAATGCACTTTTTGTTCACGAATTCAATTCAAACCACTGAAATTTAGCCAAATACTCAATTTCCTTGCCCGATAATATTCGGCAGGTTCTGAACATGCGCTCGCAACTTATTCACTTCATTCGCAGTATTGTCAGCTTTCAATCTAAGAGCCGGCAACACGAATACTCCCCTTAACTGTCTGTTATATAGCGCTACCAAGGCCGAGTCAGCTTTCGCATAATGCACAAGAGCGCTATCCATCATTCCTTTGCTTACATATATATTTGCCAACTGAACATAAGAATGACCTGCTTTGTCGGGAACTGTTTTCAACTGATACTTAGCAACCATAAACAAACTCTCCATATCCTGAATTTTTTGACACTGACCATTCATGTAAATAAATAACCGCGGATATTCAGGCCTTAGCTGAACAATGTGTTTGAAAATATTGCGCATAGTATCCTGATACATTCCAGCAACGCCAAGTAGTACTTTCTGAATATTCTCAGAAGGCAATTCAAGAATCTTTGGTAGCTCACGCGCTGTGTTGCTCCAGGTAAAATATACGGCCTGGTCCGACGGGAATTGAACCTGTCCTGATTGTGTTGCCTGCTCAAAAGAAGAAATAAAATTACTTACATTAATATACTTATGTTTCTGTAGTTCTTCAAAATACCTTACAAATTGAAAATATATTGCCGCCCCTTGTTTCCCTTGCTTCAACCCGGCCATTTCTCTACCCATGCGTTCAATTTGCAAAAGCATTTGCATGGAACCCAAAACGCCATCATTTAACATTTTCCTATTCGATTCACGAATGATATCTTCACCTGCTTTCACGGAATCAGGTGACAAATAAAACCGGGAGAGTTTTATATAAATCTCGGCCAACTCAGCACAAGCTACCAAACGGTTAAAAGCCGCCTCAACATTGTTAGAGTCTGACGATGTAGCTTTACGAAAACACATGAGGGCTGTAGGTGTATCAAAATAAAAACTGTAATAATTACTCCCTAAATTATTCCATGAACTGCTGAAATCGGGTGAAATCTCAACTGCCCGCTTTAACAATAGTACTGCTGAATCGGAATAATTCTGCATCAGCGAAAATTTACTCACATCCCCGCTTTTTTGAACGATTGTGGCTTTTCTATAATACTGTTCGGCCAATAAAGAGTGCGCCTTAGCAGATTTTTGCAAACCGGCCAAATCCGTTTTATACAACATAAATTTGCCGGACCACACCTGATTTCTTTGAATACTATACACTGTGCTAACCACAGTTAACGCAGCAACAATTAAATAAGGCCTTGTCCAGGTCTTTATCAATACCTTGTCATCATTTCGTTTTAACAGAAACTGTAACGTAAGCGCTATTAAAACAGCGAAACCAACAGAGGCAATAAATGCAAATCGCTCTGCAACAATTCCGGGCATGGGAATCAACAAATTTGCTGCTCCGCCAATGGCAAAAAGGTAAAATAAAGCTCCAAATGCCCACAAATTTTTCTTTTTAATCCCTTTCCAAGCAATAATCAGTAGTCCAAATACCAGCAAGACACCGCCGGCAAACCAAAGTGCATTGAAATGTGATACCGGCACCTGATCGTATCCGTAATAATATCTTAATGGATATGGAAATAGTAATTTAAGCCCATACCACAGATTGGTCTCAAAAAATGCAGGAATTCTTTCTGTAATTGAACTGCCATACAACGGATTTTCAAACAATTGATAATTCCGAACTGCCGGCTGATCAACCAGTGCATTGCGCAAAACTCTGGCACTTAACAATACCATAGCCATTATTCCGAAAAAAATTCCAGCTTGTTTAAGATTCACATTTCGGAAAAAATAAAGTGATAAGGGAAGAAGTGCCACCCCTGTAACTGCGCTGGGCTTACTTAACAATGCAAGCATGAACAATAGAAGCACCAGGAATATATCCGATTTTTTTCTAAAATCATAGAATTTAAAGAGCCGGATCCCCGCCCCGAACATAAAAAGAAACGCCAGCATTTCATCACGTCCCTTAATATTATTTACAGTCTCACTATGAATAGGATGAATTGCAAAAATAACTGTAATTAACAATAATAAATGTTGCGGAGATGCCGGTGATGCAATGCGTAGAAAACGATATAAAACTAGAATGCAAAATGCATATAGAAGAATATTAATAATATGACTGTTTCGGGCTCGATTTTCAGGCGTAGTTTCTGTTCCCCCCCATAAATCCCACTCAATGGAAAATGTTAATGTTGTAATAGGTCTGTAACTATAACTCTGCTTATTGTCAGTAGCATATCTGCTGGTAAACACCCGACCAATACCCGAAATCCCCTCCTCTACTACCGGATGTCTTTGCAAATCGGTGGTGGTAACCAGTTCATCATCCATCCCAAAGCCGTTAGATGCTGTATTGCCGTAAAACAAAAAACTCAAAACAAAGGCACCTACCGCAATTACAATTCCGGGAATACCCAACTTCTTCCCTAATCCTCCAACCATTTCAGCGCGGGAACGCACACCTTTTGGAACAGCCGACAATGTCCGTGTATTCTGGTTTCCTGCTCTATTTTTATGCTTTGACTTACCGGACATGAATTCGCTAATTTAAGCACCTTTTGTTTCAGCGATACAAATTTCCAAAATTTAGAATTAAAATCATTCAGTTTTACCCCTTTATCTTTCAAACAATATTCAATCCCAATAAAAACCCATACTATTGATTTATAATACATTAAATCAAACGAACCTTTATATTCTATTTTACCTCCTATGGACTTGGCAGATATTTTTATGTCAAAAACTGACAATAAGACAGCATGCTTTCCTGAAAAATATGACACGATTTCAGAATTTATCTCAAAAAGCCGGATGGCACAAACATTGACTTGCGGCATCAAGTTTCAAATTAAAATATTTAAAAATGAGTAAGATTATAGGAATTGACCTTGGGACCACTAATTCATGCGTTGCAGTAATGGAAGGCAACGAGCCGGTAGTAATCCCCAATAGCGAAGGAAAACGAACCACCCCATCTGTAGTAGCATTTGTTGACGGGGGTGAACGGAAAATTGGTGATCCGGCCAAGCGTCAGGCCATTACCAATCCTACCAAAACTATATTCTCCATCAAACGCTTTATGGGCAGTAACTTTTCAGAGCTTCAGAAAGAGGTTGAGAGAGTACCCTATAAAGTGGTTCGCGGCGACAACAACACACCCCGGGTACAAATTGATGACCGGAATTATACACCTCAGGAAATTTCTGCCATGGTTTTACAGAAAATGAAAAAAACGGCAGAAGACTATCTTGGACAGACAGTAACTGAGGCTGTGATTACAGTTCCCGCCTACTTTAATGACGCACAGAGGCAAGCTACCAAAGAAGCTGGTGAAATTGCAGGTTTAAAAGTTAGACGAATCATTAACGAACCTACCGCTGCCAGTCTTGCCTATGGAATGGATAAGAAAAACCGTGATATGAAAATCGTGGTCTTCGACTGCGGTGGCGGAACACATGACGTTTCAGTTCTTGAATTGGGTGACGGAGTATTTGAAGTAAAGGCCACAGACGGCGATACTCACCTTGGTGGTGACGACTTCGACCAGGTTATTATAGATTGGCTGGTTGGCGAATTTAAAAGCGAAAATGGTATAGATCTCAGCAAAGACCCAATGGCTTTGCAAAGGTTGAAAGAAGCTGCTGAAAAAGCCAAAATAGAATTGAGCAGCACCTCAACCTCAGAAATCAATTTGCCTTACATTATGCCGGTTGATGGTATCCCAAAACACTTGGTTCGTTCATTGTCCAGGGCGAAATTTGAACAATTATCGGATAGCTTGATTAAGCGCACCATTGAACCTTGCCGTAGTGCTTTGAAAAATGCCGGACTATCCACATCTGATATTGATGAAATCATCCTTGTAGGTGGTTCCACACGTATCCCTGCCATTCAGGATGCCGTGAAACAGTTCTTCGGCAAGGAGCCCTCAAAAGGTGTTAATCCTGACGAAGTGGTAGCAATAGGTGCCGCCATTCAGGGAGGTGTTCTTACCGGTGAGGTGAAAGACGTTCTATTACTTGACGTAACCCCCCTTTCCCTGGGTATTGAAACCATGGGCGGTGTAATGACACGTTTGATAGAATCAAACACCACTATACCAACCAGAAAAAGTGAAACCTTCTCAACTGCCAGCGACAACCAGCCATCCGTTGAGATTCATGTATTACAAGGTGAACGTCCCATGGCCCGCGACAACCGAACTATTGGCCGCTTTCATCTGGACGGAATTCCACCTGCTCAGCGCGGCGTACCACAAATTGAAGTTACTTTTGATATTGATGCCAATGGTATTCTGAACGTTTCAGCCAAAGATAAGGCAACAAACAAGGAACAAAGCATTCGCATTGAAGCCAGCAGCGGTTTAAGTCAGGATGATATTGAAAAGATGAAACGTGAAGCAGAAGCAAATGCTGAAACTGACCGTAAAGCCAAGGAAACCGTCGATAAAATCAATAACGCCGATAGTCTGGTATTCCAAACCGAAAAACAGCTTAGAGAATTCGGAGACAAAATTCCGGCTGATAAAAAAGAACCCATTGAGGCAGCTTTAAAAGATTTGAAACAGGCTCTGGAAATAAGGGACCTGGATGGAATTGAACGTCACATGGAAACCTTAAACAATGTTTTCCAGGCTGCAAGTCAGGATATGTACAATGCCTCTCAACAGCAGGGAGCACAAAGTGATGGAGGTTCATCGGCCAACGCAAACGACGAAGTTACCGATGTGGATTTTGAAGAAGTGAAAGATAACAAGTAGTTTTTTTCATGATTGTTTAAGTTGAAAGCCCCGCTTTTGCGGGGCTTTCTTATTTGCGTTTTATTGCCCGTAACATTTCTCTTTTACCAGGCGGTCCGGGAAGTCGTTCAACTTGCCATCCTGAACTCTGCAAAGCGCGACGCACACTCCCTTTTGCCGAATATGTGGTAAGTACCGCATCCTTTTCACAGGATTCATAAATTCTTCTAAACTGATCTTCAGTCCACAATTCAGGCTGAGCATCCGGACTGAATGCGTCGTAAAAAACGGAATCATACTCCTGAGTGGGTAAGGCTGACAAAAAATCTAACCGTAGCTTCTTAATCGAAAAAAAAGGTGAGATTTCATATTGGATACCCCAAGGTGCATTGCAAATAACACCATGCAGTTGCCTCAAACCATTAGGAAGTTTCAATGAATACTGAGCCAAGGCATCAGCAGATAACGGATACAATTCCAGAGTTGTATAAGTAACCTGCAATGCATTCTCTTCAGCATACTTTGCCGTAAGTACTGCATTTAATCCGGTACCATAGCCGAATTCAAGAATTGAGATTTCCTTCCGGAAATGACCCACAAGATTTTGATTTATATAAACATGCATTGATTCCGTTACAGCACCATTTGTTGAATGATAATGCTCATTAAATTGCATACTGAACAATGTAGGACTGCCATCACGGGTAATAGAAATTTCAGTACTTTTGTTATCTGATTCAAGCATAATTATACAAAACTATGATATCAAAATTTCTATTTATTGCCTTGTTTATTTTCGGCGGACAAATCTCTTATGGCCAAAGGTCAAAGATAGCATATATCAATACCAATCAACTTTGGCAGGCCATGCCAGAAAAAGCCCTTGCTGATTCATTACTGGAGAAAGAAGCAGCCGAATATCGTGAGTATCTGGGCATCATGCTGAACGAATTAAAAACTCTGGAAGAAGCGTATCAGAAAGATCTGCAAAACGAACGACAAACCCTGAATCAGGAAAAGGAAAAGGATATTTTGCAAAAAAGAAAGCGCATAGAAGAATATTCGGCTAACGCAGATAAGGAATTAACAGCCAGAAAAGAAGAACTTTATCATCCTATCAGAAACAAAATGCAGTCAGCCATTGACAAAGTTGCTGTACAGTTAAAATACGATTATGTATTGGATGCATCCTACGGAAATATCATTTATCGCCGAAACGAACAGGACGACATAATAAAAGACGTATTGAAAGAATTGGGCCTTTAACAAATTTAAATTCTGTAATAGTATAATAACACAGAATTTTACATTAATTCATTGTTTTAAGCAACCTTTGTTGTAAATTCGCGTCTTAGATTTCAATACGCATGCTCTATGAAAAATAAAATACTTCTTTCTGCGGTTACGATAATTCTTTCAGGAACAGTTTTCGCCCAAAACGTTGGTATTAATACAACAGGAGCAGTACCGGATGCTAGTTCCATGTTAGATGTTTCTTCTACAAATAAGGGATTTCTCACACCGCGAATGACCACTGCGCAGCGAACTGCTATTGCAGCGCCCGCAAATGGACTTATGGTTTACGACACTAATCTGAATTGTCATTTTATCTATTCAACCAGCAGTGGTGCTTGGTCTTCATTATGTGACAAAGAAATGTTCTATAGCGAGGGAACTACTTTATATAGTCCGGGTACAACTTCTTTGCGAACGGTGAACGTAACAACAACTTCCGCAACAGACGAAGTACTAATAGAAGCAGAATTTGATTACGCTAAAGGATCAACAAATTCATATGTAGCTTTGTGTTTACGACGTGGTGCAACTCAAATACATGAAATTGCTAAATATTCAGTAGCCAATGCTGACAATAGCATAAAAGCCACTTGGGTAGACGTACCCGGTGTAGGTACCTTCACCTATGAAATTAGATATTATATGGGTGCAGGGACTATGTCTTTTGTTTATGGACATAATATCGTGGCCGTTGTTACAAAAAAGTGAAAACTAAATAGTAATGAAATCAATAATTATATCTTTCTTCATAATACTCTTATCGAGTAGTATTTATGGCCAAGTTATTTTATCAGAAGATGAAGCGGCTAGAAAGTCGGCTATGGTTAATTATTTAGATCAATGTCAATTTGATTATGAAACGCCCGTAGGTGATGCCGCGTCAAATCTTATTATTAATAGTTTCAAAACTAGCTTAATAATACCTGCATTCACTCAACTTGAAGGTATATCAGAAACAGATTTGTTAAAAATAGAATCCCTCAAATTAGCACTTAAAACGATAATTGATTCTCCTACTCCTTCATGGGATACAATCTTAATGTTTGAAACTCAAAAAATGTTACTTTTGGACAAACAACTACGAAGACAATCCAAATATAAAAACTAACTATATTCAACTAATATATTACTCGTATGCGAAATTTCATCTTACTCTTTTCAGTACTTAGTTTACATAATTTATCATATTCTCAGAACGTTGGTATCAACACTGACGGCTCTGTTCCCGGCATGATGCTGGATATTAAACTACCTGCAACGGCAACAAGTGATGGCATCCGAATTAACAATACTGCCGCTACGGGTGATGGCATCATCAATTTCCAGAATGCCGGCGTAAGCATCTGGACCATCGGTTGGGACGATAGTGATGGTGACCGATTCAAATTTAGCGGCTCAGGGGCATTAGGTACATCAGATTTCGTTTCTATTGAAACTGACGGCGATGTTGGCATTGGTACCACAACTCCCACTACCCAACTTCATGTTGTAAGTGGAACCCAAGATGCTATTTATGGCCAGGCGACAAACGTTGGCGGCTACGTTGGTTACGAAACAAACTTTACTTTTGGTGTTACACCGCAATCTATCAATGGATCAGGAATCTGGGCAGCGAATCCTTCTGCAGGTTATACTTCGATGTACTCGCAATCAACAGGGGCAGCAACCGTGGCTGCCAACATTGACTATTCAAGCGTGTGGATGGCACATTATAGTTTGGTTGATAATGCAAGCAGTACTTATAATCCCTCCACCATATATGCACAATTAAACAATACCAGCACAACTCTTGGTGGTACACAAATTGCCCTTAGAGGCTTTAACAACAGGGCTGGAACTGCCGGAAATCCGGGATATTCTGTGGGAGTACAAGGTTTGGCCAATTCACAGAATCAGGATGGAATGGGTGTTCAAGGTTTATCATTCTCAACTTCAGGAGGCATAAGTGTCGGAGGTTATTTTGAAGGAGCAAGTTATGCCGGCACTTCCTACGCCTATGCATATGTTGGCGGAACAATTAACGGGGGAGGTACAAATCGAAAAATCATTGGAACCGGAACCGTTAGTGAAATTGTTCCTACTTCAAACTACGGAAGAGTTACCCTTACCTGCCCTGAATCACCTGAATACTGGTATCAAGATTATGGTACTATAGAACTGGTTAACGGCAAGGCACATGTTGCTCTTGACCCCATTCTTACGGATATAATCGTTGTTGATTCTGAAAACCCTATCAGAGCCTTCTTTACCCCTGAAAACATGCTAAACTATAATGGTGTAGCAATTCTCAACCATACAGCATCCGGTTTTGACATCGTTGAACTGAACGGTGGCACCCATAGTGGAAAATTACAGTATCAGATTGTTGTAAAGCCTAAAACAAATTTCGGTGAAGGCCGATTCCCTCAGGCTCCCGGTCCGGGCTTCCTGAAATCAGATTTGGAACCTGCATCTGCTAAAGCTACAAACCAACCTAATGCCGATAAAATATTCCATTGGCCATCCGATTGGGAAGTTTATAAATACAATCCTGAGGATTTTGTTGGTATCGGCGATGTAATTCCCGGAGGGCCTAACGCAGGAAAAATCAAATTGGGTAACGGACAATATGGAACATACATTCCAGCGCAAATTCCACAAAAATAATGAAAGCAGTACTTCTTACAAAGTTGTTTGTTTCAGTAACCTTATTAGCCGGTGCACAGGCAAGAATTGTTATTAACAACGATGCTTATATTACCATGAGCGGTGGTACTGCCGGTACACCCATTTATGTTGTTGTAGATAACGGCGCTTCAAATGCTGTTTCCACTGCCGGAACCGGTGGTAATTGGGTTAGTGAAGGCGAATACAACAAATTGCGGTGGAATATCGGCACGAACACAGGTACCTATACGGTACCTTTTTATAGCGATTATCTGGCTGCCGGTCAAAAAATGCCATACTCAATGCAAATTACGGGTGCAGGTGTTGGGGCCGGACGCGTAGATTTCTCAACGTACGAGTCGGCTACAGATATGAATACACCCTGGGCTTCGTATGTGTCCCATATGTACGACGCAGCGACCGCCACTGTTGATAACTCGCTGAACGTAGTTGACCGCTGGTGGATTATTGATGCCAACAGTTACACTACAAGGCCTACTGTTGACATGACCATTGGATACAACAATTCTGCCGGTGAACTGGCCGGCACTAATACACTGGTTGAAGCGAATCTGGTGGCTCAGAGATGGAATGACCCTTCATCTGCTTGGGAAGGTAATCCAGGTATGACAGCCCTTTATTTTGGAGGCGGTACGCTCAATACCGCTACACGAACACTCGGACCTTTTGCCGTTGCACCGGCCGATTTTCACGAAGCATGGGTACTGGTTGACAGAACAATGCTCCTACCCATTGAATTATTGTCTTTTACTGCTGAATGCGATAACGACAATCCCAAATTATTATGGAGCACAGCTTCTGAGACGAACAATGACTACTTCACTATTCTTAGAAGTGCAGATGGCACCTATTTCATTACAGCCGACAACATTCAGGGCACGAATACGAACAGCACCCAACAGTACGAATATATTGATTACATGGCGCCCGACGGGAACCTATACTACAGGCTCGCTCAAACAGACATGGATGGCTCTTACACCGAATTCAATACCATTTCTATTGCCTGTTCAGGTACAAAACCACAGTTCAATGCAGGTTATAACGCTGCCGGTAATGAACTTACCGTAACTTTCGGATTGGAAGAAAAAGGTGATTTCAACCTTGCCCTATACGACGACAGAGGAAGATTACTTTGGCAGGACGGTGTCAATGCTCCCAAAGGGGCTTCTATATGGAAACTGCCTGTAAGTAATTTAAGCAATGGAATCTATATTCTTACTGCAAAAAATGAAAGTAAGAGTTTTACTGCCAAAGTTTCAGTAAGCCGATAAGAAAGACTATTAATCTTTCCGCTTAATAACCATATGATTACCGGTAGGATAAAACTCCCACCTGCTGTCAAAAATATCCCGTAAATAACGCTTGTACAAATTCAGTCGTTTGTTGGCATTATTTTCGGTTTCCTTAGAGGTAGGCTCTCCGGTAAATTCAAAAATGCGAATATTTGGATGCTCAATCATATATATCTTCATCACTTCAACTACGGTGCTCATCACCCTAAATACTTCTCCCTTATTTGTAACTGCATATTCCTCTCCCTCATACTCGTCGTTCAGAACTCCAAAGGCAATAGTAACATGCAGTAAATTCTCCTTTTTTCTGGCAAAACGCACTTCATACTGAGTACCCGACTCTGTGGTAAAAAGATAGACGTTGCCGCTTTTTATTGCAGGTAGCTCTATGTCATACGGAGGTAAAAACATGCCCGAAATTAACGATTAATAAATTAACGAACCGAATAATTTCCGTAATTGCACCTATGAAAATTTTTGGCAAGCTGGTAGGAGCAGGTGTCGGATGGGCACTGGGAGGGCCTTTGGGTGCCTTATTGGGAGCAGCAGTGGGCGACATGTTCGACCGGACAAAAGTACAAAGAAGCAGTGCCACCGGCTCAGGACCGCAAACGGCACCCGGCGATTTTGCCATCAGTTTGCTTGTATTAAGTGCAGCCGTAATGAATGCCGATGGAAAAGTAGTAAAAAGTGAATTAGACTATGTAAAGAACTTTCTTAGGCAGCAATTTGGAGAAGAAAACGCACGTGAACAGCTCGTTTTATTAAGAGACCTCCTGAAAAAAGAAATTCCTTTGAAGGATATATGTTACCAAATTCGCGGAAACATGCCGCACCCAATTCGACTGCAGTTAATACACTATTTGTTTGGCATTGCAAGGGCAGATAACCATGTGAGCAAGGCAGAAGTTGAAACCATGCAGAAAATCGCCAATTACCTGGGTATCAATCATGCCGATTTTGAGTCTATTAAAGCCATGTTCTACAAAGATGCACATGCCGCCTATACCATTCTTGAAATTGACGCTAATTCAACCGACGAAGATGTGAAGAAGGCATACAGAAGAATGGCGCTGAGATACCACCCTGACCGTTTGGGCAACATGACCGATGACCTGAAAAAAGGTGCTGAAGAAAAATTCAGAAAGGTTCAGGAAGCCTACGAAGTAATTTCTCGGGAACGCGGCATGAAGTAACTTATTCACAATGAATCAGAAGGAAGCAACCACAGTTCAGTCCAAGTTCTTTGATGTAATAAAGCAACTGCTGAAAAGAGATGAATCACTGCCTCATATTTTGTGCGAATTGCTCAACATCAGCCAGGACAGTGCCTACAGGAGACTCAGGGGAGAAACTGCACTATCATTGGACGAAGCTTCCATTATTGTTAAACACTTCAATATCTCAATGTCCGAAGTGGTGAATACCAGCGAAAAAACTATTAGTTTTCAAAACAATAATACTGACCCTACTAATTTTAAATACATCGATTTCCTGAATCAATTGAAAAAAGATTTGAAAGGTATTTCGCTTTTTAAACAAAATCATTTGTCGTATCTGGCCAAAGACATACCTTTTTTTTATATGTTCTTTTATCCCGAACTGGCTGCATTCAGGGTGTATTTCTGGAAAAAGTCGGTATTTAATTTTGAATCACATCGCAGCAAACGATTTTCACCCGATGAATTAACGCCCGAAGAAATTGCAGCCGGAGATGAAATAATGAGGATATATAACGCCATTCCATCCACGGAGCTATGGAATGACGAAGTATTAATAAGTTTAATAAATCAAGTTGTATTTTACTATCAGGCAGGGTTCTTTGAAAAACCATATTATGCCGATAAGCTTCTGGATAAAATGCAATTACTGGTAACACATTTTCACAAAATGGCCGAATCGGGTAAAAAATTTCTGCCGGGAAAAACTCCGGAAGACGGAAATGCCGATTTTATATTGTACTACAACGAACTGATGATTGGCGACAATACGGTTTTTGCTGATGTTGATGGTCACAAAAGAGTATACCACAGTACAAATATTATCAACACCATGTACACTACTCACCCTGAATATTGTAATCAGACCCATAGCGTACATACGAACCTGCTCAAAGGATCACAACAGATTAGTGTAAGCGGAGAAAAACTCAGAAATCAATACTTTAACAGGCTTTATAGCCAAATAGAAAAAGCCAGAT
This sequence comes from uncultured Weeksellaceae bacterium, assembly GCA_964508605.1. Classification (GTDB taxonomy): domain Bacteria; phylum Bacteroidota; class Bacteroidia; order Flavobacteriales_D; family CAZDUI01; genus CAZDUI01. The sequence continues at coordinate 27,238 of CAZDUI010000019.1, read as the reverse complement.
TACTTCTCGAATAATATTTTAATAAATCCATTTGAAACAATAACATGAACTTAAAAGCCTTTATTTTCCTAACCCTGGGTCTAACTATTACCGCAAGAACTATAGGCCAGACCGACCAACAGTATATGGTACCTCCGCAAGAAATTATGGAATTGGTAGATATACAAATGAACCCGGCACTTATTATGAGCAGTGATGCAAAATACGCTGTACTGCTGGAAAGATCCACATTTAAAACACTTGACGAAATGGCCGAACCGGAACTTGGTCTGGCCGGCATTAGAATAAATCCGGAAACCGGTGGACAAAGCAGACAATCCAGGTACGGTAATTTGGAGTTAAGAGAATTCATTACAGGTAAATCCATAGCAATTACGGGATTACCGAGCAAACTAAGTATTTCCAACGTAAGCTACTCTCCTAAAGATAATTATATAGCCTTTCTACAACTAAACTCAAAGAATTTCGAGCTTTGGATTATTGATATACAAAATGCGAAGGCTCATCTGGTTCTTTCCAATGTAAATCCATTGTTTGCAGGACCCTATGAATGGCATCCTGACGGCACCAGAATTCTTGTCCAGGTAAGAAAACCATTAAACCAGAGAGAATTTTCTGAAAAGGAGCTTCCAAAAGGTCCGTCCATTCAGGAAACCTCAGGCACAAAGGCTGCAGTGCGAACTTATCAGGATTTATTGAGGAACAAGCAGGATGAAGACCTTTTTGATGCTTATATGACAGGGAGTTGGGTATTGTTTAAACTGGCAAATCTGGGTAGCAATGGAGTTATTGACGTCTTTCTGAAACCTGCCGTATACCGAAGCATCTCTTATGCGCCAGGGGGTGATTACCTGTTGGTTGATGAAGTTCAAAAACCATACTCATATACCGTACCCATGTATAGTTTTTCATTTAATACTAATCTATACCACCATACGGGCAAATACCTTTCAACCTTTCACATCACTCCGGTTCAAGAGAACCTGCCCAAAGGTTTTGATGCTGTCTATGCAGGAAAAAGAATGATAAGCTGGCGTGATGACGAAAAAAACACCCTCTTTTGGATTGAAGCAGCCGATGGCGGTGACCCGGCAACCACTGCCGAACATAGGGACATAATGTACGAAGCCAAAGTAAATGAAGACAATTCCCTTGCACCTGCCCGCGAGTTAATGAAATTAAAATACAGATTTTCAGGTGCGTTGTGGGGTGATAGTAAAACAGCATTCGTATATAGCACCTGGTGGAAGACCCGAATGACATGTTCCTACCTTTTAAGTCCGGAAACCGGCAAATCAACTTTGATTCAGGAAAGATCATCTCAGGACTTATATACAGACCCTGGGCGACCACTGAATGTGAGAACCGGCCCCTATAATCAATGGCTCCTAAAAAAATCGGCCGATGGAAAAAAAATCTATCTGACAGGTGAAGGTTATAGTCCTGAAGGAAACAAACCTTTCTTTGACGAAATGGATCTGGCGTCATTTAGAACAAAAAGACGTTGGCAAGCAGAGGGTAAAACTACCTACGAACGCATCATTCGCGTTCATAATCCTGAAAAGGGAGAATTCATAACGTCCATCGAATCTCCTGATAATTATCCTAATTACTATTTAAGAACCAATAATGGAAAGAACATTAAACAGATTACCGACTTTACAAATCCATATGATAAGCTAAAGGGAGTTACCAAGGAAACCGTACATTACAAACGAAAAGATGGAGTAGATTTAAGCGGGGTTCTTTATTTACCCCCCGGTTACAACAAAGAGAATGACGGTCCGCTTCCAGTATTGATGTGGGCTTATCCGCGTGAATTTAAAGATGCCTCACAGGCCGGACAGGTAAAAGAAAGTCCCCACCGGTTCGTATTTCTCAATTATGGGTCTCCTGTCTACTGGGCAAAACGTGGGTATGCAATTTTAGACCGTGCAGACTTTCCAATAATTGGTGAAGGAGATGCCGAATCCAACGATAACTTTATTGAACAATTGGTAATGAACGCCGAAGCAGCCATCAATAAAGTTGCGGAATTAGGCGTTGGTGACCCAAAACGTGTCGCAATTGGCGGTCACTCCTATGGTGCATTTATGACAGCCAACCTAATGGCTCACAGCGATCTTTTTGCTGCAGGTATTGCCAGAAGCGGAGCTTACAACCGCACCTTGACTCCTTTTGGATTCCAAAGCGAAGAAAGAACATTTTGGGACACCCCTGAATTGTATATGAAAATGTCTCCCTTTGTTCATGCCAATAAAATTAACGAACCTCTGCTGCTGATTCACGGAGATGCAGATGACAACCCCGGTACTTTTACCCTTCAAAGCGAAAGACTATACGGAGCTATCAAAGGGCTGGGTGGTACAGCCAGGCTGGTATTATTACCCTTTGAAAGTCACGGATATTCTGCTCGGGAAAACATACTTCACATGCTTTGGGAAACCGACCAGTGGCTTGAGAAATACGTAAAACAAAAGAAGTAGTTACCACTTAGCCAACTCACGTTCCGGCTTAGTGGCGATCCCTCCTGTTTCATGCACCACTTCGTACATTTGCCATCATGATTACTACATTATTTTTGGCCGCAGCCCTACACTTCACTTCACCGGGTGTGACCGACACCCTTTCATGGGAAGCAAAAGCCGACACCGTGCTTAAATATGCATATAGCCAACTGGGAGTCACCTATAAATACGGCACCTGTGCCCCCGGTCAGTCTTTTGACTGCAGCGGACTTGCATATTACGCATATGCAAAAGTGGGCGTGAAGGTGTTGCGCAGCTCGTCTGGCCTGGCCTCCATGGGAACCAACATACCCCTCGATTCCTGCCGTAAGGGTGACATGATACTGTTTACCGGAACCAATGCTAACGACCGCTCGGTAGGACACGTGGGCATCGTAACTTCAAATCAGAATGGAGTAGTAAAATTCATTCATGCCAGCAGCGGACGGAATTATGGTGTAATTGAAAGTGAATACACCGGAAGTTACTATGTCCCCAGATTTGTAGGTGTCAAAAGAGTATTTTAATGAAACTTACCCTGCCAGCCCTATTTATTTGCTATGCTGTAATACTTCCGGCATGCGGGAATCATGACCCAGGAGGAGACGCCGAAGGCGTTGATATTGTGGTTACCGATACCTGTATGTGCGAAGAACTGAATCAGGAAAACGGTATCTATACCTTGGACGGCAAACCGTATAACGGCATTTGCGCCAAATACTATCCCGATGGTAAAACACCATTTATTGCCAGTGCATTCAGCAAGGGAAAGCTACGTATAAATACCTATTTTGACAAATACGGTGAAAAAACCCATGAAGAAGTTGTATCAGAAACCAATATCTCAAAAAACCCGGGAGAGTGCGAATGTAGTGACCTGGAAGACAAACCAATGTCGCAGGGTAAAATTAAAACACTGAACGGAGAGAATTTTACTGGAACATGTTTCGTTTATTATCCTGACACTAAAAATCCCGCCTCAAAACATCCTTATAATAACGGTAGACTGCAAGGCGCTGTTGAGATTATTGACAAATCAGGAAATACCATTCTGCGACAGTATTATGACGATGGTGAATTTGTCCGAGATGAAATAGTTAAAAATTAATCTACAGATTCTTCGTCTGTTGAAACGGATTCTGTGCCATTTTCCCGCAACTCAGGGCGTCTTATTTTACCCCCGCTACTCCCCGCTTCGTAAGCAAAATACATTAAAGCAAGATTCAAGGTAACCACAACAATTCCTAATCCCTTACCAAAAGACTTTTTACGCATACTTGCAAACATGCCTGCAAGAGACAACACACCCAACAAAATAGATCCTATCATTAAAGGTATTGACTTCTCTTCATGCTCTTCAATAATCTCATGACTTACCCCGGAAATCTCATGTTCTGCATACTCTTCAGCTCCCTCTCCGGTCTGCATGGCTAAAAACGCAAATACCGCAGAAAAAATCAGAATCATATACCCTGCCCGCTTCAAAACTTCACTCCTGAAAATGAAATTGGCAATAAATAACATCAGTGCCACAGCAGGCAAAATAATCGGCAAATGATTAATAAGTAAATGATTGTGTAGAGCTTCCATATTTCTATTATTTAATTAAGATTGCACCGCGAATTTCATTTAGATATTACGAACTCATTTATAAGTATTTATACATTTAGTAAGAAATCTCAGAAAGAACATATTTCATTTAAAACACCTAATTTTTATCTTTTTATTTATATTTCTTTAACTTCAACAAAGTTCTACAATGAAAGAATAACCTAAATTAATCTTATTATAACATTTATTTCCTGCAAAAATAATGTAATTTCGGGCTCTCAAACCATTTATTCTTGAAATTATGAGTGCATACGATGTTGTGATTATTGGCTCGGGACCCGGGGGGTATGTTTGTGCCATTCGATGTGCCCAATTGGGACTGAAAACTGCTATTATTGAACGATATAACACCCTGGGAGGTACCTGCCTGAACGTGGGGTGTATTCCCAGCAAGGCGTTATTGGACAGCAGTGAACACTACCATAATGCACATTCAAATTTCAGTGAGCATGGTATCGGACTTCAGAATTTAAGTATCGATATGTCTAAAATGATTGAACGCAAAAACAGCGTGGTGAGTCAGACCTGCGATGGTATTAAATACCTGATGGGAAAAAATAAAATTGACACCTATCATGGTCATGGAACCTTCAGTGGGCCAAACAGTGTTTCAATCGCTCTGAATGAAAAAGAAACTATCGAAATTACGGGCAAGCATATTGTAATTGCAACCGGCAGCAAGCCATCTTCCCTACCCTTTATAAATATCGACAAAGAACGCATTATCACAAGCACCGAAGCACTGAATCTTAAAGAAGTTCCTAAGAATATGGTTGTAATTGGCGGTGGGGTAATTGGTTTGGAACTGGGTTCGGTATATGCACGGCTTGGCACAAAAATACATGTGATTGAATATGCAGATAATATTATAGCATCTATGGACAGCACTATGGGCAAGGAATTGCAGCGCAGTTTGAAAAAGCTGGGTATGGAATTTTACCTGAGTCATAAGGTGAAGGAGGTAACCCGTTCTGGTAATAAAGTGACCGTAAAAGCCGATAATAAAAAAGGTGAAGAGATTTCTATCACCGGAGATTATGTCCTGGTAGCAGTTGGCCGTCGCCCCTACACAGACAAACTTGGACTGGACAATGCCGGGCTTACAACAGACGAACGGGGACGTATTGCTGTTGACGACCACCTGAAAACATCCATACCTCATATTTATGCCATAGGTGATGTGGTTCGCGGCGCCATGCTGGCCCACAAAGCCGAAGAAGAAGGTGTTTTTGTTGCCGAATACATTGCCGGTCAAAAACCGCATATCAATTACCTTCTCATTCCCGGTGTTGTTTATACCTGGCCTGAAGTGGCAGCAGTAGGTTATACAGAAGAACAACTAAAAGAGAAAAAAATAGAATACAAGACCGGTAAATTTCCTTTCAAAGCATTGGGGCGTTCGCGTGCCAGCGGTGATACCGACGGAATGGTGAAAATTCTGGCAGACAAAACCACAGACGAAGTATTGGGAGTTCACATTATTGGTCCCCGCGCCGCCGATATGATTATGGAAGCCGTTGTTGCCATGGAATACCGGGCCAGCGCTGAAGACATCAGTCGTATCAGTCATGCACATCCTACTTATACTGAGGCAGTAAAAGAGGCTGCCCTGGATGCCACGGCTGCGCGGCCGTTACACGTTTAAGTTTATAGCCGTGCGGCAAGTTGGGCTCCTAATCTGTATACTCTGTATAAGCACTTCACTAATCGCTCAGAAGGATACAGTACGGGAAAGACTTCCATGGATTGCCGGCACCGAAGTAGCCCTTACAGGTACAGGAGGCATTGTAATGTACCATGTATGGTATAAGCAATACAGTACAGGCAAATTCCATACATTCAACGATAACCCCGAATGGGAAGGCATGGACAAACTGGGTCATGCATGGACATCGTACCAAATTGGCAATGCCGGTTACCGTATGATGCGTTACAGTGGGCTGAGCCATCGTAAAGCAATATGGTTTGGAAGCACACAGGGCAGCCTGGTATTATTGACCATGGAAGTTCTGGATGGTTTCTCGGATGGATGGGGATTCAGCTGGGGAGATATTGCTGCCAATTCAACGGGCACCTTGCTTTCAGGCGGACAAATGTTATTGTGGAACGAAAGGCGTATCCACTTAAAAATGAGTTTTACCAACAGTAACTATGCCCACCTTAGGCCCGATTTACTGGGGACCTCCACCGTCTCGCAGATTTTTAAAGATTACAACGGTCAGATTTACTGGTTAAGTGCCGCGACAGGCAGGTTTTTTCAAAAATCTCCGGTTTGGCTTAAACCCATCAGTCTGAGTATTGGGTACGGCGCAAACGGCATGGTAAGTGGTCAAAAAAGCGATACGCCATATCATCTTGAATCAATACAAAGATACAAACAACTGTACCTTAGTGTGGACATTGACTGGCAGCAGCTTCCCGTTAAAAATAAAACTCTTAAACGAATACTGGGTGTTCTAAATGCGGTTAAAATGCCATTTCCGGCACTGGAAATCAGTCAAAATCACGCAAAAATGTACTGGCTGGGGTTCTGATTTTCCCCTATTTGAGGAATTATAAACCAGAGAAAAACTCTGAAAACTGTACCGCATGTCATTTTCTTCTGCTAACTAACGTAAGCTCCGGCCCACAAATTCTGAAGAAAAATATTCCACGGAAGAATCCAGATATTACCGTATTTGCGCGGCATACTCTCATTGCATACCAGTATTGCATGTTTCACCGTATACTCTTCCATAAAACTCTTCAATCCTTTCAGGTGTCGTTCTGATACATTTGATGATCCTTTTACTTCAATAGCCACCTCATTATCTCCCAATACAAAGTCGATTTCAATTTGAGATGCAGTGCGCCAGTAACTGATACGATATTCTAACCCTGAATAACTGCTGTGTGCATACAGCTCCTGATATATAAAATGTTCAAACGCACTGCCAAAATGCTCCGTACCCGGTACAATTTTGCCACGCTTTAACAAATGATTTGCAACGCCTACATCAAAAAAATAGAACTTGGGTGCAGCAATTACCCTACGCTTGGGCTTCTTTTGGTAAGAAGGAACAAATCTTCCCAGCAATGTGTCATTCAGTATTTGAAAGTACTCCTTGACCGTGGGGGCAGAAACACCACAATCTGCCGCAATGTTGGAGTAGTTCACCATTTCTCCGTTACTGAAAGCAGCCGCCTCCAAAAATTGCGAAAAAACCTGCACATTGCGCAGTCTGGCTTCAATCACAATTTCATCCCTAAGGTAATTTCCTATATAAGAAACTATTAGCTTATTAGGATTTTCTACTGTATAGTGCCGCGGTAACAACCCGTGATTCAAAGCTCTTAACAAATCAAAATCAGTAACCTCAGGACTTACCAGGGGCAGCAATTCATACCGAAGTGCCCTGCCACCTAACAAATTAGCCCCAGACCTTAAAATTTTCCGGGCACTTGACCCGCTCATTACAAACTGCACCTTAGTGTTGGACATTAACCAGTGCACTTCATTCAATAACTCCGGAATTCTTTGAATCTCATCAATAACCACCACTCCGTCCTTTCCGTTGGCCAACACCATTTGACGAAGCAATTCCGGTTGATTCACTAAACGGCGGTAAACGTCTGACATCAATAAATCAAACCATAAAGCATCAGGGTACAACTGCTTCAATAAAGTACTCTTGCCGGTTTGTCTTGCACCCCACATAAATAAACTTTCATTCCGGCAATCGTGTAATATCTGTTTTCTGATATACATGGGTCAAAATTTCATGATAAACAAAAGTACAACTTTATTTTATCATGATAAACAAAAGTACAACTTTCATATGTCATAACATATAAAATTCTATGTCAACAATATACAATAATATTAAACGATAAATACATTTTATGTCGTTAAAAATAATTCTGACGAATTTTATAAAGAAATCGTGATAAAACGGATTGGAATGCGAACAACAGAATAAGCTACTCTACCCATTACTTTTTTGAAGCAGCAACCGCATCGTACAACACTTGTTGAATTTTGGTCCGAGTGCCTAACGAAAGAATCTTATTATTCTCGGCTACAGGATAGCAGCGGTTACTTAAAAACACATACACAATTCCAGTACCGGGGTCTGCCCATGCTGTAATGCCGGTAAATCCTGTATGTCCGAAGCTTAATTCAGTAACACTTTTGCAAGTAGGTCCCGGCCCCCGGTTGGGAACCGGTCTATCAAAACCAATACCTCTTCTGTTACCGTTACCCGGATATTGTGCTCGGGCAAATTCCTTTACAGTAGCATCATTCAGGTATCTTACTCCGGCATACTCTCCGTAGTTCTGAAACATCTGCATCATGGCTGCAACATGGTGCATGTTTCCAAATGCCCCGGCGTGCCCTGCAATACCGCCCATCATTGCGGCGCCCTGGTCGTGCACATCGCCCTGCAGCTGTTGTTTTCTGAATATGGTATCATTCTCACTGGGCGTTATCCTGTTACGATCAAATCGCTCCATAGGATTATAAGTAAGTGTAAAAAGTCCCATGGGTTTATAGAAAGCGTCTTCTACCAATTCATTCAAACGCTTGCCCGTTTTACGCTCCATAATTTCCTGCAACAGATAATACCCCAAATCGCTGTACTTGTATTTACGGTACGACGATAAACCACTATTGACAATAGTTTTCAAAATTTCATTTCTGTATTCCCGGCTTATGTACATATTATCGGCAACCCTTTCAGTATGTGTTTCAGTGGGTACTTCCGAATATATTGCGGGATCGGGCTTGAAGTTCTTTAGTGTTTTCGTGTAAAAAGGAATCCATGGATGCAGCCCGGCCTGATGTGTCATCATGTGACGAATTTTAACCTGATGAAACGCAGTTCCCTGAGTCAAATCCGGCAGATAAATACCCAAAGTACTGTCCACGCTGAACTGTCCGCAATCTGTAAGATACATAATGGCTGCAGTTGAAGACACAATCTTTGTTACCGATGCAAGATCATAGATATCGTCTGGCAACACAGGATTTTCACCAGAAAATGTATGATTTCCAAAAGCTTTGGCATAAAAAACCTTACCATCTTTCGCAGCAATAATCTGGCACCCCGGATAAGCTCCTTCCTGTATTCCTTCCATAGCATACTGGTCGGCTGCTGTCAACAAAGCCGGATTAATACCCAGTTCTTCGGGGATAGTGTATTTCAGCCTGCCGTTGGGAAAGGTTTGAATTCCCGTTCCGGCAGGAAAGCGGCCGCTGGCATCGGTGGCGAGAACACCCTTAAAGCCAATAGAACCAAATAGAGCCTGCGAAAGAAGATCACGTTGAATTTTTCCATCCCAGGGACTATTCACAATGGCTTTGGCATATCGTATTCCGAAAATTCTCTTTAAGGCTTCCGGCTCAGTCAACACATTTACAATACAAGGGTATCTTCGAGTCAGTAAATTCACAAGTTTTACCGTTTGGTATGGAATACCCCAATTGTCATCTCCTTCTACAGCGGCGCCACTAATATTGATAAGAACCAAATTACATTCTTCCAGTTGTTTTTCAATCAAAGCAATAGCATCATCTTCAACCTTCCGTTCTACAGCAAGATTTACTTTTACAGGTGCAAAGCGCTCAACATTCAGCTGCCATTCCCGTGCATCTGCACCAATATTCACCATACCTAAGGTAATCGTGTCCAATTTCCCCAGCGGCAGAAGGTTCCCATCATTTTTCAGCAATGTCAGCGTTTGTTCAGTTTGAATGCGCACTCCCAGTTCATCCATGGCATCAGCTGGTTCTATACTCTCCACCAACTCAGCTTGTGGTGGTACAGCCCAAAGCGTTACTACAAACAAATTCAATAACCAATAGGGAACAACCGCTAACATCTTCTTCATGATTTAAAGATAGAACCTCAAACGGTGACAGTAAGAGCAGGTTAGTGCTTTTATCAACATAAGCCTGTGCAACCTGAATAAATTACTGACTTATCTATACAAAATACACAAAACAGAATTGAAGAACAAGACCACCCCAAAAAACCAGTGTAATGTTTTAAACAATACATCACGGGTGGGGTACGTTCAAGGTATTAATTGTATCTTTGTGCTATGCGAATTAGTTTTTTTAAAACCCAGCGTCCCCGTGGATTTGACTTTGTTCCACGCTATTACGACCCCGTAAAGGAAAACCTGGAGCGCCGCCGTCGCTCTATCCGAATAGAACTGGGAAAAGATGTAGAACCGGCAACTATTGATGATTTACGCTTCAGGGAAAAAAAATCTGGTTTTAAAGGTGATGACTACTATAACAGAATGACGCGCAAAGCCTCTATGCGAATGATTATAGTGCTTTTGGTGAGTTTTGCCGCTGCTTGGTATTTATTGTATAAACTCGACATTCTGAAACACATAACGAATTAAAGGTAATGGACATCATCAGACTGCTTCCGCCATCTGTGGCCAATCAGATAGCAGCCGGAGAAGTAGTACAACGTCCGGCTTCCGCCGTAAAAGAATTGCTTGAAAACGCTATGGACGCGGGCGCTGATGTCATTACTCTGGTAATAAAAGATTCCGGTAAAACACTCATACAGGTAACAGACAACGGCAAAGGAATGTCACCCAATGATGCACGACTTGCCTTTGAACGACATGCCACCAGCAAAATTACCGTTGCCGATGACCTTTTCAATATTAAAACCAAAGGCTTCAGAGGCGAAGCATTAGCTTCTATTGCCGCCATTGCGCAAGTAGAACTTAAGACAAGACTGCACACTACCGATATTGGTACAAAACTCATTGTTGAAGGCTCTGAAATTAAGCACCAGGAACCCGATGCATGCGCCTCCGGAACCACCATCAGCGTTCGGAATCTATTCTATAATGTACCCGCCCGCCGCAACTTTCTGAAATCGGATACCATAGAATTTAAACACATTCTGGATGATTTTATCCGGGTTGCCATGGCGCATCCGGATGTTAAATTCGAACTATACCACAACCATCAGGAGTATATGGTTTTACCTCCACAATCCCTGCGCCAGCGTATTGCCGGAGTTCACGGCAGAAATTACGACGATAAACTGGTACCCGTACAGGAAACCACCGACGTGGTGCGCATTCACGGTTTCGTAAGCAAACCTGAATATGCAAAAAAAACTCGCGGAGAACAGTACTTTTTTGTGAACGACAGGTACATTAAAAACAGCTATCTGCATCATGCTGTGGTAAAAGCATACAACGAATTAATTAAAAGCGAAGAAATTCCATTATATTATTTGTTTTTTGACATTGACCCTCAACGCATTGACATAAACATTCATCCCACAAAAACAGAGATTAAATTCGAAGACGAGCGCACTATTTATGCCATACTTCATGCTGCAGTGCGCAGTGCCCTGGGAAGATTTAATATGCAACCATCGCTTGATTTTTCTAACGATCCGCAATTCAATAAATTCTTTCCACAGGATAAAGAGGTGGTACCTCCGCAAATTTCTATCAATCCGCATTACAACCCGTTCACAAACCCGAAGGGCATCAGCCATAAACCTCACAGCAACGAACGGCAGGCCTGGACCGAAACCCTTCAAAGGGCATCGGCAGATTTTAATGAGCTTCAACCCGATGACAGTTCTGTTGATGTACAAACAAAGATGGATCTTTCTTCTGCAGAAGAAAACGCTTCAGGTAAATCAGAACTTTTTCAACTGGATAAAAAGTACATTGTTACACATCTGCGCGGGAGCCTTTTGTTAATTCATCAGTCGGCTGCACATCAACGCATATTGTTTGAGCAATTTATGAGTCATGAGGGACACCTAAATGCGCAGCAACTGATGTTTCCGCTTCAGGTCCCTCTAAAAAAAACAGAACAGGCTTTAGCAGAAAACATACTTGTAGAACTTCGAAATTCCGGATTTGACGTCAATATAAGCGGAGGCTTGCTGATTTATCAGGCCACCCCTGCGGGAATTACAGATTTTAACGCCGAAACTTTTACTGCAATGCTCATTGAAGACATCTCGTCAACAGGAGCAAATATTCAGCAGGAACTAAAAGTAAAAATTGCAAAATCACTTGCTGCAACACAGTGTATTAAAACAGGTCAAAAACTTACTACTGATGAAATGAACAACCTGATAGGTGAACTGTTTGCATGTGAAGAACCACGCTATACTCCTGACGGCAGGCCTGTAATTGTTACCTTTGAACCGCGGGAAGTATCCGCACGATTTAACAACTGATTGAAAAAGATATGTTTGGTAGTCTTTTCAGAAATATTCCCGACGTTGTAAAAAATTTGCTGATTATTAACGTGCTGCTTTTTGTAGCCACGTTAATTTTCAGTGATTCCGACCAACCGCTAGACCGTATATTAGGTATGTATTACTTCGGGTCAGACGCATTTGAACCCTATCAAATTGTTACACATATGTTTATGCATGGAAGTCTCATGCATCTTTTCTTTAACATGTTTGGTTTGGTTATGTTCGGCAGTATCCTTGAAAGAAACTGGGGACCCAAACGGTTTTTACTGTTCTATTTCATTACCGGCCTGGGTGCTGCTGCCCTGCATACCACAGTGAACTACTTTCAGGTTACAGACGCACTGAATTCTATTGCTTTTCCTATTGACGTTGCCGGTCACGGAATGGTTGATAGTAAAAAAGCATTAATTGAATACATGAATACCGGTGGCCGCGATTTATTGCTGAGTCAACGAAATTTTGTAGGAACATTAGGAGATATAAACTTGATATACAACATACAAGTAGTGGGCGCTTCGGGTGCCATCTTCGGATTACTTATGGCTTTTGCCATGCTGCATCCCAATACCGAACTAATGCTTATGTTTATACCTTTCCCAATCAAAGCCAAATACTTTGTACCCATATATATGCTTATTGAACTGTATTTAGGCGTGAACAACTTTGAATGGGACAACATTGCGCATTTTGCACACCTGGGTGGCGCCTTGTTCGGCCTTATTATGGTGCTTATATGGAAAAAAGACCGAAGAAATTTCTATTGAACCATGAACAATCTGTGGAAGCAGTTTCTATATAAATACAAATATGGCGGAATTCATATCAGACTGATTACCTGGAATGTTGCCATATTAATGCTTACCGGAATTGGCTACCTGATTGCCGATGGATTAAGCAAGGAACTGACGTTCTCAAAATTTGTTGCCAACTGGTTGTATGCCTCCAGCGATCCGTGGTGGCTGTTAACAAAACCCTGGACCATTTTTACTTACATGTTCCAGCATGCCGATATTATGCACCTTTTATTTAACATGCTTACGCTGTATTTTGCAGGAAGTATGTTTGAACACCTGCTGAATGGACGGCGACTTACCGCCTTATATCTGCTGGGTGGCATTATGGCCCTATTGTTTCACGTATTGTCTGTTCACGTTTTTCCTTTTAACGGATTCAGAGGCGATATACTGATAGTGGGTGCTTCAGGTTCTATATCCGCTATTTTTATGGCGCTTGCGGTCTACGCACCTCAGCTGGAAGTCGCTTTATTTGGTATTTTTAGGATGAAACTTATCATTCTTGCTGCATTGTACATTTTGCTCGAGTTATTACGTGTTCAGGACCAAGACGGTGTAGCCCGGTTTGCACACCTGGGGGGTGCATTTATGGGGTATCTTTTTATTCTTTCGCTAAAAAAAGGAAAGGACCTTACAAAACCGGTTTACATGGTATTAAACCTTCCTAAAACGGTATTTAAAAAACGCCGCAAAATGCGGGTAGTTCACCATGCACCCTCAGGCGCCGGCAGCAGCGCATCGGCAAGGAGTCAACCTTTGAAAGACCAAACTAAACCCGCCGGTAATTCAGAATATAGCACCATGTCCCAAAAGGAAAAACAAAAAATAATTGACAATATTTTAGATAAAATATCAAGATCCGGTTACGACTCGCTTACAGCAAAGGAAAAGGAAATTCTATTTAAAGCGGGTAATGATTAAGAAGTTAATGCGAATTAAAAAGCTGAATCTTTTTGATAAGATTGTACTGGCCGTATCGCTTCTTAACACAATGTTTCTCTTAACCGGTGCTGCTGCGAAATATATTAGTCCGGCAGATTTCTGGATCCCCGCCTTTGCCGGACTGATATACCCATTTGTGTTATTGTTTCAGGTTATTTTGTTTCTATCCTGGCTGCTACGAAAACAGCTCCTGTTTGCATTGGTGTCTGTACTATTTATTCTCGCTACATTCCCTACCCTGCAAACCATTATAACCTGCTGTAATTTTAGCCAAGAAATTGAAGAAGGAACCGCTCCCTTTAAAGTAATGTCCTACAACGTGCGGTTATTCGATTTATACAACTGGACCGGCAACGCGCAAACCCGCGATGAAATTATTGATTTTCTGAACAAAGAAAAACCTGATATTATATGCTTTCAGGAATTTTATTACCGTACCGATGCCTGGTTCCCCACCCGAGATACTTTGATGAAGGTTTTAAATATGAATCACATTCATGAAGGTTATACACACGAGATTCACGGAGAACAGTTTTTTGGCCTCATGATCATGAGCCGGTATCCCATTGTCTCCAACGGAATAATCCCTTTTTACAATGATGCAAATAACCTGTGCATATACAGCGACATTGTAATAAACCAAGACACCGTCCGTGTTTTTAACGTTCATCTTAAATCCATTCGTTTTCAACGCTCCGATTATGAAGCCCTGGGAGATGAAACCGGTTCAGAACATTACAAAATGCATCCCCGCGAAGAGCAAAAAATTATTCAGCGCCTAAAATCGGCATTTATAGACCGTGCCGGACAAAGCGAGTTGATTGTTAAACAAATTAACGCATCGCAGTACCCTGTTATATTAGGTGGCGATTTTAACGACACCCCGGCATCATACGCCTATCACCAGATTGCCTCTGTACTATCCGACGCTCATCTGGAAAGTGGTTCAGGTATGGGTAGTACCTACACCGGTCAAATACCCGGCCTTCGAATTGACTATTTGTTTCACAACCAAAACATACATTCTTTCGATTTTGAAACACATAGCGAAGCACTAAGCGATCATTACGCCATTAGTTGCAAAATGCAGGTTATTAAATAAGCCACCAAAGGAACCTATATTTAGGTGCACCAGCCACTTAGATCTAACTCGTTACAAAAAGAAAGCCCGTTAAATACAGCCTTTCTTTTCAGCGGTTTTTCAAAAAACGCAGGATACCCCCACTTGTTTATCTAAACTCACAAATTAATGAATCACAAATCTTTCCGTAACACCAGTTTTTGTATTCTTCACAAAATACACACCGGCAGTCCATTCAGAAATATTTAAATCTATCGATTGAATCAATGGAACATTTACTATTATCTGACCCAAGGCATTTAAAATGGAGATTTCACAATCTTCATCTGTAAGAATTCTAATTCTGTCATTTGCAGGATTAGGATATACTGATAAACTATTATCTATTGATACCTCAGTAACACCTGTAGCTGAACCATACCTAATAATTTTTCCACCATCACTACATGCATGCATATCGGTTGGTCCGGTGCCACTAATTGAATTAATAGTGTTCGACAATGGATTATTCATGGGTGTAGCCCATGTGCTGCCATCGGTACAAAACTGAATGGTTGCATACGTTCCCACTACTGCGTAATTCACCGCACTAAAAATCTCAACACCATGGTAATCATTTCCAATATACGTTGATTGACCTGTCCAGGTATCTCCACCATCAACGGATTTATGAACTGTTAATCCGGATATACCCACAGCCAGTGTAACCCCAAATTTCGATTCCACATTTCTTAACATATTAGTTGTAGAGCTGGTTGCAGCATTCCAGGTTGCTCCGGCATCGTTAGAAACAATAATGGTACCTGCATCACCCACAGCAACCATCTTGTTAGCCCCTGTAAATACTATATCTCGCAAATCAGCAGTAGTACCTGTGGTAAGGGCATTCCATGTAGTTCCACCATCAGTTGTCTTTAAAATTGTACCGTCATCTCCAGCAACATAAAGCACCGAAGAACTGCTACCTGTCATACCATATAACATATTTGTTGTTCCGCTGGCTGCAATTGTCCAGTTGGCGCCACCATCAACAGTATGCAATAAAGCACCGTTGGTTCCACTTACCCATATTTCGTCAGTACTCAATGCATGAATATCATAAAACCAATCCATAGATGCAGGTGAAATATCAGTCCAGTTAGTACCGCCATCGGTGGTTTTCAATACGGTGCCATTTTTTCCTGATGCATAGGAAACCACCGGAGTAACCATTTCAATACACAACAAATCATCAGATACCGGACTGGTTTGCTGATACCATGATTGAGCACCGGCTGTTAAACACGTACCAAAACAAATTAATGTAGCAATTTTTTTCATAATTTAATATTTACCGTAAAAATACCTCTAAACATTCTTTTCCGGCAGTCCAATTCACCAAACACTCATTTCAATTCATAAAATGCATTACGAGCGCCCTGGATCTTTCCTTTAAACCCATTCTCAACAGTAACCTAAAATCTGAATAAAAATCAACGACTAATTGTCCAGACAATATGTGTCTATGACATGGTCAGGATCGTGATTCGGCAAGTCACAGTCTTACGCCTATGACGCAGACATCATCGACCTGCTCTAACCGACCTTTCCATTTCAGAAATTGATGGTGAAGGCGTTGTTTTTGTTCGTCGGGGGGCAGGGTACTGATTTCGACCAGTAAATTTTTGAACCGCTTGTAGGTGAATTTTTTTCCTCCATTTTGTAATGTTTCCGGTGTATCTGGGCCGCCAAACTGATCGGCATAACCATCAGTAAAAACATAAATCATATCGCCGGTTTCCAAAGGAATGCTGTGGGTGGTAAAGTGTTGCTGCTGCTGCGAAAAGAATTCTCCGATAGGCATTTTATCTCCTTTCCATTCTTGAAGTTCTCCGCGCCGGATAAGATACACCGGATTTTTTGCTCCGGAATAATATAGCATCATGGCCTGACGGTCTATGGCGCAAAAAGCAATGTCCATACCGTCACGTACACGTTCCTGAGAATCGGACTGTTGCCTCAGTGTTTTCAGCACTCCGGCATTTAAAAAATCAAGTGCTTCGCCGGTGCTGTTTACGTCAGGATGCGTCAGTCCTTCAGTAAGATAGTTATTTCCAACAATGCTCATAAAAGCGCCGGGGACACCGTGACCTGTACAATCTACAGCAGCAAATAAATCCAGCCGTCGGCGCTGCGTATCGGTGGTTGTAACAGGAGCAACAAAATAAAAATCACCACTTACAATGTCGCGCGGCATAAACAAAACAAAGGATTCGGGAATCACCGATTTCACCACCTCATCGGGCGGTAAAATGGCCTTTTGTATGCGCCCTGCGTACCGTATGCTGTCCATAATTTCGTCGTTTTTGCGGTGCAGTTCCTCTTTTTGACGTTCAATTTCTACGGTTCTTTCCTTAACCTGTTGTTCCAACCGGACATTGATTTCGTCCATCAACTTGTTCTTCTGCTGTAATTGCTCTAGAACCTGTTGCTGCGCTTGTTCCTTTTCCTTTTGCAGTTCGCGGTATTTCGACGCCATGGTAACACTCAGCAAGACAATTTCTATCAGAGACGCCACCTTAAAAATCAGCAAAGATTGTTCAGGGTCTCCCAGAACATTAAAATTGCCCAGAATAAATATTATAGCGCCTGCAATAAGCACTGTAAAAGCCAGTGCAAAATAAAGATTCACCTTAAACTTCCTGTGTTTTAACCAATAAATGCTTGCCAGCACCAGCAATAAACCCACAAAGCTTAACCCGTTAATAAGCGGATACGAAATTTGAAGCCATACCCCCGGTAATGCAGCAATTACAGAGGTAATAACTATCAGTATCAGAAATATACGGTACACCCGGTTCAGCGCCTTGCTTCGCTTCCTGAGTTGCAGATAGGTTTGAGGATAAATTCCCGCAAAAAATACCGCCAACGCTGCAGAAAAAATCACCGAATGACTGGCCAGCCACGGATTCCGGGGAAAAAGATACTGAAATGCATAACCGTCCAGCGAAAACTGAAGAAGAAATTGCGCAAAAACATATCCCACATAATACAAAAAAGATCTGTCGCGCAACATTATGTAAAAAATGAAATATATAATGCCCACAACAAATAAAAACCCATAATAAAAACCCAGAAACCATTGATTTTTATAGTCGTATTCCGCAAATGCCTGCATACTGTAAAATTTTACCGGCAGGGTAATTACTTCTCCGTCACTTTCGGCCATCAGTAAAATTTTCAGGGTATCGCCCGTTGCTGCTTCCACCGGAAAAATACACTTACGGTGCGGAAAAGACTTTCGGGAAAAGGAATAATCATCGCCATTTACTTCATGCTGAATAACTTCATGGTTCCTAAAAACATACAAATGCACTTTATTGGTAACCGGACGCGCCGTTTCAAGCAACAATACCCGATGTTGGGTTGCATTGATGAAGCTGAACCCAAACCACCATCGCGAAGCATTAAAATCAAGGACGCCTATACGATCTTTAAACACTTGTCCCCCTGTGTGCTCCAGTTGAAACAAAGCTTGTTCCGGCAGCAAAACATCACCATCTTCTTCAAAATAAATTAAATTGGTTGCACAGCTTTGTCCAAAACTCTCAGGCACTACTTCTATTGTCTTCAACTGCGGAAATGCACCCTTGCCAATAAGCAACAAGGACAAAACAAAACACAACTTTACCGGTGATTTTATACAAATCATGCCGAAAGATAATATAAAACCTTTTCCTAAGCTACCGAGATGCATGAAAAGCAATTTCATACTTATCAATTCCTTCTGAATTCAAACCAAACGCAACTAATTTGCATTTGTAAAAAAATTTATATATTTGCAACTCAATTGCATTTACTTTGAACAGCATCCGGGCACTTATATTTTTCTTACTATCACTGATATCTATAGAAATATCGGCACAATGCACACATCGGATGGAAGTGCGTTTTTGTGGTTCGCTGGGCGAAAAAATATCAGGCCTTGTGGCTCTTATTGATTCCGGTAAAGCCGGTATTATAAGTGCAGAAGGCAACTTTATTTCAGATTCAGTTTGTACGGGTGCTGTTGCGCTCTACCTGACAATGTACGGAGGAGAGCGAGACTCCCTTCAAATTGAGGTGAATTCAGACACCCTGATAGTATGGAACGTGAATATCAAAGCCATAAAATTAGAGGAATTCACGGTTCATGACGAGCATCCGGCGCATGGTTTTGCCGATGAAATAACCCTTGAAGAATCTGTCCGGTTGGAAAACACGGGAAAACCATTGGGCGAAATGCTTAAAACAGCGGCAGGAGTAAGCAGTCTGAACACGGGCAGTAACATCAGCAAGCCGGTCATCAGAGGGTTGAGTGGCAACCGAACCATATTTATTCACAATGGAGTACGACTGGAAAGTCAGATGTGGGGCTCAGAACATGCCCCCGAGATAGACCCATTGTCTGCGGCTACTGTTCGCATCATTAAGGGAGCAGGTAGTTTGTGTTACGGACAGGACATTTCAGGCGGAGTGGTAATTACCGAGAGTAACCCATTGCCTGGGAATGCAGGGATGAGCGGTGAGCTGACAGCCGGTGGAACGTCTAACGGACGGCAGGGGACTCTGTCGGGCAGTCTGGAGGGAAATTTTAAAAAATTGAAGCCGTTTTCATGGAGACTTCAGGGCAGCGCGCGTAGAGGTGGTAATTTAAACACATCAGAGTATTACCTTAAAAACACGGGTATTCTGGAATACTCGCACCAGACAGAATTGGGGTGGCGGCAAAAAGCATGGAGCCTGATAGTAAGGCACAACCGGTTCAACACGCACACCGGCATTTTCTCGGCCGCACACATAGGCAACCTTACCGACCTGGAAGCTGCCATTCAAAGCAGTAAACCTTTGGAAACTTCAGGTTTTAGTTACCAAATAGACCGTCCAATGCAACGCGTAATACATGAAACAATCTCAGGCAGGTTGTTTTTCGCACTCGGTAAAAGTTTGCTTGAAGTACAATATTCACGTCAGTACAACGGTAGGGAAGAATACGACAAGCACCGTCCCCGCAACGATTCGCTGGAACAATTAAACGAGCCTGAACTGAAGATGATTCTTACAAGCCACAATGCTTCTGTTAACTGGCAATATCAGTACAAAAGTTTTGAAACCGAAGCCGGTTTTACGGGGCAGTACCAGGGCAATACTTATCGTGGCAGATTCTTCATTCCCAATTATATTCGACAACAGGGCGGAGTTTATGTTTTACAGCGTTTTCGCCCTGAAAAATCACCATTTTCTGCTGAAGCCGGTATCAGAGGCGATGCAATATGCCAGCAAGCCTATATGTGGAAAAACGGTGAACGCTACGCGCCACAGACACACTATGGTGGTCTTGCCTTGCAGGCAGCCTTACAGTATGAATTCAAAATACCATTACACCTGAAATTCAACTTCAGTTCAACATGGCGTCCACCTTCCATGAACGAATTGTACAGCAACGGCTTGCACCACGGCTCGGCGGCTATTGAAAAGGGAGACCCCAACCTGGTACAGGAGCGCTCAACACAGGCCGGGCTTACGTTTGATTATGAAGGGAAACGCATTCAGTTCACCCTGTCGCCTTTTATAAACTATATGCCTCATTATATTTATCTTGAACCCGACACAGTGTTTGAGCTCACCATTCGCGGCGCATTTCCGGTTTTTCATTACCGGCAAACCGATGCATTGCTTAGGGGCGCTGAGGCCAACCTGAATGTAGAACTTTTTGAAGGATTAAATTACATCGGAATGACAGCACTGCTAAGGGCCGACAATTTTACCCAAGGCGAACCCCTGCCGTTAATTCCCCCATTTAGAATGCGGCACGGCATTGAATACAACATACGTTCCGGCAAAAAAATACCGATCATCCGCCTGAATGCATCACTGCTGAGTGTTTTTCAGCAAAAACAAATTCCTGCAGGGGTTGATTTTGCTCCGCCGCCGCCCGCATATCACATTGTCGATGCCGGCATTACAGTCGAAATAGTTTCTTCGGCGGGCATCATTACTACCGGAATTAATGTTGCCAATGTCATGAATGTAAAATATCGCGATTATCTGAACCGGTTCAGGTATTATGCTGACGAACCCGGGCGCAATTTTCAGATATTCTGCAAAATCCCTTTCCATTTCAAGAAAAATCACAAAACCAACAACTTAACATTTACAGAAATATGAAAACAAAAATGTTCATTATTAGCGGTCTGCTGGCAACCGGAATAGCATCTTGCAAAAAAGACCCCTTACCACCACAAAATCCGCCGATTGTAAACGAAGGCGAGTTAATTACCACTGTAAAACTATCATTCACGGATACAACCGGACTACAACCTGAAGTTACGTCAGTTTTCAGAGATACCGATGGGGAGGGTGGTTTGGCACCCACAACTTTCGACACCATACGTCTTGTACCCTCAACAGTATATCATTGCAGTGTACTGCTGCTGAATGAAAGCGCCAACCCTGTAGATACCATTTCAAATGAAGTACTGGCAGAAGCCAGCGAACATTTGTTTTGCTATAATGTCAGCGGTGGTGCAGACGCTACCATAGCCATTACAGATACCGACGGAACATTTCCGTTAGGACTGACGTCTCTGTGGAACATTGGAACTGCCGGTGTGGGCGCCGTAACTGTAACGCTAAAACATCAACCCAACGGAGTAAAGGACGGAACCTGTTCGCCCGGCGACACCGACGTTGAACTCAATTTCAGAATTGAAATTCAATAACTACCGGGTCAGAATCAGAACCGGTTTTGAGACCACACTTCCGGATTCCGTTTCTACCCTTAGCTGATACAGTCCAGGAGAGATATCTTCAATACTCAGAATTACCAGGTTCTGTGGAATTCCAAAGAAACTGGACACTTCCCTACCCCGCGTATCGTAAAGGTTAACATTCAATATACGCTTGCCCGGTGAGGCGATGTTCAGCACGCTGTTGGCAGGATTGGGATACACCGAGAGTTCGGGTAAATCATTTTCGTCAGCAGACGAAGGGCCGTTGATAACCTGAATTTGAAAATCGTCAAAATAAAATCCGTCTTCGGTTACAAACACATCTGACACCAACGTGAACCTCAGCTGAATATTATCACCCAAAAAATCAGACAGGTTCACTTCTTCCTGCACCCATGATGTTTGCATTCCATCCCATAAGGGTTGCCCGGCATCCTGATCGGAAGTACCTGTTGATGTATATTTTCCGCACAGAGGTATCCATGAGGCACCAGCGTCATTGCTTGCCTGCAGTTGCACATAGTCGTAATTGTCTTCAATTTCCCAGCGTGCAAAAAAAGTTACCGTTGCCTGCAGTGCATGGGTAAGATCAATTGCCTGATTGAGGATTATTTCTGTTGACGCATTGTTTCCGTAATCTCCTGCCTGCGAATCGGTGATGCTTGAAGGTGCCGAAACATACTGCGCTGTTGTGGTGTTCCACGACGCTGATGTCCAGTTGAGCAGGGAAGAACCGTCGTCGGCCATAAGAATTTGTTGCGAACCAAACACCTTGGTAATGGTATCATTGTAAGCAAAATATCCGTTAGAAATACTCAGAACAAACTGAAAGGACTGTCCATTTGTTAAAGAAGGATCCAGTGTAATGGCAATGCTATCGTTCTCAATTTGACCGGTAACCGGAAGGTTATACACCTTGGAACTTCCTGCTGACAAAATTCCCGTTCCGTAAGGAGTTACTGATACTGTAAGATTGCCGGTGCGCAGTCCCAGACGCGTAACGTCATAATTCACAAAATCGTTCAGTACGGTATAGGTTAGCGGAGAAGTTTCAGTAACACGGCCGTAATTGTGAAGAATGTGCGATGTTGTGAGATTCTGCCATACGTTTTCGCGACAAATAGGTAAAATCTGTGCTGCTGCCGGCCAAAAACCATGAGCATCGTCACCGGCTTCCGGTGTCATGGCGTAAATTTTTGGTTTGGTGGCCAGGTCTCCGTCGTATAACCAGTCGTCGCTGTCGCCCGATGCAGGGTAAAGTCCACTGCTGATGATATTGGCATATCCGTTGCTGGCCGTCATCCAGTCTTTCCAGGTGTAAAAGGTTGCATCATCGGGTGTGGTAACTCCGGTAGCGTAACCATAAGGATGCATCAGCAAATCGCCGTAAGTGTGATAGTTCAGGGCAATTTCAATGTCCCTGTTTTCTGTAAACCACTTAATGGCCTGAGTTTCGGGCTCGCTGAAAGCTGACGGCCCCAGGTATGTATCGCTGGAAGTGTTGGTGCTGGTTCCCGCCCCACCCCACTGATAGCTGTAATTACGGTTTAAATCCACCCCAAAGGTTCCATTGCCGTTATCGCGCTTATTTTTTCGCCACATGCCTCCACCTGAAGGATCGGTAGTCTCGTTTTGAATATACCCGTCGGGGTTGATCATGGGGATAAAATACATCTCGGTATTGTCAAGCAAATAAGTAACTTCAGGATGAGTGCCGTAATTTTCAAGCAGATACCACATATAAAAAATCAGTTGTGACAGTGATGCCGGTTCACGGGCATGGTGCAAGGCTGTATAAAGTGCTTCCGGCTCGTTTTCATCTATATTGGGATTATCGCTGATGCGCAACCAGTAGATGGGTCTTCCCTCCCAGGTTTGAAAGGTACTTACCGGTGCTTTGGCGGTTATCAGGTTGGGATACAAAGTTGCCATTGCGTCGATATGAGCAATAAACTCGGTATAGGTAAAGTACCCCCCCATGCTTCCTGTGGTAAAATTCACCGGATCGGTAATAACCAGGGGTGCCCCCGTTTGGCCGCAACTACTGCTTCTGTGCATGCGCAAGTGCGGGTCGCCATGAGAAAGCACATTGTGCTTACCATGGTTTTCACCCTGAATACGATAAACCTGCTGAACATCGTAAATCAGCACATCGTATTTCAATCCCAGCTCTGCAGCCTTTGCCAATTCGGTTTCGCTGAAATCGGAAACTATCCAGGTATCTCTTTTATACTTTCCATGGTCCACAGGCACACCGTTTTCCGACAGCCGAACCAGATCTTCCTGTGTAGCCCAGATGCGTGCGCGCGAATAAATTTCCTGAGATTCAGCCGGTAATATTAGAACCACCGATAAACAAATAATGAACACAATTTTTTTCATACAGCGCAATTTACGATATATTTGACAATGTAAAAACACCGCGAGGGACTTTGAGGTTCATTTAATACAAGCCCGGCCCTTGCAAGCTGTCTCTTCATCCTCTATTATTCTTTTGTGTTCCACTGCAGCGATTTCACCATATGCTGAACATCTTTGTACAGATATTCAATCATGGGATACAGGCTGTCGTAATTGGGTGCTGCATAAAAATGCAGGCTTCCTCTCAGAAAATTTGCGGTGCTGTCGGTAGCTGTAAATTGCACGTTAGAAGCTACATTGCCAGCCAGTTTGCTAATAACGGCAAAAACTCTTCTTGTTGAATCCAGAACCAACGTGTCGCTAATGGAAGTCGCTTTAATCTGGTGTTTTATCAACAATTGCCGCGATTCTTCAAGCAACGTAGGTAAATTGTTTTTTACAGGAAAATAGGTAAGATAAATAGTGGCATTGAAACCATGCAAATTCAAATCACTAAAGCATACACTGTCTGATATTGTTTTTTGCACCATTACCCCATAATCAGGAATTTCAAAAGAATATCCGCAATTATCCGCATGCTGCACATAATTTCTCGCATCAGGATAATCTACTCTCATATAACCTCTTGGCTTGGGCACGTAACTATCCTCTTGTTCGCATCCGGCCGGAAACGTTGCGGACAAAACTCCCAGAAAAACACACAGGACTCTGATATTCATTGGTTAAGACAGTTTATTAAATTCATTCACTGTAATTCTTACCTGCTTTACTCTTCTTTTATCAGAAGCCTCTACCGTAAAAATGTAATCCCCAAAGGTTACCTTTTCATTCTTCCTCATTATTTTACCTGAAACTTCCATAAGGAATCCTCCCAGGGTTTCACTATCGCCCCTTGCGTTGTCAAATTCTTCAGTATTTTCAATGTTCAGCACCCGATACAAATCCACAAGTGGTGTTTTGGCTTCGAAAACATAATTGTATTCATCCACCTGATTATACGGAACATGAGTTTCATCAAACTCATCGGTAATATCCCCAACAATTTCCTCTAACACATCTTCAAGTGTAACAATACCCTGCGAACCACCATATTCATCAACTACCACAGCAAGATGCATTTTCCGTTTCTGAAATTCTCTTAATAAGTCGTCATTCTTTTTCGTTTCAGGCACAAAAAACGCATCGCGTAAAAACCGATGCCAGTTAAAATCATCGCTTTCATCAACATGTGGTATTAAATCTTTTGCGTATATTATCCCTTTCACGTCATCAAGGGTATTGCCGTAAACCGGAATACGGCTGTAACCGGAATCAATAATAACTTTTACAACTTCTTTGAACCCTGTATCGGCAGACAAGGCAACAACGTCAACTCTGGGGGTCATAATTTGCTTTACGTCTGTGTTACCAAAACGCACAATACCTTCAAGAATTCTTTGTTCATTATGGTCCTGGTTGTTCTCTGAAGTGGTAAGTTCCAACGCCTGTTCCAGCTGATTTACAGAAATAATAGGAGATTTATTAGACACCCGCCGGTCAATAAGTGTGGTCATTCCCATCAGAATTCTGCTCAAAGGAGAAAAGAGTGTTTTAAGAACCATTAGCGGAGCCGACATAAATAACACTATAGGCAAAGCATTGCGGGTGGCAAAAACTTTAGGAATTACTTCTCCAAAAAGCAAAAGGATTCCGGTAACACCAAAAATCTGTACCAGCAATAACCCCGTTTTACCAAGATTTGCGCCCCGGAAAACATCATCAATTACAACAGATGACAGGATGATAAAACACACATTAACCGTGTTATTCGCGATAAGTATTGTAGCTAACAGCCACTTGGGTTGTCCCATAAGTTTCCGTGCATTTTGTGCCTTGCTGCCGGTTCTTTTCTCCAACTGTTCGCGTTCACTTAATTTCATGCCAAAATATGCTACTTCTGAAGCTGAAATCAACGCAGAGCAACACAGCAGCAACAACATGATAACACCAGATAAAACTACTGCAGCAGGGAAATCGGAAATGGCTAAAATAAAAGCCGGCAAGGGGTCGATACTATCGGGGTCCAAAACAAGATATTTGGTTCAACATAAGCTAAAAAGGCAATCCATTAGGGTCCTTTGCGGGAGGAAAATTAAACAAACTTTTTAAATCTACATCTTCCGTTGATAAATTCCGTTCATTACTGTCGGAACTCAAAGCTGCTTTTGATACGATTTTAAACTCAGAAACTTCAACTTCTACCCGGTTTATTTTTCTACCATCGGCCGCATTTACCAGATTTATACGAAGAGTGCCTTTAACCTGTACATGGTCTCCAACTGAAATATTTTCTTTTATTGACTCAGCAAGCTTATTCCACGCCACCAGGTGGTGAAACATGGTATTGTAAAAACCTTTTTCATCCATATCATGATATGTTGTCAGTTGAAAACGGCAAACAGGCCTTCCTTTGTCCAGATAATGAATGAATGGAGCACTCTTAACGTCTCCTTCAAGAAGCACAAGATTTACGGAAGATCTGATCATGATTCATACAAATATATGCATCATTTTTCAATTATCTTATGGATTTGACTGACGAAAAGCCATGGATTGGTCCCCCTCCGAAAAAACAAAAATCAGGACAAAGAATTAGGGTAGAGAATGACCGGGAACACTTTGTTAGAAAATGAAGTGAGAAAAAGAAAAAATGATTTAAGTGAAAAAAAAATCTCGTATTGATTTGTATTTTCTTATTTTTTTTGCATATTAAAAGGTTGGTTTGTATTTTCTTATGATATAATATAACTTAATGTTATAGTATTATATCATTCTTTATTATTGAAAAGATTCTCACACATGCCTGCACGTACGTACCCCTGTGGGCACACCCCGCGCGTATTCTGGGAGGCCCAACAGGGGGGCACGATTTTTTGTCTATTTTAGAGCTACTACATGGTCAGACTCA
>CAZDUI010000018.1:0-68564 GCA_964508605.1 uncultured Weeksellaceae bacterium | reverse complement strand
GATGCCAAAACCAAATATCAGGAAGCACTCACCTTGTACCCCAACGAAGCACATCCCAAAACACGCATCGGCGAGTGTGACGCTAAATTGAAAGAAGATCAGGCCAATCAGGCTGCGCTGAATGCCGAAAAAGCAAAAGAAGAAAAGGTAAAGGAATTCTTAACGAAAGGTGAAGAACTTGAAGCAAGTGGTGATTTGGAGGCGGCGAAACAACAGTATAAAGAAGCCTACATTCTGAAAAATGATGAAGCAATTCAAGCTAAAATTGATGCAATCAATAAGAAAATTGAGGAAAAAACTACAATAGAAAATGCTAAGAAACAATACGACAAAATTATTAAAGTAGCCGACGAGAAATTCAATTCCGGAGCACTTGAAGAGGCAAAAGATTTGTATTTGAGAGCGAATCAGATGTTTTCCGGACAAACATACCCATCTGAGCAAATTAAGCTTATTGATGCAAAACTAGAAGAACAGAAGAATAAACGCGCTGACTATGATAAAGCCATTGCTGAAGCCAATGCTTTATTTAATGCATCAAAATGGCAGGAGTCTATTGACGCATATCAAAAAGCAATAAATATATTGTCAGACGGCGATTACCCTGTAAAGCAAATAGCTGCCGCCAGGCAAAAGCTAGCAGATTTACAAGCCGACGAAGAGGAAAGGAAAAGGAAACAACAAATGTATAGCGATTTGATTGCCAAGGCTAATGAACAATTCAAAGCCTCTGCGTGGAAAGAAGCCCGAAAATCATATATGGAGGCTCTTGTAATTTATGCTGATGAGCAATATCCCAAAGACCGAATTCTTGTGATTGACCAGAAACTCAAAGACGAAGAAGCTGAAGCAGCATATAAAGCAAAAATTGCCGCCGCCGATAAAGCCTTCAATACCTCTGACTGGCCGAATGCAAAAACGCTGTATCAGGAAGCATTATCTATGCGTCAGGAAAAGTATCCAAAAGATCAATTAGATCTCATAGAAAAAAAGTTTTCAGAACAAGCCAAACAAGAGAAAGAATACAATGAATGGGTAAAGAAAGGAGATGCTGCTTTTCAAAGTCAAAAATGGAACGATGCTATTTCTCATTACGAAAAGGCTCTGGCATTATTCGACCGTGCACATCCAAGAAATCAAATTGCTGCAATCAAGGCAAAATTAGACGCAGCTGCAGCTGATATTAAAAAAGAAGAAGATTACAAGGCCTTAATAGTAAAGGCAGATGGTGAATTTAAATCAAAAAGTTACAAAGAAGCAAAAGACTCTTATACAGAAGCATATAAATTATTTGCACGTGATTATCCCCAGCAACGAATTGATGAAATAAATGATATTTTAAAGAAGCTCACGCAGACCGAAGAAGTAGCTGCGCAGTATCAAAAGATACTGAAGGTAGCCGATGAAAAATTCAATGCCGCACAATACGCTGAAGCGCGGGAATTATATGTGAGAGCCATGGGGCTGAATCCCTCTGACCAGTACCCAGGTGGCCAGGTTAGAAAAATTGATCAACTATTGTCAGGTGCCGAAAATGAGGCGAAATACAATACGCTGATTGCAAAAGCCGACGGCGAGTTTAACTTAAAAAAGTATGAACAAGCAAAAGAAACCTACAAGCAGGCATATGCAGTAATTTCAAAGCAATATCCACAGGATCAAATCAATAAAATCAATGAAATTCTTCGAGCAAGTGCTTCAGCAGAATTAGAAAAACAGTATCAGAAAATTATTAAAGTTGCAGATGAAAAGTTCTCAGCAAAGGAATACAAAGATGCCAAAGATTTATATCTAAGAGCAAAAGGTTTAAAACCTAACGACCCCTACCCTCAGCGGAAAATAGCAGAAATTGACGCATTATTGAATCCGGCAGGTAAGGAACCCTATTATGGCGAACGGATTTCAAACACTACTATGATTAACAGTCAGTCTCTTTTACAACAAACGAAAGATAATGCCTATAACCGCAGGTTGGATTCACTGAAAAGATACCAGGAAAAACAAATTTCTGCGACTCAATCATGGGAAGAAAATGTAAATCAGAACAGATACAGAGATATAGAAACCATTGAAAAATATAAAACAGACTATGTTGCTGCCTACGAAAAAGGAGCAGCATCCCGTAATCAGGCAGAACAAAGCTTGGACGCCCTAATGGATATTCAAGCTAAAAGGGCCAGAGATTACCAGCTAGCCGGTGAAGAAAAAATAGCACAAAGTAATCAGGCAATGAACGGCATGTTGGACAAATGGTCGGCCGAAGCGAAAAAATTTGATTCGCAGATGGGCATAACCCAGGAAAAAGTTGAATCGCTGAACGATACTCGAATTTCCGCCGAACAGAATTATTCAAAAAAATCGGACCCCGCACAGGAAAAAGTTGAAGGATTCTTTGAAGATACAAAAACGCAATGGTCTGAAGCTGAAAAAAAGCATCAGGCAAATATGAACAAAACTCAGGAAAAAGTAGAAACACTGAACGACACCCGTACTTCAACAGAACAAGGTTATTACAAGAAATCTGACCCCGCACAGGAAAAAGTTGACGGTTTCTTTGAGGCTACCAAAACACAATGGAGCGAAACCGAGAAAAAAAATCAGGCGAATATGAATGCCACACAGGAAAAGTTGGAAACTTTAACAGATACCCGCACTTCGGTAGAACAGAGCTATTATAAAAAATCAGACCCTGCACAGGAAAAGGTGGACGGATTCTTTGAAGATACAAAAACACAATGGTCTGTGGCTGAAAAGAAGCATCAGGCCAATATGAATGTAACGCAGGAAAAAGTTGAAATTCTGAACGACACCCGTACTTCAGCAGAACAGAGCTTTTACAAGAAATCAGACCCGGCTCAGGAAATGGTGGACGGATTTTTTGAAGACACTAAAACCCAGTTGAGCGATACTGAAAAGAAAAATCAGGCCAAGATGGAGGCCTCTCAGGATAAAGTGGAAACCTTGAACGATACTCGCAGCAGTTACGAGAAATCAATTCTTACAAAAGGAGAAAATGAAATTAATAGGGCCGGAGATTCGTTTGATCAACGACAGGGTGTTTTGGAAAGTCAGGTGAAAAGCGAAAATGAAAAAATGGTGCAAGTGGAAGAAAAACTGACCGGTGTTACCGAAAACATCTCTGATACCGAAAGGAAAAATCAGGCAAAATCTCAGGAAAGTATCGAAAAAACTGAAAAAGTAACCGATAACCTAACCACAAACGGACCTGAAAAAGTTGACGACGGCATTCCCAACGATTTGGCAAAAAAATATAAACCCGGTGTTACAACAGAAATGTACCAGAAAAAAAACTCCCAAGGCGACGTTGTTGAAGTAACCGTTAGAAAAATAGTGGTAATAGGCTCAAAAGGAAACGAGTATCTTCAAATTACTACTTTAAATGGATCAAGTTACTACAGAAATGGCAATGCCATTACAGAATCTCAGTTTATGAATGATACAACGGGTATCGCCGCTGCCGATTAAACTGACCGGACATTATTCCTGTTTTGCTATTATATTTGTCCTTCTGTCAAAACCATTCAACATTATGAAATTATTAGTATTAACAGCCCTACTCTTTTTTCAATGTCTTTTTGCACGCGCAAATGAAGGAATGTGGGTCCCTTCACTGCTTAATGCTGCGCAAATAGGGGAAATGCAAAGTATGGGCATGAAGCTTACCGCCGAAGATATTTACAGTGTAAATAAAGGAAGCCTGAAAGATGCCATTTGTCAATTCGGTGGAGGTTGTACAGCGGAAATTATTTCATACCAGGGGTTAATTCTTACTAACCACCACTGCGGTTACAGTCAGATTCAGGAGCACAGCACCCTGGAGCACGACTACCTTACTAACGGATTCTGGGCAATGAGTAAAAACGAAGAACTACCCAATCCCGGACTAACCGCAATGTTTGTGGTACGGATTGAAGATGTAACCGCAGAAGTTCTTAATAGTAAATCGGAAGCCGATGCCCGCAAAAGATTTGCCGGCATTATCTCTAAGGCAATAGAAGGGACTCACTATAATGCTGAAATTTTACCCTTTAATTACGGTAATGCCTATTTTATGATAGTTACTGAAACTTTCACCGATGTTCGTCTTGTGGGAGCTCCTCCCGGCTCCATCGGCAAATACGGACATGACACAGACAACTGGGTTTGGCCACGCCATACCGGCGACTTCAGTATTTTTAGAATTTATGCCGGCAAAGATAACAAACCTGCACCCTACAGCCCCGAAAATATTCCCTATGTTCCTAAACATTCACTGCCAGTGAGCATGGAAGGGGTAAAACCTGGTGACTTTACAATGGTTTACGGTTTCCCTGGACGCACACAACAATTTCTGCCCTCATTTGCTGTTGAATATATTCTTAATCATGGTAATCCCGCAAAAATAAATATGCGCGACCACAGTCTGGCAGTGATTACCGGCTACATGAAGCAGGACAAATTAATAAACATTCAGTACGCTTCCAAGCAAAGTAGAATCGCAAATGCATGGAAAAAATGGATTGGCGAAAGTTTCGGGTTAAAACGAACCAATGCATTGCAGAAGAAAATTGATTTTGAAAAGGAATTTCAATCCATCGCCAATAAAAGCGAATCATATAAAAAGTACAGAAATATTCTTCCTACCCTAAAAGCTCTATATGAAGATTCAAAGAACATCACGATTGCAGCCGATTACTATTTTGAATATTTCTACTACGGTCCTGAAATACTTAGGTATGCAACTACTTTTGATAATTTATTAAGTAATTACGCAACCATGTCAGAGACCGACCGAAAATCAGAAATTAATAAACTACTGGAAAACGCTGCGGGATACTTTAAAAACTACAATACACCAGTTGATAAAGATATATTTGCTTCACTCACTGAAATCTTTCACAAGAATGTTGCACCGGAGTATCTTCCTGAGCTTTTGAACAAAGCATTAACTACTTCTAAAAATAATTATTCTGCATACACAGAACTGGTTTACAACAAATCAGTATTTACTTCAGAGGAAAAAATAAAGGCCCTGTTAAGTAAGCCTTCTGCAAAAGTCTTCTCTAAAATTAAAAGTACAGACCCAGCATATTTACTTGCAAATGCCATCAACCAAAAATTTCGAACCGAAATTAAACCGGGCAGCGATGCCAAGCAACAGGAAATTGTTAACCAATTGTTTGAATATGTAAAAGCCATTAAAGAAATGATGCCTGACAGAAAATACTGGTACGACGCCAACAGTACACTTAGACTAACATATGGTAAAGTGGAAGGATCAGCTCCTTTTGACGGCATGAAATATGAAGCATTTACTACACTTGACGGTGTTATAGCCAAATACAAACCCGGAGATTTCGAGTTTGATTTACCTGCTAAATTAGTTGACCTGTATAATGCAAAAGACTATGGTCCCTATGCCGAAAACGGAAAATTGTACGTTTGTTTTACCGGCTCTAACCATACAACCGGTGGAAATTCAGGCAGTCCCGCAATAAATGGAGAGGGATACCTTGTTGGATTAAATTTCGACCGCAGCTGGGAAAGTACGATGAGCGATATAATGTATAACGGTGATATTTGCCGGAACATAATGGTAGATGTAAGATATATTCTTTTTATCATCGATAAATTCGCCGGGGCAGGTCATTTACTGAATGAAATGGAACTGATTACGGCCGGGAAAAGGATGCAAATGAAAAAAGAAAAAGCTATAAAAGAAGTTGAGGCACTTTCCGTTGAAATCAGAAATAATTCCAAATCAGCAGATTTATTAAAAAACAGAGGCGACATCTATCATGAAATGGAAATGTACAGCGAAGCACTGGTTGATTATGAAGCTGCCCTGCGAATAAATAAAGAACACTTTGGAGCCTTAAAATCAAAGGGTATCACAGAATTAAAGTCCGGTAAGTGCTTCGACGCCGTAACAACATTAACAAAAGCTATTGCCATAAATAACAAAGATGCCGATGCTCATTTTCAAAAAGGTCTTGCTTTGTACGAGAAAGGAGATTACAAACAGGCCATTACCTCTTTCAACGAAACTATAAAACTGGCTCCCGACCATCACAAGGCCTACTATAACCGCGGCGTTTGTAGGCATTTACTGGGTGAAATATCCGCAGGTTGCGATGACTTCAAAATGGCACAAAAATTAGGCAGCAATATGGAATCCTGGATTTACGAAAACGTTTGTAGCCAAAACTAATTTCTGACATTTTTCTGATAAATATCAGTCATTTTCATGATATTAGGCTATATAAGACACTTGTAATCCCTGTATTTTTGGTATCGAAAATTCTTTATCATGAAACGAATACTTTATACTACCGACTACAGCAGATCTTCAGAAAAAGCCTTTGAATATGCTTTGGAAATTGCCCGTTGCAGTAATCACGGCAAGGCGGGTGAAATTGTTCTGATGCACGCCTTTCAATTCACCTATTTACATCCTGATTTGGAATCGGAGAGCTATGATATGCTTCATGACGAAACTGCCAAGAGACTTCAAATATTAATTGACGCCGCTACCAGAGACCTTAGGTATGCCGATATAACATTTACTATTGCAAGCATGGTGGGCCGTACCATACCTACAATTTTGGAAGCCATAAACATATATCATCCAGACATGTTAGTAATGGCCTCTAGCGGAAGTTCAGAAGCAAAAACCTTTCTGGGAGGCAGCCCAACAAATGCTTTATTTTCAAAAATAAATATCCCTATGCTGGTAATACCGGCTGATGCAGAACTCTCCAATTTCAGAAATTTCATTCTGGCATCAGACTACGAGCCAATCCAACATACTGTCCTTGACAACATCAAAGAACTTTCAACCAACCTGAATGCAAATATTACAGTGGTTCACGTGGCAGAAAGTGTATCAGATTTAAGCATGGTAGAGTCAGCACAAGGTATCCGACTGGACAGATATTTGGGAGAAGAAATTCATCACCGGTTTCATTTTGTTGAAGACGATGACGTTATGGAAGGCCTTAACCGATTTATTGCCAATAAAGCCGACACAGGACTACTAATTATGATTAGTCACAAAAGACACGACTGGCTTGAGAGATTGCTAATGCCCAGCCATACCAAAGCAATGCTAAAAACGGGGCAGGTCCCGCTACTCTTGTTAAAGGACAAAACCTGATTTAGATTTTACCCTTTTTATACCATCTGGCTAATTTACGGGTAATAGTTGCTGCCATGGCCTGTCCACAATTTCCAGCTACGGATACAAATACATCATCAGAAAGTCCCTTGAGTCTGTATTTACTATTGTCCTTATTATCTCCCACCATCATGTCAACCAAAGTACGGTTGTTCTTAACTTTTTCATCCTTAAAAGCAGAATCATCAATGGTTGTTAAGGATTTCACACCTCCTCCCGATTCAATCTGATATAAACTGGCCGAACTAGAAACTTTACATGAAGCCAGCGAGTATGTCTGACCATTGTAAGGCGATTCGGCATCATCCACTGTATAGTTAGTTTCCGATTCGCTGGCCGCAACCGATGTAACCGTAAGCTTAAAATCAGCAGTTGTAGGATCTGATACCGGAATTAATTTATTATATGCAAGCCACTTTTCAAGCTCCGATTTAAATTCATTGATGAGAGCAGACTCAGGACTATTATAAAGATACTTGGCGAACACTGTATTTTGTTGAGTACTAAATTCAATTTGGTATTCAATATAAATTTTCTTTTCTTCGGGTAAGCTTTTCCCTAAATTACACCCTGTAAATATTTGGACACCAACTAAACAGCAAATAATAGCAGCGAATAATACAGATAAACCATACTTTTTACTGAACAACATTAGCCTTTATTTTAAGAATCGTTTGCTTCTCTGGCGTATTAGCGGTAATTGTAATAGATTTATCCTGAGCCCCTAATTGATTTTCTTTCGGGGTGAATTCTACTTCGATTTCGCTGGTTTGATTTGGCATAATAGGTTGCTTGGGCCAGTTAGGAACCGTACAACCACAAGAAGCTCTGGCATCCTGGATAGTGAGAGGCACAGTACCGCTGTTTGTGAATTTGAACTTGTATTTGTTGTTGGTTAATGCCTTAACTGTGCCAAAATCGTGTTCATACTTCTCAAATTTTATAGCTGCCAACGGCCCCTCAGGTGCAGTTACACCGGTACCCTGTGGAGTAATTGTAGCATTGCCATTATTATTTATAGTAGCTGTAATGGGCTTATCCTGACTTACGTTGTTAATTTGAGTACCACCTCCGGCCGGTGCATTGGTACTATTAGAAGCTGAACCCAATACAGGGGCCTGCTTAATATTAAGAATTAAAATAGTGTTCAACAAGGTCAGAACTGCAACCCCAACCAAAATATAAAACTTAACATCTTCCTTTTTCATAGTTTATTTATAATGGCGCAAAATTACAAAATCTTATTTGTTATACGTTAATTTTACTCCAGCCATACCTCCGGCCTTTAAAATTTTAAGCGCACGCTGTAATGGAGGATTCAAGTCGTTAATTATTTCATAAAACCTTTCATAATCCCATAAATCTGATGCGATAGAGGCTTTTAATCGTATTACCATAGCCTCTTTGCTGATTTCATAATCTGCCTCACTGAATGCTATTTTCTCACTTTCAGCATAGGAAATAAACTCCTTCATTACTTTATTGGTATTGAAGTTTGACTTATAAGAATTAAAATCGGGATATTCCTTTTTCAACATATCCCTATTCTTATCAACGTATTCCAGCGAAAATGAATTGAAAATACCATTTCGGAGCAATTTTGAAAAATAATCGGTATTATATGCTGTATCAATACCTACAAAAACGTCAGGCAAGATCCCTCCTCCTCCATACACCGTTCTTTTACTGATTTTAGTTTGGAACTTTAAACTATCGGGGAGTTTAATGCTATCCTTATTCGTTAACTCTCCATTCATAAAGCGGTCGTACTTCTCCATATGATAGGCCTCAATACCATCTTCGTAGGGCTTTTGTATGCTCCTACCCGTTGGTGTATAATACCTGCTGATGGTTAATCTTACCGCCGAACTATCCGGTAAATCAATTTGACGCTGTACCAAACCTTTACCAAATGAACGCCTGCCTATAATTAAACCCCTGTCCCAATCCTGAATTGCCCCTGAAAGAATTTCACTTGCTGAAGCCGAACTCTCGTCAATTAAAATAACCAAATCACCCTTTTCGTACAACCCCAAAGATGTCG
The DNA here is from genome assembly GCA_964508605.1 of uncultured Weeksellaceae bacterium. Lineage (GTDB taxonomy): Bacteria > Bacteroidota > Bacteroidia > Flavobacteriales_D > CAZDUI01 > CAZDUI01. The sequence goes on along the minus strand of CAZDUI010000018.1, from coordinate 59,343 downwards.
CAAAATTTTCAGACTTTGGAAACGACCTGCCTTCTGTATACACTATCAACTTACCATCATCAAGAAACTGATCGGCAAGATCAATAGCCGTATTCAGATAACCTCCACCATTGCCCTGTAAATCAATTATCAACTGCTTCATCCCTTCTTGTTTCAGCTTAATAACACTGTTGGTAAATTCTCTTACCGTGGTTTGGGCAAAATTGTTGATTTTAACATACCCAATACCGGGCGCAGCCATATACGAGCAATCCACCGAATTTATAGGAATTTTATCACGGGTTATTGTAAAGTCTAATAGTTCCTTCACACCCCTTCTTGCGAGACTTACGCGAACCTGCGTACCTTTCTTACCCAACAATTTCTCTCTGACACCACTATTCTTTATACCCGTGCCTGCAACCGTTTCCTGTTCAATCTTAATAATTTTATCACCTGCCCTAATACCCAGTTTTTCAGAAGGGCCGCCAGGGATAGTGTTCACAATCATTATAGTATCTTTATGTATTTGGAAACGCACACCGATTCCCTCAAAATTCCCCTTTAACGGTGCATTCATTTCAGCTAGTTCTTCCTTTGGAATATAAACCGAATGTGGATCAAGTTTTTCCAACATGGCAACTATTGCCTCTTCCACCAATTTTTTTGAATCTACCTCATCTACATAATAATTACTTATCAGATGAAGAAGTGTCTCAATTTTTACAATGGTCTCCTCAGGCTTCGCACCGGGTTTTGGCTGGCTATAACCACTAAATCCTACTGATAATATGAAACTTACCGGCAGTAGAACTCGCAAATTTAAATACTTTAAACGCATAATCATGGAATGTGAACTGATAAAATAAAGAAAATGTTGTGCCAAATGCAAACTTTCGGTTCAAATCCCTAAAGGACACACTGTCTATTTGCGGGCTGTAATGGTAGTACGCCTGTTCTTGGTATATTGTTCCTCTGAACAACCTGAACATTTAATATCAGGTTCACGTTCACCCTTGTAAGATCCTGAAATTTTATCTCTCGGAACGCCTCCGGCTACAAGATAATCAATTGTTCTGTTCATTCTTCGCTCGCTTAACCATACATTGTAGTGGTCACTGGCCCTTTCGTCGCAATGCGATTCAACAAAAATTTTCAATTCAGGGTGTTCTTTCAATTGTTTCAAAAGAGCATTTAGTGTTTTACGATTTTCCTTATTCAGAAAGGATGAATTTAAATCGAAATAAATCCTATCTTCAATTTTAAAGTCATCTGTTGGTGGATTATTAATAGCTATTTCAATAGGTTCCGGCTCGTTAACAAAAACTGATATCTCAACAGTTTTTCCCCGACTGTCGGTCACTGTTACCAGATATTCGCCACGTGGAACTCCCTCTGGATCTTCTACTGTCATGCCATTAGACCACTGATAGGTATATGGCCCTACCCCACCTTCAACCGTTAAGTTGATTTTTCCATCGTTTCCCTGATAAACAGTCACATCTGTTGCCAATGCCGAAGCCGTCAAATCAGGAATAGGAGGAGGCAACACCCTGGCAGTATAGATTTCTGCCCTAATGGTTTCACGGTTACTACTCCAGTACACAGTATTTCCCGTTCTAATAAAAAAGGCATCAAACCGTGGAGTGTTAATTTTGGGTCCAAGGTTTACGGGAGTACTCCATTTTGTCCAGCTTTCATCTTGTCTCACAGAAAAATACACGTCGCCGTCACCAAATCCACCGGGTCGGTCGCTGGTAAAGTACATCGTATCCATACCGGGAGATAAAAATGGCGACATCTCATAACCTTCAGTATTAATTTCAGTACCCAAATTCAATGGCTCTTTCCAACTACCATCATTTTGCCTGAAAACCACATACAAATCTTCGTTACCCACTGTATTTGGGCCTTTGTACGTAAGAAGAATAATCGTTTCCTCTTCGTTTACATGAAATCCGTAGAAATCTCCTTCTATTTTCAGTCCCGGAATATTAATTTTCTCGGGCTTAGCCCATTTTTTACCTTTTTTATTCGCCATGGAAATTCCTTTTTCCATATCCTTTTTACCTTCATAGGCATTAAAAAGGTAGATGGCACTACCATCTTTATTTACACCAAAAACTGCATTGTGTAATTTATTGTTCAGCTCCTTAACACGCTGTGCCGGTCCATATGTTCCACTGGCGTCTTTAACGCTATACCAAATATCCTGGTCATATTCACCGCCAGTACTCTTGGGGTCGTAAGTACGCGTAAAATAAAGAATTGAACTATCCTTTGAAAATACCGGCATACTCTCTTCATAGTCGCTGTTCACTCCTCCCTTAACCTTGGCTGCTTCAGTAAAATCTATAACATTTGTCTGACCAAAACAACTTCCAGCAACCATTAAAAAGGCTATCAGCCCCCCACTTTTTCCTTTCTTCATATTTAATTTTTAGCGTCCAATCATCAAACCTAACACCAGCTCATGTCCTCCTGCACTGTAAGAACGTATCCGCGACATTGTAAAATCAAATGAATAACCAAATTTAAAATTCTCACTCAGGTTCATACCAAACATGGCAACAAAAGAATCGCCGTGTCTGTAAGACAATGCACCCCACATCCATTCTTTGTATTCAATTTGTAAGGACCCTTCAATTGAAGGAGGAGCCGGAGTCATAATCTTCACCAACACAGCGGGTGTCAAAGTTACTTCTTTTGACAAATTGAATTTGTAACCACCGATTACATAATAGTGAAAATGCTGGTCAAATTCAAGGGTCGTTCCTGAACCAAAACTAACAAAGTCTTTGGTGAGCTGGTCTGAAGAGAATCCTACGAATAATCGTGAGGAATACAAATACAAACCGGCACCCAAATCAAGGAAATACTTATTGGCACCACCGCTGGTGTATTCGGTATATGTCTGGTCAACCGGATTTAACAGAGTAACTTTATCGCGTAAAAACGCATTATTTGCCATTCCCAATTTTACCCCTAAAGCCAAATTGTGTCCTCTGAAAACCGGAACGTGAATAGCATAGGTTCCCGAAATATGCATTTTACGGAAAGCACCATATTGGTCAACCACCATCTGTCCTCCCACCGCGTGCTTCAATTTACCCGTTGTAATCTCAGGATTACGCGCCGGATTAAAACTATTCACCTTAAACTCGGTACTACTAACACGCAAAGAAGGATTATACTTGGCTGCTTTATTACCAATAGGAGAAGAAGCGGCAATATAAGCCGTCATAGGTGCATTTGTGAAACCTGCCCACTGATAACGACCGCTAAGTGTCATATCAAAGAAGTTATAAACCCCTGCTGCTCCCGGATTCACCATATATTGGTTACGAAGGAATTGGCTGTACTGAGGTAACTGTTGCGCAGAAACCACTCCGGCTCCCGATATCAGCATGGCTGCAATTAGCTTTTTCATAATTATTATGTTGCAGTATTCTAAATTAATCTCTTCTAATAATGGTTACCGAACCTGTAGCGGGTTCTGTACTATCATCATTGAATTCAATGATAAAATAATAAGAAGCAACCGGTAAGGCCTCACCGTTATATTTACCATCCCACGGTGTGGTATAACCCTTATCTGAAGTGAACAGGATATTTCCCCAACGGTTATATACCTTAACAATGGCTTCAGGGTACATTGCAGTAATATTAACAATTTCCCATTCATCGTTGGTTCCATCACCATCCGGGGTAAAGCCGGTAGGAATTTCAAGAACCAGCACTGTGGTATCACAATCAGTCACCGTAATAACAACTGTAGCCGGTGTACTTTCACAACCACTCACAGTTTCGGTAACGTAGTAAGTACTTACACCTGCAATATTAGCCGGAGTTTCAGTAGTACCTGAACCCACTACATTGGTTAATCCGGCATCATTATACCAAGTTAGCGTTCCACCCGCACCAGCAGTAGCCGTCATGTCAGCCATTACATCGTCCAAACAATAGCTGGCATCAGTACCAGCTGTAGGTGAAGCAGGTACAGCGTTTACAGTAACCGTAACTGATGAAGCCGGACTCTCGCAACCACCTGAAGTTTCAGTTACATAGTAAGTAGTAGAGCCAAGACTTACTGATGGCGTCAAGGTAGCACCGGTTCCTAATACTGTAGTTAAACCCGCATCTGAATACCATGTAATTGTACCAGAGACCGCAGTGGCAGTTAAATCAGCCATTGCATCACCTAAACAATATGAAGCATCAGTACCGGCAACAGGTGCAGCTGGGGCACCGGGATCGGTAAGTGCAATCGGACCAGGCTCTGTTGTAGTACATCCCGCAAAGGAAACTGTAAAGTTACTGTAGCTACCGGCAGGCAAACCTGTGATTACATAGTTACCAGAGGCATCGGTTGTAATAGTACCCAAATTAATAGTACCTGTACCATCATCATATGTAACATCATAGGATGTTGATGCTGTTAATCCGGTGAGTGTAATACTTCCATCTGTACCATTACAGGTAGATGGATTAACAGATGTAACTGTAAATGCAGGGGCACCTGGATCTGTAAGCGTCAGAGGTCCGGGTTCAGTTCCGGTACAAGATGCAATGGTTACAGTAATGTTAGTATAACTACCGGCTGTTAAACCAGAAATCACATAGTTACCAGAAGCGTCAGTTGTTATGCTGCCTAAACTTATTGTACCTGTACCGTCATCGTAGGTAACATCATATGTAGTAGAAGCGGTAAGACCGGAAATGGTAATACTTCCGTCGTTTCCACCACAAGTAGTAGGATTGGAAGATGAAACTGTAAATGTAGGTGCAGCAGGGTCAATAAGATTCATTACGGTGGCGTCAGCAGATATACATCCGGCCATATCAACCGTTACAGAGGTATAGGTACCCGCAGACAAACCAGTAATAACGTAATTACCTGAGGCATCTGTGGTAATCGTTCCCAGGTTCACCACAGCGCCGTTATTATAACTTACATCATAATTAGATGAAGCAGACAGTCCCGAAATAGTGATGGTTCCATCTGTACCACCACATGTTGTAGGATCGGTATACGATACTGTAAATGTAGGAGCTCCGGGATCGGTTAAGGATACAGGGCCCTGAACCGTTGAACAACTACCCAATGTTACTGTGATACTGGAATAGTTACCTGCAGTCAATCCGGTAATAACATAGTTTCCGGAAGCATCCGTAGTAATAGACCCCAGATTGATGGTACCTGTACCATCATCGTATGATACATCATAAAGTGAAGTAGCATTCAAACCTGTAAGTTCAATACTGCCATCAGCTCCACCGCATGATGAAGGGTTGGATGTAATACCAATAGTAAATGATGGCGTTGAATTCACTGTTACAGTAACTATAGTTGCAGGACTTTCACATGAACCCAGTGTTTCAGTAGCATAATATATGGTGGTGCCTACAGCAGATGAAGGTGTAAACGGAGAACCCGTACCTACCAGATTTGAAAGTCCGGCATCATCGTACCAGTTCAATGTACCGCCTGAACCTGCAGTTGCAGTAAGGTCAGCAATTGGATCTCCGTCACAATATGTAGCATCGGCGCCTGCAGTTGGTGCAACAGGAGTAGGATTGATAATAATTGTAACCTGAGCAGCAGGACTCTCGCAACCGGCCACAGTTTCTGTAACGTAATATACGGTGGTTCCTACAGTATTCACCGGAGTAAGATTTACACCGGTACCAATATTATTAGACAATCCTGCGTCATCATACCAGTTTAGCGTACCACCAGAACCGGCTGTTGCTGTTAAATCAGTAAGTGCATCACCGTCACAATACGTTGCATCCGTTCCTGCTACAGGTGCAACAGGAGCAGAAGGATCACTTAATACATAAGGTCCTCCGTCATTTCCTGTACAGCCTGCAATTGTTACAGTAAAGTTAGAGTAACTACCCGCTCCAAGACCGGTTATTACATAATTTCCGGATGCATCCGTTGTTACACCTATAAGACTAACAACGCTGCCGTCATCATAAGTAATATCATATGTAGAGGATGCGTTCAATCCACTGATGGTGATAGTACCGTCAGTGGAGCCACAACCCGAAGGATTAGACGTAGCAACCGTAAACACAGGCGAACCCGGATCGGACAATGTAACCGGCCCTGCAACAGTTTGAGGGCAACTACCCAAAGTTACCGTGAAATTACTGTAGTTACCTGCAGGCAACCCATTAATTACGTAGTTACCTGAAGCATCGGTAGTAATTGTACCCAATGCAATTGTGCCTGAACCATCATCATAAGAAACGTCATAAGATGATGAAGCATTTAGACCGGTTATGGTGATAGTACCGTCGGATACACCGCAACCCGTAGGATCGGTTGTTGTACCAATCGCAAAAGAAGGCGTTGGATTGACAGTGATTGTAACAGTTGAAGCCGGACCAGTACATCCATTCAATGTTTCTGTAATATAATATATGGTACTACCCAAGGCACCGGAAGGAGAAACAGGAGAACCGGTTCCCACCAGATTAGTAAGTCCGGCATCATCATACCAGTTCAAAGTACCACCGAAACCTGCAACAGCTGTCATATTGGCAATAGCATCCCCATCACAGTAGGTAGCATCGGTACCCGCAGACGGAGCAGAAGGCACCAAATTGATTGTAATTGTAACAGGAGTTCCGGTACTTTCACAATTGGCTACGGTTTCAGTAGCATAATAAGTAGTAATACCCACCCCGGACACAGGTGTGAGTGTGTTACCGGATCCAACCAGATTGGTCAGACCGGCATCGTCATACCAATTAATGGTGCCGCCTGCGCCTGGTGTCGCCGAAATATCGACAATTGCATCGCCATCACAATACGTTGCGTCAGAACCGGCAACAGGCGCTGCAGGAGCAGAAGGATCGGTTAACGTAACCGGACCGTTACTGGTTCCAGTACAACCGCTCAGCACCACAACAAATCCTGAATAGATACCCGCTCCCAGTCCTGTAATTACATAGTCACCAGATGCATCAGTGGTTACGCCATTAAGCGTTACAACAGAACCGTCATCATAACTGATGTCGTATGTTGTTGAAGCATTCAGGCCTGACAACGTGATTGAACCTTCCATTCCACCACAAGTAGTCGGATCTGTATATGATAGAGTAAATGTAGGCGAAGAAGGATCGGTTAAGGTAAACGGACCTGCAACAGTATATGAACAAGTACCATCATCAACCACAAAGCTACTGTAACTACCTGCATTCATACCAGAAATTACAATATTACCAGAACCATCAGCAACCTGACCATTAAGTGTTACGGGTGTCGCACCATCATTGTATGTAATATCATAAGAACCAGCCGGAATAAGGCCGGTGAGAGTTATTACTCCATCGGACAACCCACAACCACTGGGATCTGTAGTTGATACTGCAAAAACTGGTTCCGGATTCACAGTGATAGTGCCTGTAGCATTAATAGTTCCGCAACCTCCTGTTAAGGGTATGCTGTAATTATAGGTTCCCGCAACGGTAGGTGTACCGCTGATAGTAATCGTATTTCCTGCAAAAGATGCGGTAACACCGGCAGGCAAACCTGATGCTGCACCGATACCCGTTGCACCCGTAGTTGTGTGAGTAATTACTGGTGATAAAGCAGAATTCGCACAAAGTGTGGCGCTTCCGGGACCTGTTACTGTATTGTCAGGATTCACGGTAATAGTACCTGTAGCGTTCACAGTTCCGCAACCGCCTGTTAACGGAATACTGTAGTTATAGGTACCGGCCACTGTGGGTGTGCCACTAATGGTAATGGTATTGCCGGCAAAGGAAGCGGTAACACCTGCGGGAAGACCGGATGCTGCTCCGATACCGGTGGCACCGGTTGTTGTATGCGTTATGGCAGGAGCCATAGCCGTGTTAATACATAAGGTAGCACTTCCGGGACCTGTTACTGTATTGTCAGGATTCACGGTAATAGTACCTGTAGCGTTCACAGTTCCGCAACCGCCTGTTAAGGGTATGCTGTAATTATAGGTACCGGCAACGGTAGGTGTACCGCTGATAGTAATCGTATTTCCTGCAAAGGATGCGGTAACACCGGCTGGTAAACCTGATGCTGCACCGATACCGGTAGCACCGGTAGTAGTCTGTGTAATAGCAGGTGCCATGGCTGTATTGATACATACCGAAGCACTGCCCGGACCGGTAACTGTATTATCAGGATTCACGGTAATAGTACCTGTAGCGTTCACAGTTCCGCAACCGCCGGTTAAAGGAATGCTGTAGTTATAGGTACCGGCAACGGTAGGTGTACCGCTGATAGTAATCGTATTTCCTGCAAAGGATGCGGTAACACCGGCAGGCAAACCTGATGCTGCACCGATACCGGTGGCACCGGTTGTAGTATGCGTTATGGCAGGAGCCAGAGCCGTGTTAATACATAAGGTAGCACTTCCGGGACCTGTTACTGTATTGTCAGGATTCACGGTAATAGTACCTGTAGCGTTCACAGTTCCGCAACCGCCTGTTAACGGAATACTGTAGTTATAGGTACCGGCCACTGTGGGTGTGCCACTAATGGTAATGGTATTGCCGGCAAAGGAAGCGGTAACACCTGCGGGAAGACCGGATGCTGCTCCGATACCGGTGGCACCGGTTGTAGTTTGTGTAATAGCAGGTGCCATGGCTGTATTGATACATACCGAAGCACTGCCCGGACCGGTAACTGTATTATCAGGATTCACGGTAATAGTACCTGTAGCGTTCACAGTTCCGCAACCGCCGGTTAAAGGAATGCTGTAGTTATAGGTACCGGCAACGGTAGGTGTACCGCTGATAGTAATCGTATTTCCTGCAAAGGAGGCGGTAACACCGGCAGGCAAACCTGATGCTGCACCGATACCGGTGGCACCGGTTGTAGTATGCGTTATGGCAGGAGCCAGAGCCGTGTTAATACATAAGGTAGCACTTCCGGGACCTGTTACTGTATTGTCAGGATTCACGGTAATAGTACCTGTAGCGTTCACAGTTCCGCAACCGCCTGTTAAGGGTATGCTGTAATTATAGGTACCGGCAACGGTAGGTGTACCGCTGATAGTAATCGTATTTCCTGCAAAGGAGGCGGTAACACCGGCAGGCAAACCTGAAGCTGCACCGATACCGGTAGCACCGGTAGTTGTCTGTGTAATTGCAGGTGCCATGGCTGTATTGATACATACCGAAGCACTACCCGGACCCGTAACCGTATTAACTGTAATAACAGTAATAGTACCCGTTGCATTTACAGTTCCGCAACCGCCTGTTAACGGAATACTGTAGTTATAGGTACCGGCCACTGTGGGTGTGCCACTAATGGTAATGGTATTGCCGGCAAAGGAAGCGGTAACACCTGCGGGAAGACCGGATGCTGCTCCGATACCGGTGGCACCGGTTGTAGTTTGTGTAATAGCAGGTGCCATGGCTGTATTGATACATACCGAAGCACTGCCCGGACCGGTAACTGTATTATCAGGATTCACGGTAATAGTACCTGTAGCGTTCACAGTTCCGCAACCGCCGGTTAACGGAATGCTGTAATTATAGGTACCGGCTACAGTAGGTGTACCGCTGATGGTAATGGTATTTCCGGCAAAAGATGCGCTAACACCTGCAGGCAAGCCGGAAGCAGCACCTATTCCGGTTGCGCCTGTAGTAGTATGGGTAATAGCAGGAGCCATTGCGGTATTAATACATAAGGTAGCACTGCCCGGACCGGTAACGGTATTCACAGGATTTACTGTTATAGTACCCGTAGCGTTCACCGTTCCACAACCGCCGGTCAGCGGAATGCTGTAGTTATATGTACCCGCAACGGTAGGTGTACCGCTGATGGTAATGGTATTGCCAGCAAAAGATGCTGTTACACCGGCAGGCAGACCTGAAGCAGCGCCAATTCCGGTTGCACCGGTAGTGGTTTGAGTTAAGGCAGGAGCCATTGCTGTATTAATACAAACAGTTGCGCTTCCCGGACCAGTAACGGTATTCACAGGGTTTACTGTTATAGTACCCGTAGCGTTCACCGTTCCACAACCGCCGGTCAGCGGAATGCTGTAGTTATATGTACCCGCAACGGTAGGTGTACCGCTGATGGTAATTGTATTGCCAGCAAAAGATGCTGTTACACCAGCAGGCAAACCAGAAGCAGCACCAATTCCTGTTGCACCGGTTGTAGTCTGTGTAATTGCCGGTGCCATGGCTGTATTGATACATACCGTTGAACTTCCCGGACCAGTAACCGTATTAAGCGGCAGAATAGTTATGGCAACCGTGTTATCGTCGGAACATGGCGCAACACCCACAGTGTAGGTAACATTATATGCTCCCGGTGTACTTGCCGAGACATCAATTACACCTGTGGAAGCATTTATTGACAAACCAGCAGGTGAGGAGGTAAAGCTACCACCTGCAGTACCTGTTATGGTTGGTGAAGGATCTGCTGCGGTTGTGCAATAAGAGGCTGCCGCATAAGTAAACGACGCATCATAAGGGCTGGTAATGGTTACGGTTTGAGAACCTGTTCCCGAGCAGCCAGTTTCACTATCCCAAACATAGGTTACATCACAAGTTTGCGGAAATGGGCCCGAAACACCTGAGGGATCAAATACAGCCGCACCCCATCCGGTTACAGACAAACCACCACCACAGGTAGTTGACCAAGTAGAAACGCCGTTAACTGTACCCGGTGTGGCAATGGTTTCCGTATCGGTACATGCATTTCCGCAAGCATTCCATGTTCCGGTATAAATTAACGAATTATCTGAGCAATCATATACATTGAAAGTCATATTGGAAACTGCATTACCATATAGTTGCAACTGATGGGTTGCTGCAGGGTCCATTTGAAAATACGTTTGGGTAAGAACGGTTCCGTTGGCAGCCGAAATATTTTGAGTACCCCAAGCAGCAAATCCATCCTCAAGAAGGGTTACCGATGTAGCCGCATCCCCGTTATAGGTAAGCACTACAAATACACATGGTGTTATGTCCGTATCTGCATATAGATTTACAGGTGCATCGTCACACGCCATGGGTGATGTTAGTCCGGTGTATCCAAAATCCTTATAGGTTATTTCAAATTCCACTGTGGTGACAGCTCCGCAGGCTCCACCCACATCACAATAAACCATCATGTTACCCGTAGGACAGACATTCACGGTAGCACCGGTACCTGAAACACCTGCCGGAACCGAATACCAGTTATAGCTCGTTGGTGGAGTTGTAGAATTTATAGATAGAGTTCGGCACTCACCGGGACAAAGACCTGTGCTGTCCGCATTACCATAGGCATCCTGAACCTGCACTACTTCAACACCACTTACTGCTGTGATGGTATAATCACAAACGTCGCCGGCAAAACCATCAATCATTAACTGATATGAATTACCGGGTGTTAATCCGGTAAAAGTAAACGAATTAGTACCTATCAAGGGACTCCAGCAATTCGAACTTGTACTTACCTGAGTTAAGGCACCGCAGCCACCTTCCATTAGCACCATTTGAACACCATTGCTATTTAAGCAATTGATTACATCCGCATCAATGGTAACCGAAGCCTGATCGGCTGTAAAATTTAACCATGAATTGTTCTCGATAGATCCACAAAATTCACTGTTACCTACATAAATATCTGTGTATTGCGCATCAATAGTATACCATGCGCTTGTGGTACCGCAATAACCATCCAGTGTACAGATGGTGGTAGATGAAGTACAGTTATCGTTTGCAGGAGGAAGTCCATTGCACCCATTTGGGTCGCAGGCTACTGATAAAACATAACCGCCATAATATGACCAATCTTCATAAGCTTGACTTCCATCTGAGGTAAACCGTACAGTCAGACAGGTGCCAGAGGATGTATAATATAAGGTAGGGCAATCATTCGTTTGCAAACAAAATCCTGATAATGTTGCTATTACAGGGGAAGCAGTAGAGGGACCGTCGTGAATATATAAATAATCATAACTCCATTCAACATTCAGGAACTCCACCTTTATACGAATCGGGCCTCCGTCTGTCGAGCAAAAACTCATGTTATAATTAGCATTATTCGAGTAATCACTTCCCGTGCCGCCATTAGCATATACAGTACCTGTACAGGTATTCTGTGTTGATCCGGAATTCCCTGAATTCATGGTATAAGTCTGGGCATTTAATCCCGAAAAGCACAACAATGCACAAATCAAAGGGAAAAAAGAACGTACTATGTTTTTCATAACAATTTGATATATAATATTATTTCTTTTCGTTTAATTTGGCTTGCTTTTCAGCCTTTAACTTCTTCTCCTCTTCAGAAACCGGCTCCTTTCTTTTCATCATTTCAAGTTGCGCATTCCTGATTTCACCCTCTTCTGCCTTTTTTGGAACCGGGTAGGTAAAGCCCAGTTCTTTGGCCTTACCGGGAATTATAAGTGCAGAATGCGAATTAATGTATCCCTGAACCATTTTCCGGTATACTTTCATATCCTGGTTTTCAGCCGGACGTGGGAAATCCTTTGGGATTTTATTGGTTACAAACATTGCTTTTACCCCTTCTTTTGTAAGCTCAGGAACTGAGACAGATTTACTGATGGCACCATATTCCGTTTTGACGGGGCGCGGCTTTGTCTGATTTTCTTTAACTTGATTTTCTTTAACCTGGCTGTTACCTGTAAAGGTTATACATACCACTGACAGTACAGAAAGAAATAAGTGCCTCATATTGTGTATATTTACTTTAAATCGCAAGTTATGAACAACGAAAATAAGATATTTTTTCGAACCACAAGTAATTTTTGTCCTCTAAAACGGAACGTTTAACGAATAGTTTCATTGATTTGTCCGCAGTCTAAGAACACCTTCTAAGACGATAGCTTTCCTATAATGGTTGCACCGAAGAAAATAAGTTAAAAAAAAAGAGGCAATACGCCTCTATTAATTTAATATTAAAATTTTAAAATTACTTCTTTTCCTTTGCTTTGCTGCCGTTCTCCTCTACCCCTTCTTCATTCACTGTTAACCGGCTGGGCTCAGAACCTGCGGCACCTTCTTCAGTATTCAAAAGTTCCTTATTCACAGCTTTCATGGTATTCTTTAATTTCCCCTTCAATCCTTTACCCTTTTTTGATTTCACTTCCGTTTCCTTACCTTCAGTCTGTGTTACTGGTTCTTCAGTCTGAGTCTGCGAAACTGCGGGAAAGCTTATTAAAATAGACAGAATCAAATAAATATACTTTTTCATAACACTATAATTTGAATCAAATGTACAACAATTATTCCGAAAAAAGGAACCTTTAATCCTTAAGAAGTTCAATTACCTCTTCCAGACTCATTAGTTTACCTTTATAATCGCCTACTACAACCGGAGTGATTATTCCCTGGTCAGAAAGTTCATTTTTTACCTTTTCGGCTTCGGAGGCAGAATCATAGGTACCTTTCAAATAACGTGTTTTACCATCCGCATCTTTAACGGGTTTCACGTCACCCAGGCTAAGGAATAACTCCAGAGTTTCGGTGGGTATATCCCCTTCAAATACACCTAATTGCACTCTATATTTAATTTCACGCCTATCAATGCCTGCCCCAACACCAGCATCATATTCCGCAATATTTTCCTTATATTCCGGATTCACATCAGTAACCGTACTTAAGCTAACCCGTTGTCCTTCCTTTAATACAACCACAAAAGCATCCTTAAAACCTTTCTCATAGGCCATGTCAATTTTATGCTTTGAGGCCTCTTCCAAAGTTTTAAAACTACCCGAGTAGTATCTGTATAATCCATCGGCTCCCTTAATTTGAGTAACGCTTCCAACATCCTCAAATATTCTGTTGTCTTCGCCAACCGGTTTGGTGAATGCTGCAATTTGAACACGATAAACAATCGCTTTGTCACCTGTGGGAAGCACATCCTTTACTGTTCCCTGACTTGCGTCCGTTTTGTCAAGTTTATAATCACTTACCGTATTCACTGTATTCTTACCCACTTTATCGATACCACTCTCACCTATTCCCTGAGTATTCACTCCGGCCTTATTCAGCGCCTCATTTGTTGCTTTTGCACTGGCAAGGTCTTTAAATCCGGAGATTACATAATATACGGTATCACCTTCAGTAATGGTTTTAAAATCCTGATAACCTAAATATTTGTGCAGTTCATTTGCTGTAACCGTAATCTTCTTTTGGTCAAGAATGATTACATATTCCTTGCTTTTTATCTCTGAAACTCCCGGGCGTCCAAACAATTTGTTATTACCATCGCTATATGCAATAGACTTCACACTATCCTCATAGCCGGAATATTGCCCCGTTGAGTCGTAATAAACTTTCCAGAATCTGTCCAATGCCTCATCGGTAAGGTGTACTCCTTTTTTATCCACGAACTTTCCAGCAGGGCTGGGTAGCTCATCATCAGTGTAATCAAACACTCTGTCGCCGTCCATGTCCAGCGGACACCCTTTGCTGTCAACAGTAACACCTGCAGGTGTATATGGGCATGGATCCTGAAAATTCGAGATTCCATCCATATCCGTATCGTTGGTATCATTTGCAAAAAGAGGTTCGTCCCATGGATCGGGCGGTCTTACATCCTTCGGTTCCTTATTTTTAATAGGTTGTAGGTCGTAGGTAATATAAAAGGACGTAAACAAAAGCTTATCTTTTCCCTTTGTGCCCAGCCTGTCACCCAGACTCTCTCCGGTAACATCGTCAACCAGGTCGGTAGTGGTGAAGTGCATTGAGGTCTGTAAACGGAATTTAAAATTATCAGAGATATAGAACGTTACACCCGCTGTTACCGGAAAAGCCCAAGACCTTTCAGGGTATTTACCATTGCCATCAAAATTCTGCTCTCTCAGATCGGTTTCATAAACATAGTCCCTATAAATTCTTATAGCATCAGCCGCGTTGGGAGAACTCTCTGCAATATTTCTTATTGAACCGTCAGACCAATAATGGTACTCATTGCCGTGCTTGTCAAATTTATCGGTCTTACTTAAAAATTCAAACGATTCAATTCCCAATGCCAGGAATGGTTCAGCGTGTCTCTCGGGACGTTTTTTGAGAACATGATCAAAATTATACCCAAGGCTGATACCACCAATACGAATTTGAGATTCAAAATTCAGGTTTCTGACACCGTCCCTTTCATTCGCGCTAACTCTACCGAAAATGGTATGAAATTCAAGCTCAAGATAAGAATTCAAAGGATGTGCTACCCTAAGTTGGTAAGCAAAACGACTCACTGTTGGATGAAACCCTTTATGATTATTACTGATATCGCCATAAAAAGTAAAGTTGCCTACGCCCATTCCAATAGATGGCCGTAATTCAGGAATTTCAATTTTAGCTCTTGGTTTCAGTAATCCGGACGCCTGTAAGTTATGCTCAAGGGATGCATTGAGTCGGGTAATGCCGGAATTTTCCTTTGCTCTATATACATTATCAGGATGGAACGGAGCAGCAAAACCGCAGGTATAACTAGCGAAAAACAAGATAAACAGCAATATAGAAAAACTGTTTTTAATCATACCTGCTTAATAATACACGCAATATACGACAAATTTATTGATTTGTTCGGATGAATACAATTCTAAACGAAAGAATAATTAACAAGTTTACGACATCATCTGATTTGCATGTCGGGCAATTTCAATCATTTTTTGATATTCTTCAGGTGTCAGGTCGTTAAAGAAGTAGTGAATTGGATCTACCGGCTCATAAACATATCTTCCGTCTATTAGCATCTTTCTTCTTACCTCATAATGTAGATGCGGGCCCGTACTAAAACCGGTAGAACCCACGGTTGCAATTACCTGTCCCCGCGGAATTTTCTGTCCCTCATGCACCATTATATCCTGACAATGAGCATATACCGTTTTGAATCCAAAACCATGATCTACAATTACCACCTTTCCGTAGCCGCCCATCCAATCTGCTGTTTCAACAGTTCCGTTGCCGGTGCAATAGATTTTTGTGCCGGGTTGCGCTGTAAGATCTATACCCGAGTGATACTGAGCCATTTTGTATATCGGGTGCATTCTTACTCCAAAACCTGACGAGAAGTACATTAAATCTTTATTATCAATAGGTTGTATAGACGGAATACATGCTAACATTTCCTTTTTGGTGCCAATCAACTCTTTCACCTCATCAAACGACCGTGACTGATGCACTAATAATTGCTCAAGTTTACCAACACGACTTGTAGTAACATCAAACAACTCGTCCGTTGTAAGGTCAGCCAACCCTGCAGCCCAAATTCGTTCCTTTTCCTCCTCAGCTTCAATATACGGCTCTGCTTCAAAAATAACCCGGTACAGATTGTTATCACGTTTCTGTAAGTCTTGAACAACTTTTTCAGCCAACTGAATGCGTTCTTCCAGCACAATCAACTGGTCTTTTAACCTGCTATTTTCGTTTTCAGCTTTTAAATCGGTAGGCGATTTTATAAATGCTGCGCCCAGCACTGCCCCAATTATCAATAGTGCAACAGAAGGCAAAACAAACAAAATAGCACGCAGTACTTTGGTACGCAAACTAACCTGTACCTCTTCGTAACTCAGGGTTATGTGATTGTATCGGTATTTTTTCTTACTCAAAGCACTTGTAAAAAGGGTGGCTAATTTAGGGATTTCGGCTAAATTTGCAGCCGTAAATTAACAAGGTTTAACAATATTAACGTGAAATCAACCGATATTCGTGATGCATTCCTACGGTTTTTCGAGACCAAAGGACACCATATAGTTCCCTCTGCTCCAATGGTTTTAAAAGACGATCCTACCCTAATGTTTACCAATGCGGGCATGAATCAGTTCAAGGATTTATTTTTGGGGAATGCGCCGGTAAAGTTTTCAAGGATAGCAAATTCTCAAAAGTGCTTACGGGTATCAGGCAAACACAACGACCTTGAAGAAGTAGGTGTTGACACTTATCACCACACGATGTTCGAAATGCTTGGAAACTGGTCATTTGGCGACTATTTTAAGAAAGAAAGTATAGAATGGGCCTGGGAGCTGTTAACAAAGATTTATAAAATTGACCCTGAACGAATGTACGTTTCCGTTTTTGGAGGAGATACAGAAGACAACCTTCCATTTGATGCTGAAGCAGAAGGATTATGGTTACAATTTATGCCAGCAGACCGCATACTGCGCTTCAGTAAGAAAGATAATTTTTGGGAAATGGGAGATACCGGACCCTGTGGACCATGCAGTGAAATTCATGTGGATATTCGCGGGGATGAAGAAAGAAAGGTAATTGATGGAAAAAGCCTTGTAAACTCCGGACATCCGCAAGTGATTGAGATTTGGAACCTGGTGTTTATGCAATATAACCGCATGGCCAACGGCAGTTTAAAACCCCTTCCCGCCAAGCACGTGGATACCGGAATGGGTCTGGAACGGTTGTGCATGGTTCTGCAGGGACAGAAATCAAATTATGACACAGATGTATTTCAGGTGATGATTTCAAAACTTGAAGACATCTCAGGTTTGAGATACCGTAAGGAGGACCATGGCAAACAGGCAGAAATGATTAACATTGCCATGCGCGTGGTAGCCGACCACATACGTGCGATTTCTTTTGCCATTGCCGACGGACAGCTTCCTTCCAACACTGGTGCCGGATATGTTATTCGCCGGATACTCAGGCGTGCAGTACGATACGGATATCAGACACTTAATTTAAAAGAACCATTCCTGCATCGTCTGGTTCCCGTACTTGCTCACCACATGGGTGATTTTTTTCCTGAACTTAACAATCAGAAAGTACTGATTGAAAAAGTAATAAGAGAAGAAGAAACATCTTTTTACCGCACGCTGGAACAAGGCCTGAAGTTAATAGATCAAATTTGTATCCGTTTAAACAGCGAGCGCATCAAAACTGTGGCTGGCAAAGAAGTCTTTGAACTGTATGACACTTTTGGTTTCCCTGTTGATTTGACAGCATTGATAGCACGTGGTTATGGAATGGAGCTAGACATGGATGGGTTTAACACTGAACTAAACCGGCAGAAAGAGCGGTCTCGTCAGGCCACACAAACTGAAAACGACGACTGGGTTGAAATTAAACCTGATACAAAGGAAGAATTTGTTGGCTACGACCGACTTGAAACGGAAGTATGCATAACCAAATACAGAAGGGTGAAACAAAAAGGTAAGGAGTTTTATCAAATTGTTTTAAATCTTACCCCTTTTTACCCGGAAGGCGGCGGACAGGTAGGCGATACCGGATATCTTGAAGACAGCCGTGGAAACCGGACGATTATTTTCGATGTAAAAAAAGAAAACAATCTAATCATTCACCTAACCGAGAAATTACCTGACCTTACCGGAGAAATCTTTCATGCTGTTGTTGATGCATCATCACGAGATAAAGCAGCCGCGAATCACTCTGCCACTCACCTGTTGCACAAAGCACTGCGTGAGATTTTGGGCACACACGTTGAACAAAAAGGCAGTTTGGTTTCGCCGGAATATTTGCGATTCGACTTTTCACATTATGCAAAAATAACAGATGAAGAACTAAGCAAGATTGAAAGTGCAGTGAATCATTCTATCAGAATGGGTTTACCACTACAAGAGAAACGAAATACTCCATTGCGAGAAGCATTAGAAATGGGGGCTATGGCACTTTTTGGTGAAAAATACGGTGATACTGTAAGGGTTATTAGATTTGGTGAATCTGTTGAATTGTGTGGTGGCATCCACGTTCAGAACACATCCCGGATTGGCTTATTTAAAATTACTGCAGAGAGCTCGGTCGCTGCCGGTATCAGAAGAATTGAAGCACTTACAGGAGAAGGTGCGCAAACTTTTTACGAAAAAGCTTTAAAGGAACTAAATGAGGTAAAAGAATTACTAAAAACTCCTAAGGATTTGGTGAGAAGCATCAGCGATTTGCAGGAGCAGCTGTCAAAAGTTCAGAAAGAGCTTGATGTAGTGATGCGGGAAAAATCGGGTGCACTCAAGGAAATCTGGTTAAAGAACATGAAAAGCATCAATGGTGTTCAACTAATTACCGAAAAAACCACGATGGATGCGGCCAATATTAAAGATCTTGCATTCCAGTTAAGACAAAACCACGAGAATCTGGTTATGGTTGTGGCCAGCGATTATGAAAACAAACCCATGTTATCAGTAATGATAACCGATGACCTGGTGAAAAGTCGTAATCTGGATGCCGGAAAGCTAGTAAGAGAACTGGCTCGTGAGATAGATGGCGGAGGAGGAGGACAACCCTTTTTCGCCACGGCAGGCGGAAAAAAAATTGACGGTCTTGAAAAGGCTTTGGCTAGAGTAGAAACCCTGCTGTGATAAAAACTATTCAAAATAAGTTAAAAACAAAGAAGGGGCTAATGCCCCTTCCCTGCTGACGGCTCACAGCATGAAACGAATTACCACGACGCCAGATTCAGATTCTTGTTCTTGTCGTATTTCACACTGTATCCAAAGGTGAGCTTTTCAGTACCTCCACCTTTCAGTTTGAATTTCCAGGTAAGGATACCGGTGTATTCATTTTTATCGGCCTTACCCAAATCAATATCTTCAATTTTAATATCCTGCTGATTACTTACAGGCACCTGGTCCTCAACAATCAACTGGATTGGATAACCGTGGTTATTGCGGATGGTAATTTCAAGAAAGGCCTCCTTTACTTTATTCTCTCCAACCAACTTATCTTTTTCCTTGTCCTTTAATTTCTTGCGAACAGCGGTGACATTATTATCTCTGCCCATGGCAAGTTTCAATGTATCCTCCATCAACATGGGGTCAATAAAACTTTGGCCTACAAATGTTCCGTCGTAATATATTCTTGCAGAGGCAGGAACCAGGTTCATATCTTCCCAATCGGTGATGTTGGCAATAAGAAATGCATTGTTATCGAGTTTTGGTACCAGCTCCAGATGATAGCTTGCCTTTAACTGTTTTTCAGCAATTCCGACCATGTATAATTCATTATTGCTTTTTATTGTATAAGGTAAACTAATTTTATATTCAGCCGAAACCATATTTTGTTCCTGAGAAACAAACTCTACCGAAGAACGTGCAGCGACTTCGTTAATATGATCTTGCATGGGCGCAGCTTCACCGCTTCCTGACGACTTTGCTGACATGTTGTAACTATCTTCCATATCTTTTTTGTATGCTCTTTCCTTCTCTCTGTAATAATTTGGATTATAATAATTTAAATACCACGCACCCAATTCAGGTTTCTGCTGTCTGCTGTATGGGTTAGCAGTAGATAGTGTAAGAGGAACTCCATTCCAGTCAACGCCGGTGTTTTGTCTAATTTGAGCCTTGTAACTTAATGAAACCGGGGCGTTTAATTCATTGGCGCGTATGTCATAACTAGGAACCCAACCCGCCTGAGACACCAGGTAATTCACTTCAATTTTGCCATATACAGCCTTGTCAGCAGTTATTGTAACCACCACCCTGTAAATCGGCCCCTGATCGGGTTCATCTTTCAACTGACTGTTTCTCTGCCAGTTTTGAAGTTCATTATATCTTCCCTGCATACCACTCAGTACTTCTGCCAGGGTTCTTTCCTGCCTTAATACTTTGGGCATTTCGGTATTATAATGTGTCATTCTTTCATGAAAATACTGCATAGCAGCGCGAAACAACTCCAGGGAATCATTCACCTTTCCGGCGCCTTTAATCATTCCATTGTTCATCAGCATGTTCTTTTCAGATTCAAGCAACGCTTTCGTAGCTCTGATATCTTCAATTTTCCATGTCCACTGTGTGATACTGTCCTGAAGAACGCGCATTTTGCGTTTTATTTCCGGTGGAAGTACATTAGGGTCGACCGGATCTACCGCATCCGGTTGCGGATAAAACGTCTCAAATTTAACGTCCATTATAGTAAAATCTCCGGTTCCACGTGCCTGCAGGCTGTTTGGGTCAATATAAGGCGAAACTCCGTCAAGTACAATATTTGAAGTTCCGGCACCAATATTAAAACTCCCGCTTCGGTGAACCTGAGCTCCGCTTAAAAATACCGTTACCTTGTCAATTTTTGATTCAACTTTTTTCTCGTCAATACCGGCAAACGCATGGGTGCCGATAAACAATGCCAATAAAATGTGTATTCGTTTCATGATTTCTAAATTTTGGAATGCTGTACATGATGTGTAAGCATTGGTTCATTACATCCCTTTTTTTTTTGAAACCTGCAGTGAATGTTATACCCGACAGTTCTTGACGAACAATTTTTTGAACGAATAAAAAAACTATATTCGTTGCCAAAATGAAAGCGTTTCTCCAAATCATCATTGTAGTTCTTGCAGGATATTTCGTGCATGCACAAGAACCAAATTTTGATTCAATAGCACGCATAAAGGATGACACGGTAAAGATTAATCTTTATATGCAAGCCACAAGATATTACAGGTATCATAATCAAACGGACAAAGCATTACAAACAGCGCGGTTTCTTCATAAGTTCTCAAATAGTAAAAAATTTACCGACCGTAAACTTGGAAGTGTCTA
The DNA here is from genome assembly GCA_964508605.1 of uncultured Weeksellaceae bacterium. Classification (GTDB taxonomy): domain Bacteria; phylum Bacteroidota; class Bacteroidia; order Flavobacteriales_D; family CAZDUI01; genus CAZDUI01. The sequence continues at coordinate 37,903 of CAZDUI010000018.1, read as the reverse complement.
TAAGCAAATTGGCAACGCTTATGAAATTACCGGATTATCAGACAGCGCTTTAATTTTTTACAAGAAATCCTACAATTATTACAAAAACGCAGGATACAAATTAGGACAAGCCGCAATACTTTTGGATTTAGGTATCCTTAACTTTACCATAGGAGATTTTAAAAAGAGTATAGATTATCTGGAAAAAGCTAAAACCCAGGCTAAAGAAATTCAATTTATTGATATCGTAATTCATTCATTGAATAACCTGGGTAATATTTATTTCAGCATGCGAAGATTTAGTAAAGCCAATGACTCGTTTACTGAAGCCATTGAAATCGGAAAAAGCATTAAAGATCCATACATCATAGGTCATGGATACCTGTCTTTGGCAAAAATTATGATTAAAAGAGAGGTATTAGACAGTGCTCTTTACTTCTCGGAAATTGCATTAAAGAACTTCGAAACCACTTCTTCATCCATTGAAATATCGGATACATATGAAGTTTTTGGAGTGATTTACCGCATGAAAAATAACTACCCGAAATCACTTGAGAGTTATTTAAAAGGTCTTGAATTAAAGCGGCAAAACAAGATTATGGCTTCATACTCCATCTATCAGAATTTAGCGGCCTTATACAGTTATATACCCGATGAACAAAAAAGTCTGGCTTATTATGACACTGCATCTACACTTATAAACCACCATAACATGCCAACTGATAGAATTGGCTTTTATGCTAACCATGGAAAGATTTTGGCGAAATTCGGAAGATTTGAGGCAGCATATCAGGAACTGTATAAAAGCTACGTCCTTCGCGACAGTTTAATGAGTGATGAGAAATTTGCCGAATTAGAAGAAATACGTACAAAACATGAAATTGAGCGTGCAGAAGATAAAATAAGGACTGAAGAATCGGTGAAACAGGCGGAAGAGCGTGCAAAACTTGAGTCGGAAGCCGCTTCGTTAAAACAACGCAACACCTTAATTATAAGCGGTGTTTTGTTTATTCTCCTGGTTATCTCTATTTTCTCGGTAATGTTATTTAAAAGGGTAAAAATTAGTCGCCGACAGAATAGAATTATATCCAGCCAGCGGGATGAAGTAGTAAAACAAAAACACCTGGTAGAAGAGAAGCAACATGAAATTATAGACAGCATACAATATGCTAAAAGACTACAGGATGCTATCTTGCCGTCAGATCATGATTTCTCTGACATAGGTTCTGATCGATTTGTTTTATACCTTCCTAAAGATATTGTTGCCGGCGATTTTTATTGGATTGAGAAATACGAAAACCAAATACTTGTTGCCTCAGCAGACTGTACCGGACATGGTGTTCCCGGCGCCATGGTATCAGTAATTTGCAGTAATGCGCTCAATAAAGCCGTGGTGGAAGAAAGAGTGCTTGAACCCGATAAAATTCTTAATCGTGTCAGGGAAATACTTATTAAACGATTCAGTAAATCGGGAGAACAGGTTAAAGACGGAATGGATATTTCGCTGGTGGCATTAACCCATGCAGGGGCTATTGGCCAGCAGTCCCTGCAATGGTCCGGTGCCAACAATCCGCTATGGATTATCAGAAAAGGGGCAGAAAGTATTGAGGAAATAAAGCCCGATAAACAGCCTGTAGGGTATTCATACGATATGAAACCTTTTACAAATCACCATCTTTCCCTTCAGCAAGGCGATACTATATATCTGTTAACTGATGGTTACCAGGATCAGTTTGGTGGAGTAACGGCCAACGAATATCTGCAAGCGTCTATGAAAGCCAAAAAGTTCAAATCTTCCAGCCTAAAAAATTTGTTACTTTCCATTCAGCATCAAACGATGGAAGAACAGAAAGCCACGTTGATCAAAACCCTGTACGACTGGAAAAAAGACATTGAACAAATTGACGATATTTCAATTGTAGGAATCAGAATCTAAAGTTTCCGCAAGAAACTACAGACAAGTTATCAATTTTTCCCTGATTAATGTTTTTTCAATGGAATTTGTATATTTGAGATTATGATACCGTTTTCGCCGCCCCGAATACATGAAGAGATGATTGAAGAAGTGGTAAAAACCCTTCGTTCAGGATGGATAAGCACCGGACCAAAAACCAAAGAATTTGAGCGGCAGTTAGCAGCCTATTGCGGTGCCCCAAGGGCGCTGGCTGTAAATTCAGCAACTGCCGGCATGGAACTGATGCTTAGATGGTATGGCGTACAACAAGGTGATGAGGTAATTATTCCTTCATACACGTACTGTGCAACAGCCAATGTTGTTATGCATACAGGCGCAAGACCGGTAATGGTAGACACCTCATCGCAGGACCTGAATATTGTTACCGAAAACATTAAAAAAGCCATTACCAGCCGAACCAAAGTAATCATTCCGGTAGATATTGCGGGACTTCCCTGCGACTACGACTCCATAAATTTATTAGTAAAAGAGCCCGAAATACTTCAACAGTTTGAGGTGAATCATCCCAATCAGGAAAAACTTGGCAGAATACTGGTAATGAGCGACGCTGCACATAGTTTTGGTGCTTATTATAAGGAAAAACGTACAGGCAGCCTTACCGATGTATCGGTATTCAGTTTTCACGCAGTTAAAAACCTAACAACTGCCGAAGGTGGAGCTGTCATTTTCAATTTACCAGAGCCATTTAATAATGAGGATTTATACGCCGAAATGAATATAAAAATTTTGCATGGTCAAAGCAAAGATGCTCTTGCAAAATTAAAACCCGGAGCCTGGCGCTACGATGTAGCCGAACCCGGCTATAAGTGTAACATGACAGATATTCAGGCTTCTCTGGGATTGGTGGGACTGAAATATTATCAGGAAAACCTGAACCGAAGAAAGGCAATTTTCAATATATACATGCAGGAACTACAAACCGAAAACTGGTTTATTCCTCCAGTTATCAGGGATGATTACCGAGAAACTTCATACCATTTGTTTCTTACCCGTATTGCAGGCATAAATGAATCCAAAAGGGACTTGATTATTGAGCAATTTGCCGCTTCTGAAGTTGCTGTAAATGTGCATTTTATTCCATTACCTTTACTAACCGCCTACAAAAACGCCGGTTACGATATTAACGATTATCCAATTGCATATAATAATTACAGCAGGCTTATTTCTCTACCCGTTTTTTTCGATTTAACAGATGATCAGGCATACACTGTTTGTAACGTTTATAAAAACGCCGTACGCAGGATAATAAATTCATGAAGCGTATATTCGATTTTTTTTGCGCACTGATAGGTCTATGCTTCCTATTACCTCTGTTCATAATAATCACAACGCTTTTATTTATAACAGGTACTACAAGACCATTTTATTTGCAAACCCGTATTGGACGGAATAAAAAACCATTTCAGCTTATTAAATTCAGAAGTATGTACCTTAACGCTCACCTGAAAGGTGAACTTACCGTTGGAGGCAGAGATCCACGCATTACCCCAGTTGGCTATTATTTACGAAAATACAAAATTGACGAATTACCACAACTTATAAATGTTCTTTTCGGTTCCATGAGTTTGGTAGGTCCCAGACCAGAGGTTAAGAAATATGTTGACTTATACTCTAGCGAACAGATCAAAGTATTAACAGTAAGGCCGGGTATTACAGATTATGCTTCGATAAAATACTTTGATGAAAATAAAATTCTTGAGCAATATCCTGACTCTGAAAAAGCTTACATCGAAATAATTATGCCACACAAATTAGAATTGAATCTGGAATATATTCATCAAAGAAGTCTTCTAAAAGATATAGGCATTATATTTAAGACTGTAGGTAAAATATTTAAATAACTCAGGGTGTTTATTTAAGGGGACATTTTTAAAATACCCTATAAAACATAACCATTTAAAGTAATCGCAATCGTTAGCCAGATAATGTATGGCAGTAATCAAAGACTTACCAACCGGTTTGACTTGAAATACAAAATAAATTGTAAAATTAACAGCGAATAAAGAGCTAAAATCATAATAAACGCTTCAAACGGGCGATGTAAATTAAAAAATACAAAATTCCAGAAGGCATTCAAAATCCATTGAACGGAATATATAGAAATAAACAACTTTTTATTTACCATTTTAAAAAGACCGGCTGTATAAAAAGCATAACAAATCATTATGGTTGTCCATGCAGCATCAAAAATCCATCCGGGAGGCGTCCACGGGGCAGTATCAAGCCCGCGATATCATGTACTGACTGCACCTTCTCCTTGCAGCAATCCACCCAATGCCAGGGCTGCAAAATTTAATAACAGAAAAAAACCCACAAATAATTTTTCATATTAACAAAAGTCAGAAGTTAAAACACAATTAATTTATCAGGATTTTTGTGTGTTCGTATATGCTGTCTAACGTCAACGATTGCTTTAATAACAATAAAGGATATTACCATTATGGCGCTATTATTCCCTGACTGAAATAATAATGCACCCATCAGAATAATAGAAACATGCATAACAAAAATACGGCTATAAGGCTGAAACATGAGTACTTGTAACGGAATTTTTTCAAACTCCCTTTTGCCCAAATAATTCACAAAGAACGAAACCAAATGCGCCACAAAAATTGCTGCTGCACCCCAAATTAAATCAGTTGTAACAACCTCCGTCAAAATAGAAATTGCCGGCCCGGTGAACCCAAATTCCATATAATTTCCAAATAGAAAAACATCAAGAAAAACCGCATGTCCCACACAAAATCCACCAAAATGTACGATAAAAAAAGGAATTAAAAAATATTTAAACCCTCCGGCAATTGCATTCATCCTTTTATGAGACAATTCAGTCATTTTCAATGATTTTATATCTTGAGATTTAGTCTTATCAGCTATTTGAAATTTGGCTTTACTAAATGCCATTTTAAGGACATTAAAAAATCCGGTAATAATATTTTCAAACCAATATAAGCATATAATTGCCAATGCATCCCATTCTAAGAATATCACGCCAAGAATTGTAAGCAAATTGGCAAGAATAATTACAAAAGTGGCATTCTTTTTTCCATAAAAATCATCTACTACCTGCGTCATACATCAAATATTACATTAGACACACCTGCTCCAAACAGTGCAAAATCGTATCTAACAGGATCATTTTCATTAAAGGTACGCAATTTTGCAGTTAACTCCTCAACGGCTATCCAGTCATTTTGTTTTCGTACTAAAATTCCCAGTTTTCTGGCGGTATTTCCACTGTGAACATCCAAAGGACACATCAAGGAAGCAACCGGAAAATTCCATAATCCAAGGTCTACACCCCGCTCAGAAGTACGCACCATCCACCGGAAATACATACAAAGTCTTTTTTCTGCACTTCCTGCAGCAGGACTGCTCATGTGCTTTCGGGTACGGCACTCAGTTTGATGCTGAAAAAAAATATTCCTCAGGCTTTCTATACCATTGGCTACAGTATCTTTACTGCACATTACAGTTTCAAGGCCGTCGCAATGCTGGTATATATTACGCAATGCCATTACCATAAATACTGCATCCTGTTCATTAAAAGTACGGTGCTTAAATCCTGCAAGTGCTCTTAAATCATTTTTTGTTGCCGAAATGATAAAATCATAGGGTTCATTGTCCATTCTGGCCAACAAATCTCTGGTTTTATTAATTATAGCCTTACGGTTACCCCATGCAAACAATGCGGCGAAAAAACCGCTGATTTCAGAACCTTCCTTTTTTATAAAACCAGCAGGAATTTGCACCGGATCGTTTTCAATAAACTGCGGATTTTCATACAAATTTGCATGATAGTCAAGCCAATTCTTTAATTCTAGGTAATTCATAGTTTAGCCTAATCCACTTGAATGTAGGGCTCAACCTGATAACCTTTTTTTCTTAGGAGAGCAATAACTCCGTCGGGTCCCGGTAAATGAAGCGCACCCACCGCAATAAAGGTTTTACCATATTTTCTAAAAAGTACCTCTGCCCGGTTTGCCATATTGTGATTTCTTTCAATGATAAAAACTTCTATAAATTCATGAGGAAAAAACACCGAATTCTGAACGACGTATTTTTGATATAACGCCTCCAGGTCGCCCTTCAAATAATCTTCAAGTAGTACGTTGCTCTCGCGGTCAATTAAGTTTTCATCCGAAAGATACTGGCGTACAGCTTCAACCAGCCAAAATGCCTGTTTATTCACTGAAATAGCTGTAAAAACCCACATCTGTTCTTTTAGTGTTTCAATACCGTCCGTTTTCTTTCCTTTTTTCTTAGCCTCAAGGTATATATAACGATCCAGGTAGTTTTCTGCATCTTCATCTCCAGCCATAGAACCGGCCGACGGGTCCAGCATCATCATTACAAAAAGCGGCGGGAATCTGTGAAACGGCTCTAAAGGGACACTCAGCTCATCACTAAAATACTGATGAACGAGACTGTAATCTAATGAATCGAGTATTTTAGGCAAACTAAGAGAATCGGGTAAAATTAGAGATGCCAGCAACTCCATCGGACTTCCTATTTCATCTTCAGGCAATTCTGTATACACTCTTTTACTTTTAGCAAATGCAGATTTGGCAGCATCCGTCCAAACAAAAACGCGCTGATCGCTTACATGCATGGTTCCATACAAGTAACAGTGTTTTTTCAATCCATTGCCTGAAACCTTCCAGCATAACCCATTGCCCGTTTGTGACTGTGCACATGAAAACAGACCGGAAGTGAATAAGAAAATGTATATCGCCCTTTTCATACCACCAGTTCTCCATCTTTCATCACCAAACTTCGGTCGGTAAGTGCTGCCAACGCCTGGTTGTGAGTTACTACCACAATGGTTTGATTCATTTCGGCCTGTAATTCCCTGAAAAGGACATGAACGGCTTCAGCATTTGCAGAGTCAAGATTGCCTGTAGGTTCGTCGGCAAGAACAACATCAGGTTTATTAATTAAGGCCCTACATATAGCTACGCGCTGTTGTTCTCCTCCGGATAGCTCAGATGGTTTGTGTTTCATTCTGTGCTGCACCCCTACCCTTTCCATCAGTTTTGCAGCATCTTTCATTGCATCCCATTTATTCATGCCAGCTATTCTGGCCGCCAGAGCAACATTTTCATGAGCCGTAAATTCAGGTAACAGCTGATGAAACTGAAAGACAAATCCAATATGTCGGCTTCTGAATTTTGACAAAGCTCTGTTTTTCAGATTAAAAACAGATACATCATTATAAAACACCTTGCCCTGATCGGGAGCGTCCAGAGTACCTAAAATTTGAAGTAACGTAGTCTTTCCTGCTCCGGATGCGCCTACAATACTCACAAACTCGCCATCGGCTATTTCCAGACTGACATTTTTTAAAACCTGCAGGTTGCCATAGTTACGTGATATTTGCTCAGCACGAATCATTTACCACTCCAATTCGTTTTTATCGAACCATTTATCCTGTACCCTCAAAGTTTGTTCCAATAAATCGCGAACACAACCGGCTCCTCCGGGAAGGGGCGAAATATAATGGCTAATTTCCCTGATTTCCACAGCAGCATCAGCGGGACAAGCCGCCAGCGCAACCTTATTCATTACATGGTAATCGGGTAAGTCATCGCCCATATAGGCAACATTTTCGCTTCGAATACCTGTTTCTCTCAAAAACTCATCATAACATTTTGATTTGTTGCCGGCCTGCATAAAAATATGTTTTACACCCAAATATTCAAGCCTGTATTTTACCATAGAACTGTTACCACCGGTAATTACACAAATGGTGTAACCTTTTTTAATAGCATATTGAATAGCAAAACCATCGCGTGTATTCATCGTTCTAACCATGTGGTCGGGAGGAAACAGCGCAACATCCCCATTGGTTAGTACTCCATCCACGTCGAAAATAAATGCTGAAATTTGTGACAGAATTTCCTTATAGTTTCTCATAAGTCTTCATTATGCTTTCAGCAATGTTACCATAAATTTCTTTCCACGCCGGATTTTTCTCAAGCATTTTCAAATGTTTATTCATCGTTTCAGTATCCCTTCGGCGTGCCGGACCTGTTTGAGCATCAAGAGTTCCCAGCGTGAAAGCCTTGTTCACGGTTTCCTCAATTAATGGTTGTAAGGCCATGATTCCCGGTCCCTTTTTCCCTGCCAGTTGATCGCCTATAAACAGCAGATGATTCAGATAATTTGACACAAAAACAGCAGACAGATGAACCCTTGCCCTTTCTTCTGAATCAGACACATGAACACTGTCACTCATTGTTGATGCCAATTTCCACAATGCACGTCCGGTGGCTTCGTCGCTACCTTCAATAAATAAATGAATGTGATGATACTGAATAAACATATTACGGGTGAAGGTTTGCACCGGCCAAACCACGCCATGACGTTTGTTTTTAGCAAACACATCCATACCTGTAGCTCCGCTGCAGTGCACAACAATGCAGTTACAATCCTTAAATTTTTCTGCAGCCTCCGCAATGGTATTGTCGGGTATTGCCAGAAAGATAATATCTGCCTTCTCTGCCAGGTCGGGGGGGGTAAGATATTCAGGCCATATTTCACGACAACGGGCAGCATTGCGTCCGCTAATTCCAACCAAAGATATTTGCTTTTGACTAAACCACCGTGTTAAATGCCAAGCAAGATTCCCGCTACCATATATTCCAACTTTCATCACTTATCCTTTACTTTTTTTTTTTCGGCTTTTTACATGCGATACAACCGACATTAATGTCCCTAACGTCATTACAACACAACCTATCCACAACAATCCTATCATTGGAAATTCTATTGCCTTAAAAACAATAGACTCACGGTCCTGAACAGATACTTTAAATACCGCATTGTTGATATTAAAACCGGCAGAATCCCGGGGAATTTTCATATCTCTTAAACCAATGCGTAATTGAAAAACCGACTCCTGCTGCATATCAGGAATTTGTATAGTATCCCTTAATATAAACAGCCCATAGCCGTAAGAATACTGTGACATCAGGTTATCATAAAAAAGCGGATGAATTTTAAAACGTACCGCCATTACACTGTCAATTTGCATTAAACGAAGTTCTTCTTTGCGGCTACTGTCCGTGACAGCAAAAATACTATCAGGTATTAAGAAGTAATGCGGAATACGAACAGTATCCATTAATTTGAATTCCCGGTCGGAGGTGAGGGGTTCCTGATGATAGTCGCCATCGTCAGATAATTTAGCATCGCGCAAATAAATAAACACATCACGATGCCAGAAGTGCATTGTTCCCGGTTCGTTACTTCCCGCCTTACCCTGAGCATCTAACTGAACATGAGGAGTTAAAACAAACTCTGATTTTCCGGGGAGCATGGGTTGCCACTGTTTGAATGAGTAAAACAAACGGGAACTGTCAAATACGGGCTTCCATAATCCCTGACGCATATCTTCCGAGAACTCGCTGCCCGCACTATGATCGGCCAGGGCAACGGCTAAACCACTGGCAAATCTTACAGTATCCCCGGTAACGTAAACTGATCTTTCGGGCGTAAAAAATTCCATTCCGTAAAATATCTTATTGCCTTCAGAGTACTTTTTGTTGTAGGAGATAAAATAATTACCTATCAGTGCAGTATCCCCGTAATACACCTGCGCCTCAGTAAATTCATTAAATTCTTTACTAACAAAACGAATATCTCTGCCATCACGATTCATACTTATAACCACCTGCTGCGCCTGACTTATTACCGTACCAAGAATTAACAAAGCAAATCCGGTATGCGAAAGTGCCGCCCCTACCCCTTTCATATTTCCCTTTGCATATTGAATCCAATATTGAAGATTGGACACCAGCATAGTAGATGAAGTAAACATTAAAAGTATCAGCCACCATTGCTTTTGCTCGAATCCGTAAATATCGGCCAGTAGCCACGTTATTGCAGCACCCGAAACCATAGGAATCATCATTCTTCTTAACCAAATCCCGGCCGCTCCCGACTTCCATCGCAACATCATGGCACCGGCCATTAAAAACGAAATAACTACAGCAAATGGTACCTGATATTCAGCATAATATTTGTTTCGTTCTTCGGCTGCGACCGGAGCAAATGCAGTACCCAGAATATCGTTGATTACCGGCATTGAGGTGGACAATATGATATGCACTGCCGAAAGCAATAGCAACAATCCACCGGTAAACATCCAGAATTCACGCGATAACAGGGCATCAGGTTTTGACTTTTTCTCCATGGGAAACCCACGGTAGTATCCACGATTCATGAAGAATATACATCCGGAAATTCCCAGGACAAAGAGCACACCCCTCCAGCCAATTTTAAAATTTCCACTTGAAATAAGAACTGCATCGTAGTCGGCAAAGACTCCCAACAAAAACAAGGCTGCTGCAAAAATGGTGAAATACAATCTGGTCCTACCATGCAGAATCAATGCATAAAAAGGCAGCCATAAAAATACTATCATAAAAAACAGCAATTGATTCAGCATTCCGTCACCGGTAAACGAATGAACTGACGAATCGCCTAAAATACCGCTACGGGTTAAAAAAGTACTGTAGAGAACAAGAAAAAATGCAATAACAGGAAACAAAAAAGCAGCATACAAAGGTTTCTTTTTCGTTTTAGATATAAGCATAATATGAGAAGCCGCTACAAGCACGAGCCACGGAACCAAAGAAGCATTCTCTACAGGATCCCAAGCCCAAAAGCCTCCAAAATTCAGCGACTCATACGCCCATGCACCTCCAAGTAAAATACCTGCGCCCAAAGCTGCCATGCTAAAAAATGTCCAGGGCAACGCCGGTTGTATCCAACCCGTATAATCTCTCTTCCATAATCCGGCAACAGCAAAAGAAAACGGAATCATAACCGAAGAAAACCCTAGAAACAATACCGGAGGATGTATTACCATCCAGTAGTTCTGTAAGGTTAAATTTAAACCACTACCATCTTCGAAAAAATCATCTGCACGCAGGTAATCGTGAATGTGAGTCCAATAGTAGGCAACCGCATTCGGGGTGTCTCTGTATAAAGTAAACGGGCTTTCGCCAAATTTCATGTCAAAAACATAAACTCCAAGCAGTGTTGAAGTTACAAAAACCTGAATGAGGGCAATGATGCTCAAAACAGGTCTTTCCCAATTTCGGCCCCACCATACCAGTAAACTACCCAATATAGCGTTCCAGAAACTCCACAGAATTAAACTTCCCTGCTGGCCTCCCCAAAAGGCAACAATTATGTACTTCGCCGGCATTTGGCTGTTGGTATGACTATACACATACTCATACTCTATATATTGATTGGCAAACATATAAAGTAGCGTAGCCGAAAGACCGATAATGGCGAACACATGAGTTAAAAAACCAATCCGACCATACAGGGTATACCGTCTTATATCGGCTTCACTACGAAGTCTGACGGACAGAAAATAGCTTACAGATGCAAACAGTGACGCCACGAATGCAATTACCGTGAAAGCATGTCCAATTTGACCGGGTAACGGGTGTTCGCCGATGTATTCCATTCCGGCTTTTACTTAATGGTGTGGTTTTCTTCGTTGTATTTGCTGGGGCATTTCATCAGCATTTCGTGGGCATAGAAAACCCCATCATCTTTCATAACACCCTCTACCGTAATAGATTCACTGCGCTCAAAATCTTGAGGTTTACTTTTATTAACTACTACCTTTTTTTCGATACCTTCGTTATCAACCATATAAAAACTCAGGTAATTTGCACCGGTTTCAATGGGTTTGTCCTTGTTTAAGGCACCAATTACCGTAAACTTCTTCCCCGGTTCGTCGGCTGCCTGCTCGAAATGAGAATAGGTTGTGGCACGCATGGTAGAAGCCAGTATGGTACCTACGGCAACGGCTATAAAGATTAAAATTAGTATATGTGAGCGCTTCATTATTCCTTAGTTTTTGTTTGAAATCCGCTTTTCAAGTCGGGAGATTTTCCTTTCTGTTATAATCAGATAAACAAATAAAACCGCAAAAATGATTAACAAAACAGCAACAACCACCATCATCATCCCATTATCACGCAGAGCATCAGCCATTTCAACTTTATTATCAGACGCGGCTTTGTCTTCATTCTGTGCCCACAACTGCGACCCCACAGTCAACTGAACCAACAAAAAGCTAATAACCAGACCCAAATATCTAAATCTATTTTTCATTATATATCCAATTTATCCTGAACATTTTGTAAACGAACCCTAATGGAAGTAAGCCAAACTCCCAGTAATGTCCAACCCGCGATAGCAGGGTAAAACACGAGTCTCATAGAAGAATCAAGATCACTTTCATACGCCGAGAATCCGGGATTTCCGCCATTACCGGGATGAAGGGAATCGGTTGTTCTTGGCAAAATCATTAAAAATACAATCAATAGTACAAAAGCGAAAATATTGTAAACAGCAGCCAACCGGGCTCTTTTCTGTTGTTCATCAACACTGGAACGAAGCACCATATAAGCCAGATAAATAAGCAAAGTAATTGCCGCACCGTTCAACTTAGGATCGTTTACCCAATAGGCTCCCCAGGTATATTTCGCCCATAAGCTACCGGTAGCAATACCCGCAATACCCATTACTATACCCGTAAGCGCATACTCCCTGGATAATACGTCGTGTTTTAATTGATTCCCTCTTAAATATTTCACTGAATTAACAACACTAACCGTCATAAGTATCATCATTCCAAACCACATGGTAACATGATAATAAAGATTCCTGATGGTTTCATGCAAAATAGGAATAGCCGGAACTTTAAGCAACAATCCGGCGGTAATGGCATAAACCACTAAAATGATACTCAATATTTTCCACCAAGCCAGTCGGGGCATTTTCATTCGTTTTAATCGCGCCAAAGGTAAGGAAATAATAGGTAGCCCATTGCAGCCGCCAGCAGGTTTAAGGCAAAGGGAACCGGCAACAATTGATATTCGGGTGTTTGCTGAGACATTAATGTCTCAATAAACAAAGGCACCAGAGTAACGATAAGCGGTATCAACAGCGGAAAAGCCAGAATAGCCATCAACCCCGGGTTATTATTACCCCTTGACGCAATGGCAGAAACAACGGTAAGTATTCCGCTGAAAGCCGTAGAGCCGGAAATGGCAAGAAGAAGTAACAAACCAAACCGTTCAGCACTACCTTCAGGAACACCTATAAAAAAATAAATGGCCGCAAAGGTTATTCCACCCAACTTGGCAGTAAAAAGAAAATTATAAACCAGCTTACTAAGAATAATAGCCTGAGGAGAAGCAATTTGATATAAGTACGTCTGCATTTCACGTCCATCTGCCGAGAAACTGCGGGCCACAGCATTTACCGACGAAAAGCACAAAATAACTAAGACTACCGCCGACCATGCCGGAGCCGGAGGGATGGACGATTGTAAGGCCATATAAGCAATAAACACTACGCTTACAGTATACAACACTACGCCACCCAAAACAGCTTTATTGCGTAAATCAAGCAACAACTCCTTTTGAATTAAGAATTTAGTTTGACGTAGTAACGGTAATTCATTTGCCATTCTTTTAAACAGTATCTTTGAATTCTTCAACAGATTTACAAAACAAAGTTATTACTGAACTGTTATGAAATACATGAAAACTGTCATAATAATTGCACTGGCACTGATTACACCAGTAAGTCAGGCTCAAAATTCAGATGTAAAAAAGAAAAAAAAGGGCTCTATGGTAGAAAATGCAAAGGTATCCATGCCAAAAACCATTCATGAATTTGTGGTGAAGGACATTAATGACAAAGATTATAATCTTTCGAAACTAAAAGGAAAAAAAGTATTGATTGTCAATACAGCATCAAAATGCGGGTTGACACCACAGTACGAGAAACTGGAAGCATTATACAAGCAATACGGTGGCGATAACTTTATAATTATTGGTTTTCCGGCGAACAACTTTATGAAACAGGAACCGGGAAGCAACGAAGAAATTGCCTCATTTTGTCAGAAAAACTATGGTGTTACGTTTCCAATGATGAGCAAAATAAGCGTAACCGGTCCGGATCAACACATCTTGTACAAATGGCTTACTAAAAAAGAATACAATGGTGTAGCCGACAATGAAATTAGCTGGAATTTCGAGAAAATTCTTATAGATGAAGAGGGCAAGTATGTTAAAGCCATAGAGCCCCGGACATCTCCTGATGATGCTGAAATAATTAATTGGATTACCGTAAAAAAATGAAATGCGACGTACTTTTTTTTGCTGCTCATCCTGACGACGCAGAAATTTCAGCAGGTGGCACTATTGTACGCTTAACGGCAGAAGGAAAAAAAGTAGTAATTGTTGACCTTACAGCCGGTGAATTAGGAACCCGTGGCAATGAAAAAATCAGGGCTACAGAATCGGCAGCAGCTTCAAAAATTTTGGGCTTAGCAGCGCGTACAAATTTAAGAATGCCCGACGGTTTTTTTGAAGACTCTGTCACAAACCGAATGAAAATCATTCAAACCATCCGAACATTCAGGCCCGAAATAATAATTTGCAATTCGGTAACCGACCGACATTCTGACCATGGCAGAGCAGCGCGAATGGTAGAAGAATCAGCATTTTTAAGCGGGCTGGTAAAGATTGAATCCACCGATGAGAGCAGAACCCCTCAGTTGGCGCACCGTCCCAGGCTTATTCTTCATTACATTCAGGATTATTACATTGAACCAAATATCATTTTGGATATCACACCTTACTTTGAAACCAAAATAAAAGCTATTGAAGCTTATTCAAGTCAGGTTTTTACCCCAAAAAACAGGAACTCAACAGAGCCCTCCACTCCCATCAGCACTCCTGAGTTCATGCAGCTTATTCATGGCAGGGCCGTGCAATACGGACGATATATCGGGGTTAAATACGCTGAAGGATTCACCTCATCAAGACCTTTGGGTGTAAAATCATTACACGATCTACTGTAACTTTTTGATGGACTTCTAAAAACAGGTTCCAATTACTCACCAGAACTCATGCAGATGCACTTTTTATTTTCTTTATTTCTTAAAGTCTTTGGACTTAACCCGGGCAGTAAGAATACTTAGTTTACCGCGATCGGATCGTGTCCAAACCGGAAAAACATTTCCTTTATATGCCACAACATTCAGGTAATCACCAAAGAACGACCATGACTTTGGTTGAAAGGGCGATTCAGAAATAAGCAAATTGGTAAAAGTTCTTCCTCCATCATCGGAACGGGCAAGATACACATTGGTAGAATCATTTGAAAGATTGCGGCGGTCGTAATACAACACATATAAATCACCATTCGCGTGATCAACACACATCCAAGACATAAACTGATGAGATTTACCCATATCATCATTCACCCTGATGGGACCGGACCATGTATCTCCTCCATCCTCACTTCGTGCTAACCATACATCAGTATCATCTTCTCCGTTTCTTTGATCGCTCCAGTTTACATAAATATTTCCGCGGTAGCTACCTTTGCTTACATCACATACCGTAACAGGAAGCCCATTACACCGGCCCAAACCCGGAATTTTATAGTCCCATCCTGTTGGCATTGAATCAATTCTAATATCTCTTTTTAACCAGGTTTTTCCTCTGTCCATACTCTTGTCAAAAACTAAACCGTCCGGACCAGCCCAGGCAACATAAATTTCCCCATCAGGCCCAATAGCGGGTACCGCACCTTCAACTGTACTGTCGCTATCAACACAGTTGCCTGCTGTTTCATTTATTCTTACAGGATACGACCATTTTTCACCTCCATCCACTGATTTTGAAAAAAGAATTAAAGTACTGTCCGTCGCGTTTTTACTGTCATATTTATCAAATTGTGTCCATGTAACATATATGAAATTCCTTTCAGGATCTATGGCCACCCAGTGCTTATCCTGTGCCCGGGCACCATTCAAGCCGGTATAGGTACCCTCTGTCCAGGTTTTTCCAAAATCAGTGCTCTTTTGACAAACAATCCGGTCAATCCAGTTACCTTCCGGTGGATTTGACAAATGAAAAAAATACCAGTGTCCTTTTCTATCAACTGCAATTACCGGGTCGCCCCAAACTCCATACTTTGAAGTAAGTTTGTTTGAAGTCCATGTTTTACCCGTATCGCTGCTAATATAGTAGTTATCAATATTTGCCCCAACCATTACTCTTTCCGGTCGGGCAGTATCTATGGCAATACAGGTCTCGTTAGGAGCACCTTCATTAGAGATAACGATATTGGCCGGCTGCGCCAGAACACCTGATAAACTACTGAAAAACAATACAAAAATAAGTGCACTTTTCATTGAAAAACAAAGAATTATTGACAGCCCGGTTTCACAAAAACCTATCCAATTTTCTCAGTTCTCAATAATCTCAATACTTTCAATTTTATCGCCGGCTTGGATAGCGTCAATAACTTCAAGCCCGTCTACCACTTTTCCAAAGCATGTGTGGTTACGGTCAAGATGGGCCGTATTCCGCCTGCTGTGACAAATAAAAAACTGACTCCCCCCTGTATTTCGGCCTGCGTGAGCCATACTTAGCACTCCACGATCGTGATATTGATTTTCTCCGGTAAGTTCGCAGTCAATTTTATATCCCGGACCGCCGGTTCCCGTTCCATTGGGACATCCTCCCTGTATAACAAAATCGGGTATTACTCTATGAAAGGTGAGTCCGTTATAATAACCTTGTTTACTAAGTTTTACAAAATTTGCCACGGTATTCGGAGCATCTTTTTCGTAAAAATCAACCGTCATGGTTCCTTTTACTGTGTTAATTTTTGCTTGCATGCTGCAAATATAATTTGATTCATCAAATCGAAAAATGGAAAATAACACGGACGAACCCCTTCTGCACAAGTTCAGCGAGATTAACGGGAGATTGAAATGAAGTCAATTTATACCGCAGAAACCGCAGACCTACGTATAAAAAAACAGAAAAATCTAGGCGTTACAAACCCTTGCAAATTCGCTTTATCATGCCCGGTCCCTGATATATAAAGCCCGTATAAACCTGAACCAAAATGGCTCCGGCTTCAATCTTTTCCCTGGCATCCCGGGCATTCTCAATTCCTCCCACACCAATAACCGGAATTTTGCCTGCAGTTTTATTTACGATATATCTTATAACTTCCGTAGACCTGTCTTTAACCGGTTTGCCACTCAAACCACCTGTGCCGATATTATTCACTTCAGCTGCATCGGTTTGGAGCCCCTGCCGGGAAATTGTTGTATTGGTAGCTATAATTCCTGATATACCCGTAATTGTAACAATTTCTATAATATCGTCCAATTGCTCGTCGGTTAGGTCGGGTGCAATTTTTAGAAGAACCGGTTTCACAGGGGTGTGCTTTTTCGATTCTTCCATGATGCCATGCAACAACTCGGTGAGCGGTTCCTTTTCTTGCAACTCTCTTAGCCCCTGCGTATTGGGAGAACTTATATTTACTGCAAAATAATCGACATACTGATGCAGAGCACGCAAACAAATTAAATAGTCATTTAATGCTTCCTGATTTGGAGTTGCTTTATTCTTTCCGATATTTCCGCCAACAATAAGATTCTTTGGCCGATTTTTCAACCTATGAACCGCATCATCAACACCCAGATTATTAAAACCCATTCTATTAATAAGTGCTCTATCCTTTGGTAACCTAAAGAGTCTGGGCTTGGGATTTCCCGGTTGTGGTTTTGGTGTAAGTGTGCCAATCTCTACAAACCCGAACCCCATACAACTAAGCGGCCCCAATAAACGTGCATCCTTATCAAAACCCGCTGCCAGACCTACTCTATTAGGAAATGACAATCCAAATACCTGACAGGGTTCCTTGATTTTACACCCGTACATGCTACGCCATAATGCAGGTATGCCCGGAATTCTGAATAAAAACCGCAACCAAAACGACACCAGGTGATGTGCACGTTCTGCAGAAAAAAGAAAGAATAATGGCTTTAACAAACGACGGTACATAGCGACAAATATAGTATCTTCGCCGTCACGATTGTCAACAGACAAAGAACATAAATTCTAAAATAGGGCTTGTGTTTATGAAAAAAGGTGGATGGGTTGTTTTTGCACTTCTGGTTGTAACAGGGTGTGGCCTGAAAGGAAAATCGGGTGAAGCTAAACAAGATGAAAAACCAAAAGAAGAAATCAGGGAAGATGTGAAACCGGAAACAAAACCAGATAATCAAAACAGTGTGGTTGCAGATATTTTAGTGAAAGCCGATTACAAGCCTCCATTCGAGTCGGCAATGTGTCTTATTGAATCGGTTGAAATAACCGGTGATATTCTAACGTTGAAGGTTCAATATACCGGTGGATGCACAAAACATGAATTTGTACTTCACACTCCTGGCGGATTTATGAAAAGTATGCCTCCGCAGATTATGGTAAGCCTGTTCCACAATGCTAAAAATGAATCCTGCAAGGCCATTGTTGATGAAACTGTGCAATTTAACATCCGGAAAATAAGATATCCGGGAGGTAAATACGGTAAGGTTATGATAAGGCTGGAAGGATGGAAAGACCAGATTCCTTATATTTATCCCGAAGGAGAGGAATAAACGTATTGGCGTTCTTTATTGTATTTTAACTGCACTTCCGTATGCCAATATTTCGGCAGCGCCCTGCATTACCTGAGATGTAGTAAAACGGACATTAACTACCGCATCGGCACCCATTTTTCCTGCATCTTCAATCATTCGCTGTAAGGCCTGCTCCCGGGCATCGGCCAGCATTTTACTATACTCTGTAACTTCACCTCCAACAAGGTTGCGGAAACCAGCCATAATGTCCCGTCCCACGTGACGTGCGCGAATGGTTGAACCACGGGCAATACCCAGGTTTTCAGTAATGGTACGACCAGAAATGGTTTCTGTTGTTGTAATAATCATATTCAACGGTTTATTTTAAAAATGATTCGTTCAGTTCCTTTGTAAATCTCAAGAATATAAATGCCTTTGGTGAATGAAGACAAATGTATTTCAGATGATTCACTGCGATGGGAATGTTGCAATACTTTTTTTCCTGTAACATCATACAAAGTAAATCTGTCAAATGGATCAGAAGAAGTAATATAAAGAATATCTTGTTCTTTTGTCACCCGTATTGAATTTGTACTGTATTCACCCACTGATATATAGTACACAGGTGGTTCGAAGTAATTCAGAAAAGTGAAATTAACCAGCGAACCCGATATATTGGTACGTGCCAAAAAGAAATCACTTCCACCATTGGAAAGCAAGTCGTTTGTAGTGCCGGCAATAATAAAAGTACCCGTTTCAGATGCATTTACAGCCAACACGGTTTCAGTAAATTCGTCTTTCGAAAATCCAAACGTGGTAAGGTTTTCATAAATTCCGTCCACACTGAGCCTGAACAAATAGGTTTCCATGCCTCCATTACCGAAACTACTGTTTCTGGCATCGCCTGCAACCATGATACTTTGCGAAGGAATATGAAAATGAATATCTTTCCATTCTTCAGTATTTAAAGAAAAATCATAGTGAACCGTCCATAATACATACCCGGAAGTATCCATTCGAACCACCTCAAAATCGGTGGTATCGTTTCCTGTATAATCTCGCCCGCCTGCAAAAATAAATGTGGTATCGGGCAGCACCAAAACATCATTTAACACTTCACGCAGGCTGCTGCCATACATTACAGAGTCCAGCATTGTTCCGCTGGAATCGGTCCAGATAGCAGTCATATCCGATTTGGCTTCCCCCGGTGGTGTAAAACTGCCGGCCAGTAAATATCGCGAACCATAAAACGGCATCACCCTTTTAATTAGGTCAAAGCCTGCTGCGCCGTATGTTTTTTGCCAAACAATACTCCCATTGGTTTCAACCTTGTATAGAAACCCATCTCCGCCGGCAGCGCCGTTGCTGAATGTTTGGCCGGCAATTAATAAATATCCGGCAGGGTCGTACATAATATCATTTGCCAAATCCCAATCGTCACCTCCATAAGTATGCTCCGACAAAATGTTGCCTGCTGTATCCGATATAATTAATAGAACGTCGTAACCATTGGCCAGTTGTCGGTTAGTGTAACCGCAAACTGCAAGCAGGGTATCGCCAATAACTGTCACCGATGTTGGCTTATCAGATTGTTCACTACCCGTAATCCAGGTATCTTCCACATTACCCATGGTATCTGTTTTCACAAAGTACACGTCGCTGTTTCCATAACCTGCAGAGGATGTTGAGCCTACCAGATAATAACTGTTACCAATACGCACAGCCTTTGCCAATGCATCGTAGTTATTCCCTCCAATAAAACTGAAATATGCAGTATCCTGGGCAAAGCCACCGGCGAGCGAACAAAAAAATAAACCACTTAACAATAACGCTTTCATGCCTTTATTTTTTTATAAAAATACCTCAATCCTACCTGAACACTGCGCGACTTCATTTCACCATAAAACCAACCGGGAAGATTGTCGGTTGCCAGGTACACTTGCACCCTGTTTACAATATTTAACTGAGTATAAGCACCTACCTGAAATTTTCCAAATCCCCCAAATCCGGCTACAATCCCTGCCGAAGTTTCATTCTTAAATACATACTGCATTCCCAGGTAGGCGTATGGATAGTACAATCCCGTAAGCTGCATACGAATGCCAAAAATGGCATCGGGTACACCCGTGAATGCTGTATTGGGTAATTTGGCAATATGAATCACAGCAGGATGGAAAAACCATGAACCCGCAGAAGTTACTTTCAGTGTGGCAGAATCAGCAAAAGCCTGTAATTCATTTAATTGATTGGTATCTCCAGCAATTACCCCCTGTAAATCGGCACCCTGCCAGGATATGCTCCTGTCAAATTGCCAGGTATTAAGTCCTGATCTCTGCATTTTAGAAATGCCCAGACCTTCCACAGAAAACATAATATCAAGCCCTATACTGTCATTTTCATTTTGCCTCAGTTTCAATACATATGTGGCTGAGACGTCTACACCATATCCATTCACTTTACCACCAATGCCACGCACTGCCATAGCATCAGCTGAAATATCCATTCTTTCTGCCGATGGCGAAGTATAAAAAGTTCCATTTTGCATAGAAGCCTTTGTAAACCGCGAAATGCCATGTACTCCCGCTGCAAATTGAAATCTTCCTTTGCGAAAACCCATTCTAATTCCCGTTTGACGATACGATAACAGATTATTTTTTTCCAGTAATAAACTATCTCCTTTAAAATAAGTATTCCCCAGAAACGCCAATCCGAATATATCCTTGTCAAACCGTAAAAACGACTCCCTTTGATCGTAAATTTTCAAAAATCTGATTCGGTCTTTTTTCCTTCCGTAGTCTGCTTCAGCCCCGTAATTCATGGCAAAACCAGCCAAAACTGCATCATTCATATCTGCGTAAATTTCCTGTAGCATGGCCGAGTCGAGTGTTCCACCCAAAACCATCCGGTTAAGAAATGTATTGGTAAGAGATTCACTTTGGTGGAACGTCGAAAATGAAATGGACGCCCGCATCAACGTATCGCTATACGCGGGAAAACAATGCGTACTCTGTTGAGCGTTGACGTTCAAAACAGCAGAAAACCAAAAAATCAGTATTAATCTTAACGAACTTCCCACAAATTTTTCATATTTAAAACAATACTGCAATCCAAGTAATGGCTGGTATAAAAAGTAACCGGCAAGCCTGATGGAGTATCGAATGTAAACCAAACAACTATAGTTTTATGAGCATCAATATTTTTCAACTGCTCCTTGCTCACCATAATTTTTATTTGTGAAGCAACCGGAGAGATTTGCGTACCCAGCCCCTGAATGCCCGCCTGTGCCTGCGACGGATTTGCATAAACGGTATCTGAATAATTTCCGTTTACATCAGGCAGGATTAACGTAAAGTCAGCTTCCAGCGGAAATGCATTAAAAAGATTGATTTCCAGCTCAGCCCATTCAATACGTTCTGCTGTCTCATCTGATAAAAAATTGCTCACTCTTAACGTATCACTCAGCATTAACCCTGATGCCCCAAATTTCAACGGAGTTTCTATCTCAAGTTCAGCGGTAAAAGGGAAATTGCGGTAAACAAAATCGTTATGACCGGTAACATTCCCTAACGGATTCAACGCTAATGAAACATCATAGGCCAGACGGTCGGGCATAGATTCAACAAATAACTCTATGTTAGAGTTAGAACTTAAAACGTCATAACTCTTGACGTGTGCCTGTGGAAAGCCGGACAAATCCTGAGCACGCGTAATATTCTGAACAGCAGCAATAATACTGTGACTTAAAGATACATTGCTCCCGGTTACAGTATTTAACCCTGTAAGTTGATGAATAGTAACCTGTGCATCGGTTCCAATTTGATTTTTGATTATCAAACGGGTTTGTACGTCATCTAAATCAAAACTTCCCCCTTTTATTACATCAAAAAAATCCAGGGTGTCTCCCGCACTGCTTTCACTGTATGCTATATTTCCAAAATACCCTCTGGCATATGCAGGCACCATTTCAGAATACCGGGCATTAACCTGAACAACATGTGCTGTTGTAATAAGCACAGGAGAGGCATAAGGTGCTGTTTTGGCCTTAATCTGCGTCTGAATTGTATTGTATTCGTTTCCGTTTATTCCACGCAAATTGAACGTATATCCATCTAACACCACAGTACCCGTATTTACAGATGGTGAGGCAATTGTACCCGGTAAAAGCGTGTCGCTGTAACTAAACGCCACCCCGTTTTTGGTAGCATTTGGTATAAGATAAGTTACAATTATGGGTTGGGAAATGGGATTTAAAATTTCGTACTCAATATTACCCGTAAACACCTCAATTTCTACAAGTTCTGCATCTTCACCACTAAACTTACTCTCTTCAGTATCATTAATAAACTCAATGCCCGGACTTACATTTAATGAAAAAGGAATTGCCAACAGCTTAGAAATTACTGTATCAGGTATTGCAATATCTTCAGTAGGGTCAAAACGCAGCACTTCATAGTTTGCCTTTAGCTTGTACATTCCGTCGCTATCGGCCTGAAGCAGCGAATCCGGAATAATATTGGTAAGATATAACCGCCCTTTAGCCAATGGAATACTGTTTAATGTTGACCAGGTAGTGGGTTCTTTTCTGCATGAAAAAACAAGCGTCAACGCAGCACAACTCAACACAAGATATTTAGTCCACTTCAAAACCGGATGTTATTATTTCGCACTAAGGTACAACGGTTATTCTAATTTCTCTGCATATTCGCAACAGAAATTCTGAATTTCATCAAAAAATACTTTAGTTTGTTTTTAAGTGATTAATTTTGTTTTAATCTTTGAACAAAAGAATGGCCCGATTTATTACTTCTGTAGTTTTTGGAACACTGGTAATGCTGGGATTAAGCTACGTTTGGCACGGGATGGTGCTGAACGACTTTAATTCATTAAGCATTTCAAAATCACTCTTTTTTCCATTACTTGGAATTGTTTACGGTGGAATTGCATTGCTAATGACCGTACTCTTCAGCTTTATAACTTTTGAAGTAAATGCTACCCGAAACCGTATTTTGATTGGAGGAGCACTGGGATTCTTTATCTATCTGGTAGCTTTTGTTTTGGGTATGTCTTTCAGCCCCCCGTCAGAAATGGATCATCTGGCACTCGATTTTGTATGGCAAATGATGGAACAGGCTGCCGGTGCCATAATTATTGATTTCATATTCCATATTTACCATCGCAGGGAAGTGCTCAGAAGTTTTGAAAATTAAAACTCGTACTTTTCCTTCCACCGGTCAATGAGCCATTTTTTCATTTCCTGTTCCCGTTGATTGTTTCCCGGTTTAAAAAAGGTATGCCCACTAATTTGCTCAGGCAAAAACTCTTGATTTACGAAATTACCCTGATACTGATGCGCATACGCATAGTCTTTTCCGTAGTTAAGATCTTTCATCAGTTTTGTTGGCGCATTTCGCAGATGCAAGGGTACCGGCAGGTCTCCGGTTTTATCTACCAGTGCAATGGCATCATCAATAGCCATGTAGGAAGCATTGCTTTTCGGCGAGCAGGCCAAAAAAATTGCACATTCGCTCAGAATAATTCTACTTTCAGGCCATCCGGTGGTTTGCACTGCCTGAAAGGTGGTTTGTGCCATCAGTAAAGCATTCGGGTTTGCATTTCCAATATCTTCCGCCGCAAGTATCAACATTCTGCGGGCTATAAACTTTGGGTCTTCACCACCTCTGAACATGCGGGCCAGCCAATAAATGGCAGCATTAGGGTCGCTTCCCCGCAACGATTTTATAAAGGCAGAAATAATGTCATAGTGCTGTTCTCCCGTTTTGTCGTATGCTGCTGCGTTCTTTTGAATGGATTTTGATACCATTGAATTGGTAATTTCTATCACTCCATCACCTGCCTGCTGTACCACTAATTCCAAAGCATTCAGTAGTTTTCTGGCATCGCCTCCACTAAAGCCAATTAACGCATCTGTTTCTTTCAGTACAATGTTCTTCTTACTTAACCATTCGTCCTGATGAAGTGCATACTGCAGCAATCTGTTTAGTTCTGCAGTATCCAACGGCTCAAGAACATATACCTGACATCGGCTAAGCAATGCATGGTTTACCTCAAACGACGGGTTTTCGGTAGTTGCTCCAATTAGTGTAATTACCCCGCTTTCAACGGCTCCCAGCAAAGCGTCCTGCTGTCCTTTGTTAAATCTGTGTATTTCGTCAATAAACAATATTGGCTGCCCCTTGGCAAACATTCCCTGTTTGCCGCTAAGGTCTATTACCTCTCGTACATCTTTCACACCGGCACTAATGGCACTTAAAACATGAAATGGTCTGTTCAGTCTACCTGCAACCATTCTTGCCAGAGTAGTTTTACCAACCCCTGGCGGACCCCATAAAATCATGCTGGGCAGCATACCACTGTCAAGAATTTTACGCAATGTTCCTTCCGGACCGGTAAGGTGCTGCTGTCCAAAGTACCCTGAAATATCGGCAGGTCTCATTCGTTCGGCCAAAGGGCGGTGGTCGCTGCTCATTTTTTCTGATTTGAAGTTGTTACTGAATCCATTCCTTCCGGAGGAGAATGTTTCCACCTTTTATGGCTCCACAACCAAAGTTCCGGACGTTTATTAATTGTGTTTTCCAATGCTCGGGTATGTACTTCGGTAATTTCGCCCGGCTTTGTTTGGGCAGAATTCTCAAACAATACAGAGTACTCCACTTCGTAATGCCCGCGCTTATATTTCCTTAGTTCGCCATAAATTACCGGATAATCACCCCTGCGTGCAAAGTGCTCTGTACCTGAAAGCACGCCCGTTTTCTGGTTAAGAAAAGTCATCCAGTGCGCCGATTGCGGATTGCGGGGACTTTGGTCGGTTGCAAATATCAACGCAAGAGGACTTTGCTGCGCCATGCGATAAACGGACGCCAATTGCTTCATGTTCCGCATTTTTAGTCCAAAACGGGATCTTACATCATACAATTTCTTATCCAAAAATTTGCTGCGAACCGGAGTATACAAAGCCACAGCTTGCTGCGGGGTATGCAATGGAGCAAAAGCAGCATACCACTCCCAATTGCTATAGTGTCCACCTATTAAAGCAACGGTGCGATTGCCGTATTTTTCCAATAAACCGGGGTTTACACAACGCATTCGTTTGCGCACCTGGTTACCACTCATGCTATGCATCTTAATACTCTCAACCATTAAATCACACAAATGATGATAGAATTTTTTGGCAATCGCAAGGCGCTCGGGTTCAGTTTTCATTGGAAATGAACGCTCCAGATTCCCAAACACTACCTTTTTTCGGTAGCCGGCAATGTAAAACATCATAACATACATTGCGTTGCTTACAACGTACAACACACCCATTGGCATATAGCTTAGTGGCTTTAGAAGTATATAGTACAGCAGGCGGATACCCATAGTACAAAGGTAACTTTTAGGGGACATCTAAAAACAGGTCTTGGCAGCTAACCAGAACTTAAACAGTTACACTTTTCGTAGAAGTCCCCTTTCATGTTAGTTTCGATTCAGACATTCGCAAGTCCCCCTGACATTTTGGCTGAAACATATTTAAATTTTGTATTTGGTTCGATTCGTGCTTTCACAGATTTCCATTTTTCCTGAATTATGGCACAAACCGAATCGCATAGAAAAGAAAGTTACCGGATGATGAGCGCACTGGCCGTGCCGGTATTTCTTCTAATGGTTATGTGGGTTATATACATTTTAATGCGCTATTTTGGATTTGAAGAGTGGCTGCAGTATGGCATCATTCCCAGGAATCAGGACGGTTTGACGGGAATTTTGACCTGGCCAATGCTCCATTCTGTTTCCGATGAAGGCCATATAATAAACAATTCGTTACCAACATTGGTGTTAGGCTGGAGTCTGTTTTATTTTTATCCCCGACAAAGTTTTAAGGTATTAACACTTATCTGGCTTATCAGTGGTTTGTGTGTGTGGATTTCAGCCCGTGATGCAGTGCATATTGGTATGAGCGGAGTAATTTATGGCCTTGCAGCCTTTCTGTTCACCTCAGGAATACTAAACCGCAATATTCGTTTATTGGGTGTCTCGCTTATCGTGGCGTTTCTGTACGGAAGTATGATTTGGGGTATTTTTCCCATTGAAGAGCGCATCAGCTGGGAAGGTCACCTTTGGGGTGCCGTTACCGGAACTGTATTTGCATGGGTGTATCGCAACAAAGGCCCCAAACAACCCCGATATTCATGGGAATTTGAAGATGACAACGATGACGAGAATAATGCAATCCCGGGATATTCTGAAGAGGAAACTCAGCAACAGTTGTAAATATATGTTAATCTAACAATATCGCATTCAGAAAATTATTCCTTTTTTGGCCGTATAAGATTCAAATTGAAACCCAAACCCATTGTAAACCGGAATTCATCCAGTGAAACTGGTTCAGAATAAAGAGGAACATGAGTCCCGGCAACATACTGAAGATTAAAGAAGAAATGCAGAAAATTATTAAGATACTGGTTTACACCCGTTGTAAATGAAATCAGTGTTGAAACCCGCAAATCTTTCGACTTTCCCGTTAACTGATGGTTGGTTTCACTAAATGCAATTCCGGGCTGAAAACCAAGACAGAATGCTGTATTTTTTCTTAACAGATGATATGAAGCCCCCAGAAACGCACTGTGATTATTCTTCAATAGGTCGGTTTTTTCCTGCGATCCGAAATAAATATAAGCATCTGTTCGCAAACTTACATTGCGATGAACAAAATATTCAGTATTAGCTCTAAAATACATTGTAAGTGTTTGTGCCGAAAACAAATACCCCGGAGCCACCGTAGGTTGAATTTGCAATAAACCTCTCCTTACAACCGTAGTATCTTGCGCCATGGCACAACAAGGCAACAGAAAGAGAAGTATCCAGCGCAGAACTACCATAAATCTACAAGCTTAATATTTACAGTTGCCGCAATAATCAAATGCCCTTCAAGGCTAGCGCCCTTAGTCGCTTCAAAATGCACATCATCGTCTTCAATATGGACATGTATATCATTCCCCAAATGAAACATGTAATGAGCGATAACCGACAAATCAACTCTGTCTGTTATACGTATATGCGTTCCCAATCCAATTTGTGCAGCAAAACTATATCGCTCTAAAGCATTAGGCTGCTCATGTTTATCTCGATAAATACCTGTTTTAATCAATTTTGAATAATCTATACAAAAGCCAGCCACCGGATATGGACGAAACAAACTGTTTTCATTTCCAATAAAATACGGCATCACTGAAAACCCACCATGACCGTCAATTCTAAGGGCTTTTGACTGAACACTGGTGAGTGCATAGTCGCCAAACCACTCTGAATTAATATTATTCCATAACTGAATACGCATCTGGCCACGCAATCCTGTTCCTGTAAAAATGTTATTTTCATGACCGCTAAAGATGCTTACAGAACTACCTATTCCCATAGAGAACATGCCTGAACTCCCATTTTTTGAAGCATTCTTTAGTGATACTACCTGCGCTAAAACACCAGACTGAATCAAGCATAACGTCATCATTGTCAGTACACACTGAGTAACTCTCCGAAATACAGAAATTCGTTTTTCTAAAATAATATCCCGTAACATAGTCAAAAGTTGCTTGAATAAATGTTCCTTAAAAATCCAATTTAATTCAACAAATATACGTAATGCGTTCACCACATATATGATACAAATCAAATTTTTAAAATTTTCAGTCCATCGTATGAAACGAGCAATGGAGAAATAATAAGACTTAGATTTACAAAAGTTCAGACACGGAAAACGCCGGACAATGAACTACCTTTCAACAATAAACTTCCTAATAAACCGGGTAGTACCTGAAACCGCATGTACTATAAACATACCTTCAGCAAGGTCTGAGGTATTCATTTGTACCCGCGCCATTTTTGGGTTTTCCCTGTAAATAAAACTTCCACTAACGCTATACACTTCAAAATAATCCGGCTTCACCGAAAAATCCAAATAAAGTATGTTATTCACCGGGTTGGGATACAAATTGGCTTTCAGTGCACTTTTTTCCGGGATATTTAATGTGGGTACATCCCTGATACTATCCTGATAAGAAATGGAAGCCCCCATCGCCCCCCGATCGGTGTAAACCATAACAGGCAATTTCATTCCGGGTACTAACCAGTGATATTCGGTTACATGAGGCTGGGGAATAGAAAAACCAAAGCCCAGGGTATCAATAAAAAGAGAATCCGTTTCATCAATTTCTTTACGAACTTTTAACGCCTGAAATGTACCGAATGGTGTAATAAGCGTTCCCATACCTTCAGTATAAGACTCAATAACCTTGTATTGATCGAAATACAATAAATCCGGAATTTCGGCTTGTACGTATCTCTTCTCGTTGTAATTGTCGTGGTAATTCAAAGGAAGGGGATAAACCATTTCAATGGTATCGGCCTGAGCGGGCGCGGCAAATCCATATACCTCAACACTTGCTCCCACATAGTTAAAGGCATCCGGTTTAATTTTATAAAATCCAAGAATATCTTCCAAAGGAATAAAACTGCCCAAATCAATGGCGAGTTCCTTTCGAGCCCACGATGCTTTATAAGACTGACTAAACGGATTATTGTAGACAATCTGGTTCAGAGTACCGGTTGATGATACACTGTACAGTGTATCAATTTTTTGATAATCGGGGAACATCATGGAGAAATCCCAGGTGAGAGCTGTACCCGTGTCTGTAACACTTAAGCCCCAACTATCCGTTAAAACTTCGCTGAATCTAATGGTATCATTCGCGGCGCCGAAATCGGCATCATTTATGGTGACCTGAGCGTGTGTAGATGAATAAAAAACCAGTAACAATGCAACAATTGGGCGCATATACGGTTAGGTTAAATGTTGTTAATGAATCAAAGATAGCAATATTTTAGGGAATAAATCTTTAATTTTGTGCGATGCTAAACCTTTTAAAGTTCATATTTATATTTCTTATAACCGTAGTGGTGTTTCCTGAATATATTTCAGGTCAATCAAATAATTCATCTCCTGATGACCGGTTAGTACAATTCAGCGGCGTGGTAGTTACCTCCGACAGCCTGAATCCTGTTGCTTTTGCTACGGTTTTCGAGAAGAAGAGCCGTATGGGTACCATAACCGATTATTACGGATATTTCTCCTTCGTTGCCTCTAAGGGAGATACCATAATTTTTAACTGTCTGGGCTATAAAACTGCAGCCTTTATTATTCCTGACTCACTTACTGACTATAAGTACAGTATGATTCAAATGATGGAAAAAGACACTGTAACTTTAAAACCATTTACGCGGTATCCCTGGCCCAGCAAGGAACAGTTTGCCGAGTCGTTTGTAAACCTGGATGTTTCTGATTACGGGTATGCTGCAGCAGCCAAAAACATGCGCGATCAGGAAATGATACTTAGAATGAACAATGTTAGCAACGATGCATATCTTGCTTATAAATGGGAAATGTACCAGCAGCAGCAACGCCTTTATTACGCCGGTCAGGCACCTGCCATTAATTTATTAAACCCAATAGCCTGGGCGCAATTTATTAAGGCATGGAAGAGCGGAGCCTTCAACAAACAATAATTATTCATCAAGAAATACACGTTTTACTCTCTGAGAAATAGAGGTAAGTATTTCATAAGGAATGGTATCTAATAGTTCAGCCATCCGGTTCAGTGGAATCATCTTCCCAAATATTTCCACATCGTCGCCCTCATGAATTATAATACCAAGGCTTTCGGCTTCGGTTATATCTACCATGGTAAGATCCATACATATCCGTCCGGCTACAGGAAAAACATGCCCTCCGATGGCCACGCTACCTTTACCATTACTTAGGCGTCGGTCTAATCCGTCAGCATATCCTACAGGTATTACCGCAAGGGTAGAATCCTTGTCTGAAATCCAGGATTTATTGTATCCAACCGTGTCTCCCTTCACAATTTTCCTTATCTGGGTAATGGTTGATTTAAGTGTCAAAACAGGTTGTAAGGGCTCCTTAATCATATCGGTAGCCGGTTCACCATACAAACCAATCCCCGTTCTAACCATATCAAAACAGTCCTGACCAAATCTTTCAATTCCCGCCGAGTTTAAAATATGACCAGACACATGGTAGGACAGCTCGGAATTCATAAGATGCAAATACCGTTTAAAAACATCTATTTGCCTCAAGGTGTAGTCATCATGTTCCTTATTGTCGGCAGAAGCCAGATGACTAAACAGCGAAACGGCACGCAACTCAGGTTGTGTTTGCAAAGTGTCTATTACTCCCTCAATTTGCCCGGGCTCAAATCCAAGCCGGTTCATTCCGGTATTAACCTCAATATGTACAGGATAAGCAGAAAGTCCTTGTTGAATTGCAAAACGCAAAAATGCACTCTCAATTCCGGGGCTGTATAATGCAGGCTCCAGTTTATACTTTACAATATCGGTAAATGAGGCTTCTTCCGGATTCATCACCATGATGGGAATGGAAACACCGGCATTTCGTATGGACACGCCTTCGTCGGCAAAAGCAACACCAATATAATCTACCCCTTGCCATTGCATCAACCGGGCAAATTCATCGGCACCTGCTCCGTATGCCTGTGCTTTCAGCATGGCCATAAGTTTCACGTCAGATGGAATCATGCTGCGATATACACCCACATTGTGACGTGCGGCCGGAAGACTTATTTCCAGTCGTGTATTGTGCTTTCGCTCTTGCAATGCATTTGCTATTCGTTCCAGCCGGTATTCACGGGCGCCTTTTATCAGAATTCCGCACGCTGAAAACCAATCAGGAGTCATACTTTCTAAAAATGAATCAGTATCTTTAAACGATTTAGTATTCAACACTTTTAAACAATCAGGCAAGGCAGAACCGATAAAAAACAATTCCTGAATACCCGCGTTCTTAAACAACTCAGCCATCAATTGATATGCCCCTGAATTTTGTGCCTCACTGCCAGGCAATGCGCTTATAATTGCCTTCAGGTTTTTGGTTGTTGACGCCTTACGAAGTATCTGCAATGAAAACGGTAGTCCGTTAACATCGGAATGATATGCATCGTTCACCAATACACTGCCCTGTATGCCTCTAAGCACTTCCTGACGCATAGCTACAGGCTCCAGGTTTTTTATGCCATCTGCAATTTCAGCAGAGGGGATACCACATGCCACCGCGGCAGACAACACACACCCAATATTCTGAGTAGTAGCCGGGTCGGCAAATGGCAAAAGGAAACTAATATTTTGAAAATGACACTGTACCTGCCGATTCACCTCATCAGTAACAAAATGAAAATCAACACTAAATAACTTATTACTAAGCTTATTACGAACCAGTGCCGAAGAAATGAATGAATCTGTTGCATCGGCAATCACCCGGTTTGCATTTCTAAACAATTTCAGTTTTTCGTCTGCCAGATGATCACGACCCGTAAAATTTGTGACATGAGCCGACAGAATATTCACCAGAATTCCTAAATCAGGAGCAATCAAACTTTCTAGCACATCCATTTCACCCGGATGACTGATTCCCGCTTCTATGATGATGAAATCGTCCTGTGGATTGGCTTTTAACAGCGATAAAGGAACGCCTATGGCCGAATTCCAGCTTTTGGGACTGCGGGATACTGAAAAATGGGCACTAAGCACCTGATAGAGCCATTCTTTAACCACTGTTTTACCATTGCTACCCGTTATGGCAATTACCATTCCCTTACATTGCTTTCTATGTTCGGCTGCCAGATTCTGCAGAGCTTTCAGCACATCGTCAACATTAACAAACGTAGCTTCGGGAAACTGCCGGGTTAATGTACTATTATCTGCAATTAGAAAAACTCTGACACCTTGTTTGTAAGCACTGTCAATATATTTATGTCCGTTGGTTTGTTTACCAGGCAAAGCAGCAAACAAGGTAACCGACGGACTAAGAATTAACCGACTGTCAATAGCAATATCCTTGACCACCCGGGTTTGATTACCGGTAACAACACCTCCGCAAACTACGGCAATCCGTCCGGCTGAATAGTTCATTCTGCCTTTGGTTGATTTTCAGAGCCGGCATCCTGTTTACCAGCCATCTGCTCTTCCTTCATAATTTTGACAAAAGCTTCTCTTGACAGCGGTTCATAATGACTCTTCTCTCCCAATTCAATTAACTGCTCGCCATAAGTAAGCCGATGACTGTAATGCGCAAGATTACCGGTTCGTACACATATAGCGTGCACTTTGGTAACATATTCGGCTATGGCCATTAAATAAGGCATAGGTCCAAAGGGTTTCCCGTTAAAGTCCATATCAAGACCTGCGATAACTACTCTTTTTCCATTGTTGGCCAAAGTATTGCAGACACCGGGTAAGTCCATATCAAAAAATTGTCCTTCGTCTATTCCTACTACCTCAATGTGCGATAAATCCACCAGATCCAGAATCTCGGTTGCCTTATGCACCGGCGTACCGGGAATGGAATTATCGTCGTGGCTCACCACATGGCTGGCATGATACCGTGTATCAATGGTGGGTTTAAATATGGCCACCCGCTGACGGGCAAACTTTGCGCGACGTAAACGCCGGATCAATTCTTCGGTTTTACCCGAAAACATGCTGCCGCAAATCACTTCAATCCATCCGTAATCGGCACGATGATGATTAGGTTGTTCAAGAAACATACAATATACAGTTACAAAACAGGGTTGTTGAAATGTAAATACTATTCAACCGCCAAATCAACACAAATGTAATTAAATTGCGGCTTTATTTATGTTTAGAAACAGAATATGAACAACCAGGAAAACGCAGCCGCGAAGGCTGAAAAGATTTTGTTTGAATTACAAAGACTTGAAAAAGGCTTATTAACAGCAGAGGAACTGATAGCACTTAGTTCGGTAGCAGCAGAATTGCACGAACAGCTCATCATTCTGAAATACAAAGCCCTTGAAAAACTGGCTTTATCTGCTACAGCGGAGTCAATTACTCCACCATTGCAGCAGAATATCACTGAAAAGCCAACGATTTCTTCGGAAACCATTTTTTCTCAACCTGAAGTTTTATCAACACCTACTGAAATTGTCGTGACCCAGGAAAATATAAAATCAGAGGTGCCTTTGCCGGAAAATTTACCCTCACTACCCACATTCCGGCTGGATATCCCCCCTGTATCCGGAGTGCGCAATGAGCTTAAACCTATTACCGACAAACCCAAACCACAAGAAAAGACAGGAGTATCATCAGGCATACAAAGTAAAATACCCATTCCCGACCAGCCCTTACCCTTTAATAACCCAGAATTTTCGACACCCTTGCCTGCAAAACCCAAACCTGAACCACAACCTGAACCGGAAATAAAAAACGAAAGACAAACTTCCATACCGGTGCCCGACAAACCAATGATAAAATCGGAAAATCAGGGAGTATCTACCCTAAACGATCAGTTCCAGCACGATGAAACCAAAACGCTTGCTGCCAAACTAGGCCGGACAAAAATTAACGACCTGAAGACAGCCATCGGTCTGAATCAGAAATTTTTATTTATGAACGATCTGTTTGAAGGAGAAAACACTCAGTTTAACGATGCTGTTTCAAAATTAAATGCCTTTTCGGCAAGGGAGGAAGCCGTTCATTTTATGAATACCGAGCTGGCTGTAAAGTATCACTGGAAAGAGGAACACCCCTCAGTAGTAGCTTTTAAAGAATTGATAGAAAGAAGATACATGTGATTTCCGTTCGCGTCATATTTTTTGGTCTGTTCTTTCTGCTGCCTGAAGTATTATCCGCTCAGCAAAAGCCTTCGGAGGATGCGCGAAGAATTATTAAAGCACTGGCTGCCGAAAATTTACACGGAAGAGGTTATGTGCACCGGGGCGATTCCCTGGCCGCAGCATGGATACAGCAGGAAATTAAAGACCTTG
This sequence comes from uncultured Weeksellaceae bacterium, assembly GCA_964508605.1. GTDB lineage: Bacteria > Bacteroidota > Bacteroidia > Flavobacteriales_D > CAZDUI01 > CAZDUI01. The sequence goes on along the minus strand of CAZDUI010000018.1, from coordinate 3,603 downwards.
GCCTTACGTGTGTTAAGCAGAGATTTAAACATACAGTCAATACTTTTCCCGATTCAGTAAAAGTAACGGTGGGGAAAAAAAAACTAATTCCCGGCATCGATTTTCAAATCCATCCGTCTTCCGGCAGTTCCGTCGGAAATTTTAACATTCTGGAAATAAATAATAAAAATTTCACCGACGTAGCGTTGATGAAAAGAATATACTCCAGAGGTGAACCGGATTTTCAAGGTACGCAAATGGCAGTTGTGCTTAACCCTGAAGGCATTACTAACAAAGATTCTCTAATGGAATTCAATGAATTAATATATTCATTTGCACATAATGTCCCGGTAATCGTTCTTACCAACGAGAAACTTACCTGGAGTGTGTCCAACAGCCGGTACCGGCACGCCATTGTAGAGATGAAAAATGATGCATGGAATGATAGCGTACAATCCATTTCGCTGAACATACGCAACGAATTCATTACAGATTATATGAGTTCCAATTTAATTACAGTAATACCGGGAACTCATAGAAAAAGGAAGAAACAGCATTTGCTGATTACGGCACATTACGACCATTTGGGACGAATGGGAAGCGATGCTTATATTCCGGGTGCCAACGACAACGCCAGCGGTATGGCAATGATGCTGCAGCTGATGCGTTATTATGCCGGTAATAAACCCGAATATACCCTTGTTTTTATTGCCTTTGCTGCAGAAGAAGCCGGACTGGTGGGGTCAAGGTATTACACGGAACATCCTCATCTGCCGCTGAACAAAGCCAGGTTTTTATTAAATCTGGATTTAATGGGTACCGGCGAAGAGGGAATTACAGTGGTAAATGCCACATTATTTCCTGATGAATTCAAGAAACTTCAGGCTTTAAATGCAGTAGCAGGTTATGTTCCTAAAATTAAAGCCAGAGGCGAAGCCGCAAACAGCGATCATTACTGGTTTACCAAAGCCGGAGTAAAGTGCTTTTTTGTATACACCCTGGGAGGCAGTAAAGCATATCACGATGTAAACGACAAACCCGAACAATTGTCTCTTGCAGCATTTGATAATTTATTTACCCTATTCAGTCATTTCCTTGACGGTTTTTGAAATCGGGCCGGGGATTTTTATCATATCAGAAGGGGGGAAAGCCGTTTTTCCGAATTCAATAACATAAAATCAGGATGATTACGGGGGAGATCAACACTATCTTCGTTCATTGCATCCACCGAAAACATTAATTTTTGGCCACTACATTAGCCGTATATTATAATATTTGGCTGTTTGAAATTATATACGTATGTTTGTATGCGATATTAAAACACTGCCAAAATGAAAGTTGAAAGAATTTTGAGGAACACTTTGATTGAACAGTTTTATAATGGCAAGGCTATTGTGCTAATTGGTCCTAGGCAAGTTGGAAAATCTACTTTAATAAAAGACATCTTGGAGCAAAAAGATTATCTATTCCTTGATGGCGATGATTTCACGGTACAACAGAAATTGAACGAGCCAAATACGAGCTTTTTAAAAAGACTGATAGGTGATAAAAAAATAGTATTTATCGATGAAGCCCAACGAATTAATAATATCGGCATGACATCTAAAATCATAATTGATCAATTTAATGATGTTCAATTGATATTGAGTGGTTCTTCGGCCTTCGAATTAAATAATGAAATAAACGAGCCACTAACAGGAAGAAAGTGGGAATACAATATGTACCCTATTTCCGTTCAAGAGCTAGTAAAGAGCATTGGATTTTTTGAGGTAAGTAAACAGCTGGAACAAAGAATTATCTATGGAATGTACCCAGATGTACTTAACTACATGGGAAAGGAAAGGGAAGTTCTGGAAAATTTGATAAATAGTTATTTGTACAAAGACATTCTAATGCTGGCGGGTATAAAAAAAGCAGATATTTTGCAAAAACTTACGCAAGTTTTGGCAATGCAACTTGGCAATGAAGTTTCGTATACCGAACTATCTGTAATGTTAGGGGTGAATAAAGAAACGGTGAGCAGTTATATCGATTTATTGGAAAAAGCTTATGTTTTGTTTAGGGTAAACCCCTTTAGCAGAAACTTAAGAAATGAAATAAAAACAAACAGAAAAATTTATTTTTTTGACACCGGCCTGCGAAACGCGTTAATATCAAACTTCAACTCTTTAGAATTCAGGCAAGATAAAGGAGCACTTTGGGAAAACTTTTTAATAAGCGAAAGAATAAAGTACTTGAAGTACCATAAAATATATTCTAAAACATATTTCTGGCGAACAGCGCAGCAACAAGAAATAGATTGGATAGAAGAAATTGATGGCAAAATTACAGCCTACGAATTTAAATGGAAATCTAAAAAGCAGTTAAAGTTTCCCCATAAATTCATTGAAGAATATAAGGCAGAAGCAAAAGTGATTGATTCCGATAATTATTTTGAGTTTATCGGATAAAATATGGCATCCCATGGACCGGGGAATTCAAATGGTTTGACATATGGGAATTGCGAAAAAAAACTTTATTTGGCCGTTTGAAGTTATCCGATTGGATATTCAATATAGTCCAATTTCGCCTTGGCTACATTGTACTATTTGAATGATTCCATCGGCATTAACAATAGTAGTATTATAAAAAAGATTGGACTTTTTTATAATTACAATTGGTATTATTCAGATGCACTCCTTGTTTTTTGAATTTCATCCTAAAGTGGCAGGATATTTCTTGCCCGATTTTTGCAATGAAGCGTCTACCATGAGCATCCCAAAGCTATCCATGCTATTTCAATCGTTGTTTTTCTTTTGCCCATTGACTGGACTATGCAATCAGGGATTCACAATGAACCCTTACGATTACCAAAATGACACCTTAAGATTGGACACGATTGCCATCGTAGAAGAAGATGTTAAGTAATACAGCCCCGAAGCAATCACCTTAAGTAGTGCAGACGGAGGCAGCACACACACCGATACGGTCTTTCGCTTTAAGGACGACAATCCAACCGCTTATTATAGAATTGCCGACAAGAAAAACGGCAGAATCAAATTCGAAAGTGCTATATTGAAAGGGAACCGGTATCACGGACGAATTGTGTGGTATTTTGTTCACGACAGCCGTCCTTTCGCAGTGGGCAAGGTAGAGCATTATCTCGACGGAGTGAAACATGGCCAGGAAGTGATGTACGATCGCGATGGTAAAGTAATATGGCAGAAGCTGTGGAAAAACGGAAAACAGGTTAACCAAAGATAGTAGCTGTAAACTGTGAATCGGAAAGAGTAAAGCTGCCTGAATGTTAAGCAAATGCAATGTAAGCAATTGCGGGTGTCAAATCAGTCCAGCCCATTTAAAGTTCAAGAGGGGTAAAAAGTTTCTAATAGTCAACCTTTTATGTTCAACGACAGAAAAGTTCAAATACTAATGGAGAGCATACAGGAGCATCACTCTGTCCAATCGCTTCGGTCAGGCTCGTGATGCGGCAAGTCATAGTCTCACGCCTATGGTTTAGATATTCATCAGGATGGTATTATCTGGCGCACGAGAATTAACTTCGTTATAGTCTCACTCCAATAACACAAACATCATCCACCTGCTCATTTTCTCCTTTCCAATTAGCAAATTTAGTATTCAGTA